>JBIKRF010000002.1:0-81677 GCA_044349305.1 Flavobacteriales bacterium
CAACGCAGAAGACCTTCTTAATTGGAACACTCGCTATCGCAGGTATTTTCCCATTCGCTGGTTTCTTCTCGAAAGATCAAATTTTGGCGCATGCCATGGAACACAACATGCCTGTGTTTATCTTGTTGGTGATTGCTTCAGCATGCACAGCTTTCTACATGTTCCGCATGTACTACTTGACATTTCACGGAGAGTTCAGAGGCACACACGCGCAAGAACATCACTTGCATGAGTCTCCAGCTTCCATGACCCTTCCACTTTGGGTATTGGCTGTTCTTTCTATCATTGGCGGATTCATTGGATTCCCTCACGCCTTAGGACACGCGATTCATTTCCCACACGCTTTAGATCATTTCCTTGAAGGACCTGTTCTTGTTGCAGTTGGAGACATGTCGGTTACGGTTGAAATTATCTTGGCGTTAGCTACAATGGGAATTGCAGTAGTAATGATTTACGTAGCACACAACATCTACATTGCGAAGGCTACTCCGGTTTTAGAAGACAACGAAATCACTTCTCCTATTCACAAACTTCTGAATAAGAAATACGGATTCGATGAGTTGTACGAAGCGATGTTTAAGAAACCTGCTAACGCAATCGGACATGCATTCGCAACAGTTGTTGAATGGAAAATTATTGACGGAATCGTTAATGCGGCTGGAACAGCTGCTGAAGGTGTTGGTGCATTGGCAAGAAGATTACACGGCGGTCACATCGCTGGTTACTTGCTCACCTTCATCGTTGGATTAATTATTTTATTGGGATTGATTTTTAAAGCATAAGCACCTATGTTAACTCTCGCACTACTTTGTATACCCGCCTTCTTCGGACTGATGATGTTCCTATCATCTGATTTATCGAAGAAATTAGCATGGGTCGGTTCTTTACTCAACGCAGCTGTTGCCATTGGTGCCGCTGTTGCCGTTTCATACGGAAAAACAGAAATTCTTGAATTCGATGGTGGCAACATTGCTCCGCTTGGCGCACACTTCGCACTTTCGATAAATGCAACAAGCATCTTAATGGTGTTGTTGAATGCATGCCTTCTTCCATTCATTGTTCATGTAGCAAGCAAGCATGAAATGCGCAACGAATCGGCATTCCTTTCGTTAATCCTTTTCATGTCGTCTGCCATGATGGGCGCTTTCCTTGCGAACGACTCGTTCCTTTTCTACATCTGTTACGAAGCAGCATTGGTTCCGATTTACTTCATTATTCTACAATGGAGCACCGCTGAAAACAAAAGCAAAATTGTGTTGAAGTTTTTCGTCTACACACTCTTCGCTTCTTTGTTCATGTTGTTCTCATTGTTGTATGTTCGTCAGTTCGCAGACAGCTTCTTAATCTCAGACATGATTGCCGCTGGATCGAAACTTTCACAGCACGAGCAAGTGTGGGTATTCGCAGGATTTTTCATTGCCTTCGCAGTGAAAATTCCAATCTTCCCTTTTCACACTTGGCAGCCGAACACTTATAAGGCAGCGCCTACAGCAGGTACCATGTTGCTTGCAGCAGTTATGTTGAAGATGGCCACTTACGGATTACTTCGCATTACCATGCCTATGGTTCCTGCTGGAGCAGCGAATGCAGACTGGGCCATGTGGTTGTGCGTGATTAGCATCATCTACGCTTCATTTGTGGCGTTGAATCAGACCAGCTTCAAACTGTTAATTGCGTATTCTTCTATTGCTCACGTGGGCATGATTGCGCTTGGAATTTTAGCAAATGGAAATACCGCTTATGAAGGTGCATTGATTGAGATGGTATCTCACGGAGCCATTGCGGTTGGATTGTTCTACATTGCAGATATGATTGAATCGCGTGTGGGACACGACCACTTCAACAAGTTGGGTGGACTTCGTGAAAAGCATCCGGCATTTGCCTTTTTGTTTTTCGTTATTGTTATGGCCTCTGTCGCACTTCCTGTAACAAGCGGATTTGTTGGTGAATTCTTGTTGCTTCAAAGCGTGGGGAGTCACAACATCGTAATGGCGCTATTGGCTGGACTTACCGTTGTTTTCGGAGCCGTGTATATGTTGCGTGCGTTTCAAAGCACTATGCTCGGTAAGCACAATGCTGAATTGGCGTTTGCTGAAATGACAGCATCAGAGAAAATGGTGTTAACCATTCTTGTCATTATTACAATTGCTATTGGTGTCTATCCGGGTGTGTTACTCGACGTTGTTCACAAAGGCCTTCAACTTACTGGAATTTAATTTTATGAAAGAGTTATTATTAACCGCATTATTGGGAATTGGAGTTTTGGTTTTAGACATTCTAAACCTGAAGAAATACGTTCTCCCATTTATACTTCTTGCCTTGGCTACGTTGGTTGGCTTTATTGCTGCCGATTGGAACACCGTTGAGACGCCATTCAACCACACCATGTTGGTGTATGAGAACGGAGCGAACTTGGCTTTAGGCGTTTTCGCTGTAGTCTTGTTCTTCTGGTTTATTCTTTCTTCGTCTTACTTCAAACAACACGAAGGAAAAACAGATCTGTACGCCTTGGTGGTATTCAGTTTTTGCGGTGCTGGACTCTTGGCTTCTTTCGGAAACATGGCTATGTTATTCTTAGGGGTTGAAATCTTAAGTATTCCTGTTTATGTTTTGGCGGCGAGCAAGAAGCACGATTTGGCTTCAAACGAAAGTGGATTCAAGTACTTCATCTTGGGTTCTGTGGCATCTGCTATTTTGTTGTTCGGAATCACCTTGGTTTACGGCGCAACTGGAAGTTTCGATTTAGCAGTTATCTCGAATTTCATTCAAGAAGGAAAAGACGCATCGATCATTATGAATGTTGGAATTACCATGATTTTGGTTGGATTCCTTTTCAAAATTTCAGCAGCACCTTTCCACATTTGGACTCCAGACGTTTATCAAGGTGCACCAACATGGATCACCGCATTCATGTCAACCATAGTGAAAGCAGCTGCTATGGTAGCGTTGTTCAAACTCTTCACAGGTCCATTTCAATTTTATGTTGAAGCCAATGGTTACACCATTGGGGTTATCGCTGCGGTAACGCTTATTGCTTCCAACACAGCAGCATTATGGCAAACCGACGTGAAGCGCATGTTGGCTTACTCGAGTATCTCTCACGCAGGATTTTTATTGTCTACCATAATTGGAAATGCATCGTTGTTGAGTTTGTTGTTCTACTTGCTCACATATAGCATTGCCGGAATCATTGCCTTCGGTGTAATTAAAGAAACACAAACCTTGGAAGGAAATCCGTTGAAAGGCTTATACAGAAGAAACGGTGTATTGGCATTTGCTTTCACTGCAGCGCTACTTTCAATGGCAGGCATTCCTCCGTTTAGCGGATTCATTGCAAAGTATTTCGTCATTGCACAATTGATCGAAGCGAAGTATTTCGCATTGGTGGTTGTAATGATCATCACCTCTGCCATCGGAGCCTTCTACTACTTGCGCGCATCGTTGAATGTTTATCAGCACATCGAAAACGCCGGCCGCATTGTCCTAACTCCGCTTGTTAAATGGACGTACATTTTGCTAACGGCATTGTTGGTTTTACTTACAGTAGCAGCAGGATATATTCATCTTTTATAATTAAAAGATTTATCCGCATAGCGGACCTGTCCCTCCGGGATGTATCCGTAAAACGGACCTGTCCCTTCGGGATGTATCCACGTAGTGGACCTGTCCCTTCGGGATGTATCCGCATAGCGGACTTGTCCCTTCGGGATGTATCCACCTAGTGGACCTGTCCCTTCGGGATGTATCCACGTAGTGGACCTGTCCCTTTGGGATGTATCCACGTGGTGGACCTGTCCCTTCGGGATGTATCAACGTAGTGGAAACAAATTCTTTGCCTAACAACATCACATCATGAACAACCAAACCATTTACTCCGAAGCTCCAACATACTTCCACTATTACTACGGACTTATTCCATCGAATGACTTGCTAGAAGCGTTGGAAGTGGATTTAAATGCGACACTAGACATTCTCAATTCCATCCCTTCCGAAAAAGAAAACTTTGCATACGCTCCTGGCAAATGGACAACCAAAGAAGTGTTCAAGCACATCATTGAATGCGAACGCATTTTCGCTTATCGCGCTTTGCGTTTTTCAAGATTCGACAACACGCCTCTTCCTGGATTTAACGAGAACGACTACATAGACAACTCGAAACAAATGAATCAGAGCCTTGCTGAATTAATTGCTGAATTCGAGCTCGTCCGCAAGTCAACCATTGCTCTATTCAAATACATGTCGCCTGAAATGCTTCAATTCCAAGCCCCAGCGAACAACACCTCTTACTCCACTCGCGCCATCGGCTTCATGATTGTGGGTCATTGCATTCATCATTGCAATTTTGTGAAGAAGAATTATTAAGGGCTCTAGTTTTTTATTTCCATTTCTGCCTTCAGGAATATCAAATTGATTTGACGACGCGGCCAATAAGACAAAATGAGACGGCAACTAAATTTGATTTGGCACATTTCTTGGTTTTTTTTTAGAGAAATATAACAATATGAAAAAATTGCTACTCTTTCTTTTCTCAGTATTAAACCTTACTATTTTGGCTCAGACGCCTGTTAAAGAAGCTAAAATTGGCACACAAATTTGGACTGCTACGAACCTTAATACCGCCAAATTCAGAAATGGTGAATTAATCCCACAAGCTAAAACAGCCGAAGAATGGAAAAAGGCAGGTCAAGAAGGCAAACCCGCTTGGTGCTTTTATAATTTTTCAAGTGAAAATGGTAAAAAATACGGTCGACTTTATAATTGGTTTGCTGTGAACGATAAAAGAGGACTTGCCCCCAATGGATACAAAATACCAACCGACGCAGAATGGAAAATACTTGTTGATTATTGTGGAGGAATTATGGAGGCAGGTAAAAAACTAAAAAGTGCAACAGGTTGGAACGAAAAAGGAAATGGAACAGTACCGAATGGTTTTAATGGTTTGCCCGGAGGATTTTGTCTAGCAGATGGAACTTTTGCAGGACTTACTACAAGTGGTGGATGGTGGACTTCGACCGAAGGAACTGGAATTGGATATGAAAATTCTTCCTGGGATCGCTACTTAGAGGCAGAAAAAAACACTGTTGAAACCTATTCAGAACCAAGAGAACTAGGTTTCTCGGTTCGATGCATAAAAATCAAAAAATAACAACTGTAAAAACTACTGCTCGACTTGGAAAATTGAACAAGTAAAATTCATTACAATTAAGTGGCGACAGGGCAAAATGGATAGAATTAATATTCATAGAACTCTGTCGTCATCTCTTATTTAGAGCATCCTCCTCTGACCAAAGCGAACAACACCTCCTACTCCACTCGCGCCATCGGCTTCATGATTGTGGGTCATTGCATTCATCATTGCAATTTTGTAACGCAGAACTATTTGTGAACTTCGTTATTCCTACTGCGTAATTTGAACTACGTTGTTAGAACTTCGTTGTTGGAACTTCGTTGTTAAACCCTCGTCCATAGGACCCTCGCAATGCTAATTGCCCTCGTCGAAGACATTCGCCCGCAGGGCATTCGTTACTTCGTAACATTAGTCAAAGACATTCGTCGAAGACATCTTCCCCTCTCTTAACCTTTCTTAACTTTAAATGTAGCATTCGTCGCAGACATGGCTGCTATCAGTGGTATGGAAGAAATGTGACCGAATAAAAATCAACTGAAGGATTTAAATACTATCTTTAAATTCAACAAATAATTATTTCCATGTTAACCATCAAAAACTCACGATTATTCCTAGGTGTACTTATCCTATCACTTTCAAGCTGCGGAGGCAATAACCAAGATGCAACAAACAATTCGTCAGCGGCCCGATCAGAAAATGCAACACAACAAAAAGCTGCGAGTCTCGCTTCCGACTTGTTAGGCAATTACCACGGTGTGCAACCCGGGTATTTCATGAAAAATAAATTCGGAGACGACATGGTCATAAACGGAAATAAAATTTCTGTCCCATCTATCGACTACAAGTTCCTAATTAAAGAAGACAATACTGTTAGCTTGCAGCAAATAAATCTTGAAGACAAGAGCAGAGTATATTATGAAGGAACATTTAAAATTATATCAGACAACACAACCGCTGTTAAAATTGAGTGTGCATTAAGCGATGGAAAAACGTCAAAGCCGACTTATACGCTGACAATAAATAAGAGCGATAAGAAAACGAATTGCACAGGAAGTAACGAGCCGGAATTCCAACTAGAAAAGGTCAAATAAACAAAAAACATGAAAAGAATTTTATCCCTTTCAATATTGCTGTTGGCATGTGGGGCAATCAATGCTCAAAAAGTATTTTCAGTTGATTATGAAAATCAAGCCGATGTCAAAGTTTTTGTTGTGAACTACGAAAATCAAGCTGACTTAAAAGTGTATAAAGTAGATTATGAAAATCAGGCCGGCAACAATGACGGCAAGTGGTTTTTCACACAGTATTCCAACCAGTCACAAAAAACGGTTTACTTCGTAGATTATGAAAATCAAGCTGATTTAAAAATATTTTTCGTGAAATATGAGAACCAAGCCGGATGGGTTAATTCATCGAAAAAAAGTTTAATGTATTAAGCCTAGAACCGAACCTCGTTTACTGTAAAACATAAATAAAATGACTACTCCCTTTTTCGAATCCAACACTTATTTCATCGATGAAAAAGTGCAATTCTTTAAATTTGAAAATGCATATCAGGTATATAACGACAAAGGCGAGAGCATTGGTTCGATAAAACAAAAACTTACTGCGGGCCAAAAAGTCCTTAGGCTTTTGTTGAATAAGGCTATGCTTCCGTTTCTGTTCGAAATAAGAAATTCCAATGATGAACTGGAGGCTTCCATTTCCCGCGGATGGACTTTCTTAATGTCTCAAATTGTTATTAAAAACGCACAGGGAAATACAATAGGAACAATCAAACAAAAGTTCAAGTTATTTAAACCCTCATTTAAAATATTTGATGCCGCTGAAAATCTCATTGCCGAAATCAGCGGCGATTGGAAAGCTTGGAATTTTACAATTACAGACACTTCGGAAAATCAAATTGGATCTATTTCAAAAAAGTGGGCCGGAGCTATGAAAGAAATTTTCACATCAGCAGACAAATACAATGTGACTATTGACCCGAGCTATTCCAACTTGCAAAACAAAATTGCCATACTTTCCGGAGCTATAACCATCGATATGGTTTTGAAAGAAAGCAAATAGCCTAGAATTCACCTGTGAACTTCGTTATTCCAACTACGTAATTTGAAAATCGTAGATTTTATTCCTACTTCGTAATTCCTATTTCATAATTGGAACTGCGTTATCATTCTTCCCTTCTCTTACCCTCTCTTAACTTCTCTTAACTTTAAATGAAGACATTCGCCTGAAAGGCATTCGTTACTTCGTAACATTAGTCGCAGACATTCGTGCTTCGCACATTCGCCTGAAAGGCATTAGTCGAAGACAGATTAGGACCTTTTTCCGGCTATCCGTTCCAAGCTTCTCGCTTCGCTAAAAGGCTTTCCACTTCTATCCGGGGTATGGAAGAATTGTTTTGAACAATCAAACCGTCAACTTTCTTTTTAATTACTTTTAACTGCAATTATAAAAAAACAATTGATCTAATAAAAAAAACCATAAAAATCTATGAGAAAATTAATCATTCTTCTTTTTATTCTTTTACCTGCATTAACATTTAGCCAAGGAATTACAATTACTTGGGAAGATAAGGACGGACGTGAATTTTCAATTAACTCCCACTCTGGAAATTTTCAATATTCAATGATTGCGGGAGACAAAATTTATTACAATGGGAAGTACGATAGCGGTCCTGAGGGCAATGTCAAATCAATTGGCAGCGTAATGGTTTACTACTGTGGAAAATATGATGGCGGTCCAGAAGGAAATATAAAAAGCGTAGGAAATGTTAAAATCTATTACAACGGAAAATATGACGGAGGACCAGAAGGTTCGATCAAGTCTGTTGGAGGATTAAAAGTATATTATAACGGAAAATACGATAGCGGTCCGGAGGGTTCAATAAAAAGCACATCAGGTCATGTAAATCCCTAAAAAAAACGACTTGCTTTCGAATTATCGGCCCATAAACTTTATTTTCAACTTCTTTTTGCTTTATGGGTTTTTCTTCAAATTCAATAGCCCTGCTGCTCCAAGCTTTGAATCTATTTATTATTAGGGCAATACCATACAGCTGAAAGAAAAATAAAAAAACGCATGCTAAAAATAAAATACCTTGTGATAGAATACCATCACAAACTTATTGTAAATCTTATTGCTTTGATCATTTTAATGACCGCATCGTCATCAGCACAAAGCACTTTTGACTTCGACGGTAACAGCTATTCCCTTCAAATTATTGGATCCCAAACATGGATGAGAGAAAATCTCAATGTTTCACATTTTAGAAATGGAGAACCAATCCCACAAATAACGAATTCAAGAGACTGGATTGAAGCTTGGCGCAAAAATGAGCCTGCCTGGTGTTATCCTGAAAATTCCGACTCATTAGGCCGTATTTATGGCAAACTTTATAATTGGTTTGCGGTTAATGACCCAAGGGGGCTCGCACCAAAAAAATTTAGAATCCCAAATTTCTTGGACTTCAAATACCTCTGTGATTTCATCGGCAATAATGGATTTAATGGGGCCCAAATTAAAAACACTAGTTTTGACTTACAAATTGCAGGCTATCGCGATATATTAACAGGATTTGACGGCCGCAATAAATTTAGTTCATGGTGGACGAGTGAAATCTCTAACATTGATAACGCTTGGAGCGTATTAATTGGTTATAATTTCGGACCTCGACTTCAAAAAACTGGGGGTGTTTTTGGAAATGGAACTTCAGTGCGATGCATTCTAGATGAATAATTATCATTTGTGATTTTGAAATAACAAAATATAATATGTGATAAATGAAGAAAAGTACAAGTCAATTTGTTACTGATGCGAAAAAAATTCATGGTGACAAATACGATTACACAATAACATTATACAAAGGTGCGCATAATCAAATTAGTTATTACTGTCCAAAACATGGCCTTGTAAATCAGTCTAGTGCGAGTAATCACCTCGCAGGAAAAGGATGCAAGTTGTGCAAAGGAGACCTCATTACAACAAAAAAAACCAAATCGTTTGAAGACTTTCTTGAAAAAGCTAAAATTGTTCATCCCCAATTGTATAATTACAACCAAACAGGATATGTAGACAGGAAAACTAAATTGAACATATTTTGCATCCGTTGTAAATCAAATTTCATGCAGACACCCAATGCGCATTTAGTCGGAAAAGGCTGCAATAAATGCAATAGAATTAAATCGACATGGGAGAAAGAAATGATTCGAAAAAATTTTCGAAAGATCAATAAAAAACACATGTTCATATACAGAACAACTAATCTGATTAATGGCAAAATTTATATTGGGCAGCACGCCACCAATAATTTGGATGATAAATACATAGGTTCAGGGAGATTAATAACAAAGGCGATAAAGAAACATGGGATTGAAAAATTTAAATTCGAAATAATTCAATTCGCGAGTTCATACAGCGAATTAGACGATCTTGAAATAAAACTAATTTCAAGCCTCGAGACAAATGACGAATCAATCGGTTACAACATTCATAGAGGAGGCTTAGGAGGGAACGCTTATAAAAAAGTCAATCAATATGATCTAAGCGGTAAGTATATTAAAACTTGGAATGCATTAATTGAAGCTAGTGAGACTTTAGGAATATCCTATAAAACCATTCAAAGTTGCGCCAAATTCATCAAAAAGAGTAGCGGTGGTTTTCAGTGGCGGGCTTACGAAGAAAATCAAGATTGTTCCAACATATCCGCATACAGCGATAATACTATTAAAGCGGTTAATCAATATCACTCAGATGGACGTTTTATCAGAAAATGGCCTTCTGCTGTTTCTGCCGGCTATGCATTAAATACAAATTCTTCTAGTATTGGTCAATGTTGCCACCGTCAAAAATCAGTCTTATTAATCGGCGGCTTTGCGTGGAGGTTCACAGACGAATTCCCTGAAAATGTTAATATCGAACCTATTTCCCGCAAGAACACAAAGAAAATTTCTCAATTTGACCTCAATGGAAACCTAATTAGAATATTTGACACAATCACAGAAGCCTCGACTCTATATAAAATTCCAACAAGCAATATATCTAAATGTTGCAAAGGCACAAGGAAAAGTGTTGGAGGCTACAAGTGGCAATATTTCTCGTGAATTCAAAAGTATTATTTTTTCATAACATAAATATTTATGGAACTTCTATTCTTTTACATTAGATAAAACCATCAACGCTTTCAATGAATTCAACAATTCTTAGAATTTGGACAAAATCTTTTTTCAAATCATTTATTTGGCTAATCCTGCCTTTCTCAATTTTCGGTAGTGTAAGAAGTTGCAATGAATATGAATACGCTGGCAATCAATTATCCTCGTACTCTGTCAACGTTAGCGGATACAAGAGGGAAGACGGAACTTACATACAGCCCTATAAACGGCGACTTCCAGGAAGCGTTGCACATGATGCCCCCTATAAAAGAACTCGGTTTTACATGGGTGCCATCTTTACATTTTCGATTATTGCAGGTATTGGCTCTATTCTTTTTTTCTTTTTCTACGGTCTCAGCGAAAGAGATTCTCAGCGAAAAATCATTCAAGAATTAGAAAGAAAAAAATACATCGAAAACAGATCGGTCGTAATAAAAACGATATTAACTAATTTGAATTTTGACTTTTCCTCACTTTATAAGGTGCCATCTGAATTGAAAAAGAATTATTCCAATCAGTACATGCCAAATCCCTTGCCATCTAAAGTCTCTCGACATAGGTGTAAATTCTGCTCTATAAGTATTTCACATAATGTGTTCTTTATTTCATTTGTGGCTTATTCGAAAATTCATAATGTCTGTTTGAAATGTATCCAAAATCAAAACAAAATCGGACGAAACCAACACTCATCTAAATACATCAATGAAATGGCCTATTTCGATAGATACCGTATTCTACTTCATTCTTTCCAAGTAAAGTTTAAAAACGAAAGCCACTTTGCTGACTTCCCGTTTAATGATGATGACATTCATGCAATTTTCGATGAAACACTGCAAGACAGACAGCGTGCAATTCGATTTGCTCAAATGAATTACAAATAGAATTTTAATTTTCGAGAAGCATTCGCGCTCCGCGCATTCGTGCTTCGCACATTCGCCTTTCAGGCATTCTTGCTCTAATAGAGCAAATAATCCTCTCCCAAATTCCCACGCTTCTGCAACTTCAGATCTTGCAGCAATGACGATTTAATATTCAATTGAATGTAATAACTCTGACGAAGTCCGAATGGAACAACGTTCGCGCTTAACTCCCAACAGTGAAGATCTACGTGTAAACCCAAAGTCGTTGTAGTCATCTCCTTCGCGTTGAAATCATATCCGCCATTGAAGCTCAACGCCAAACGCTTCGCAAAGGCCACGTCGCCGACAAAAGTTACGGCTTGGGTGTAAATAGTGCTGTCGCGCTGCTGCGCAACCAACCAGTTCTTGCTCAATCGTAAATTGTAATTCAAACTCAAGTTCCAAGGCACATTGAAATCAATAAGCCCCGCTTGGTTGGTGGAAAGCACTTCTTGTTGCTGAGGAGTAATAGCTGGATTTACAGGTGTCTGCGCCGAAGTCTCACTGGAAGTGCCTTGCTTACTTCGCATGACAATTCCCACAGCCAAATTGGTTCCCTCCATGCGAGCCAATGGCTTTCCGGCTTCTTTCAAAAAAGTATCTATCTTCTTTCCCAATGAATCGCGATCATACATGCTGTATGTTGAAGAATAGTTCAAGGTTAAAAACTTTCCAACTGTTGTAAATGCAGTTAGACTTAGGTTACTCCACTGAAGCGAGTCGGCCATGAAATTCCGCGAAACACTCGTCTTAAAGCTATCAATGATCTTTACTTTTTTATAAGCCACTTTCGCCGAAGATTCATCGCGAACCTTTGCTTCGACATTCTGATTAATAGAGAAATTCATGTTCGCAGTTTGCGCTGAACTGGTTGGAGCGAATCGCGCAGCATCAAACGGCGAATAACCCAAGAACGCTCCATCTACTCCATAATAACCATACTGCTGAAAATTCTGATATGGGGTATACGAGAATCCCACATTCGGCTGAATCATATGCCTCAACGCTTTTACTTTCTTTGCGCCCTTCCGAACGAACGATCCATATATACGCGTATTTGCTGAAATCTGCGTCGACCAATTTCCCGCTGCTCGGAACCCGCCCAAGGTATCTAAACGCGTATCATCATTCGGAGAAACAACACGCCATGCTCCATAACCCGTGAAAGTTGCCGACGGATTTAACGTCAAGAACGGCCCTAATTTCCAAGAGGTACTAGCCGTGCTGTTCATGCGAAGACCGCTTGCAGCTTTGTTCAACAATTCACTTGTGGTTAATTGACCGAATTGTTGCTCGTAGGCCGATAGCTGCTGCTCTGCGCTTAATGACGCATTGATTCCTATTGGCGATTTAGGAAAAACCTTCTTCAATAAATTTATCCGAGAAACGTTAAACGCTGCCGATGGTAAGGTTACCTGAACCAATCGCGATTGTGTGTTCTGCGTATGATTCGCCGAAAGCGCCAAGGAGAAAGGTTTACCAGGAAAAGACTTCGACCATTGAACAGCAGAGTTAAACGTACTCGTTAAGAAATCTTGTTGCGTAGCGTTCAGATTATTCCTAAAATTCTGCGAACTACCCAAATTCACATTGGCATTAAACGATTCATTTGGACGCGCCTTTGCATCTTGCGTATGCGTCCATCGGATATTGAATGTCGACTGTTCCAAATAATTTGGCAACTCCTTAAATCCAGTCTTGTTAATCGTTCTTGAAACATTAAATGACCCCTGATACTTGTAACGCTTTTTGTAGTTCGTAATGTTCTTCACACTCCACGACCCTCCTGTATAAATATCGAACAAGAGTCTCGTGTCTAAATTGTCGTTAATTGGAAAATAGTATCCGAGATTTTGAACGAAGAATCCTTTATCCCGTCCATTCCCGTATCCCGGGATAAGAATTCCATAAGTACTCTCCTTTTTATTCGGAAAGAATCCGAACGGCAAGCCCAAGGGCACTGGCACTTTTCTAAACTGAAGATAAAGTGGGCCACTGACAATCTTTTCATCCGGAATAATAATGGCTTTAGTAAGCTGAAAATGAAAATGCGGATTCGGATTGGAGCAGGTTGTAAATTTCCCTTTACGAATGTGAATGGTTTTGTCTACCTGCATTTTGGAAATAGCAGTATGCAAATACGCTTCTGACTCTTCGGTGCGAACTCCGTAGCTAATACCACGCTTCGATTTAAAATTGTAACCGAGAGAATCCTCTTCGAACGAAGTTTCTCCTTGAAGGAATACAGGTCTGCCTGTATACACCCCCAGCGAATCTTTGAAACCTTTAGCGAATGCTATATTGTCTGTTAATGAAAAGGAAATAAATCCGGCTTTCAGCTCTAGATCGTCATAAGTAACATAAGATCCCAAACCGTACAAATAAACCCGATCATTCAGCAAATCCATAACGGTACTATCCTTGCCGAAATAATGCACTTCTTCCATTTCTTGTTCTTCCGAAGAAAAATACAAGGTGTCAACAGGCATTGGCGACAATGAATCAGACTGCGCGAAAAGGGTGTTAAATAAAGAGCTTATCAACACCACACACGTGAAAATTAGAGCGCGTCGGAAGTTCATGCCTTCACAAAGAAAAATAGTTTTGTTTAAATTGCGTTTACGTGTCAAAGCTATGCTAAACATTCGAGATAATAAACCCTTACAGCAGATGCACAAAAAAATAGTGTACATTTTTTTTGTTGCACTTGTTTTCACTTTGGGATCGGCGTATCGCATTTCGAAGAAAGTAGAGACAACGGATAAAAAATTTATTGTTGTTCTCGATGCCGGACACGGCGGAACAGACCCGGGAACCTTGGGAACAGGACGATACAAGACTTCAGAAAAAGACATCGCCTTAGAAGTAACCCTTAAAGTGGGTAAACTCATCGAGCAGAACTACCCCAATGTTAAAGTGGTTTATACAAGAACTGGCGACACCTTCCCTACCCTGAAGCGCCGGGTAGAGATTGCCAACTCGAACAACGCCGACCTTTTTATAAGCGTGCACTGCAATGCCAATCCGAATGCTGAAGCCTCTGGCTCAGAGTCTTTTGTTATGGGATTGCACAAATCGGAAGAGAGTTTACGCAACGCTATGCGTGAAAATGCCTCGATCTACCTCGAGAGCAATGCAGGAAAAGATTACGACGGCTTCGACCCGAACAATCCAGATACTTACATTGCCTTAAGTCTGCGAGAAAACATATACCAAGACAAAAGCATTCTCCTTGCTAAAAACGTTCAAGATCAGTTTGTGAAATTGGGAAGAAAAGACCGCGGCGTAAAACAGGCTCCCTACTATGTTATAACCTTCACCAACATGCCAAGCATTCTCATCGAGTTGGGATTCCTTTCGAACCACAAGGAAGAAGATTATTTGCAAAGCAAAGCTGCGAAAGAAGAATTGAGTTCTGCTGTGTACCGCGCTTTCGTTGATTACCAGAGCAAACTTTTCAACATTCAACCTACAAATGACTACACACCTACTGAGGTTGCAGAGCAACCTAAAACACAAAACACCTTTGAAGGACTTATTTGGGAAGACATCCCCGCTGAAGAGGTAGCCTTCAAAGTGCAAATCATTAGTTCGGCTGTCCCTCTTCAAAAAAAATCAAATCAATTTAAAGGTTTAGACAGAATTGAGGAATACCTTAGCAACGGCACTCACAAGTACATTGTCGGATGTTCTCGAAGTTTAGACGACGCAAAGAAGAATCAAAAAATTCTTCGCGATGCTGGATTCAGCGGAGCCTTTGTCGTGGCATTCGAAAATGGCATTCGAATTAGTAACGAGGAAGCCCTTAAAAAAGTTCAGAAATGAGTGGTAAAAAAGCACGAAACGAAGTAGTCATTGGCGCTGTAGTCATAGTGATTTTAGCGGTGGTCTATTTTGGAGTGAGTTTTTTAAAAGGCGTAAATATCTTTTCATCTCAAACAAGATACTACGCCATTTATGATGAGATTGGAGGATTGGACGTATCTAGCCCTGTAATTATCAACGGATTCAAAATTGGAATTGTAAAAAGCATCGAGCTCGAATCAAACGGTTCTGGAAGACTTGTGGTGGAGGTGGTCTTGAACAATGCCGATGTGGCTGTTCCGAAAGACTCTCAATTAAAAATCTACGACTCCGACTTTTTTGGTGGAAAAGCTATTCAAATCGTCATGGGCGATAGTTCCGTTATGGCAAACTCGAGAGACACCCTGATTGCTACCGTTGAAAAAGGACTTGCTGAAACCTTGAAAAATGAAATTGATCCGATTAAACAAAAATCGACTCAAATTTTTCAAAGTGTAGATAGTGTTCTTGCTACCCTTCAACGAACCCTGAACAACTCTGGCGCGGAAGGTCTTCCTTCCCTATTCAGTTCACTGCAACGAACCATGAACAATTTAGAGGCGACCTCTGCGAATTTGAATGTTCTCATAGCCAATAACGGCGGAAGAGTTTCTGAAATTATTAGTAACGCCCAATCACTAACCAATACGCTTAAAGCAAACAACGATCGTATTGACCAAGCCATTAAAAACATTACCCAATTCACCGACACGCTTTCTCGCATTCGACTAACAACTACCCTCTACAAAGTAGACCAAGCCATGGGACATTTTGAATCGGTTATGACGAAAGTAAACAGCGGACAGGGAACTCTTGGTAAGCTCGTTAACAACGATAGCCTGCACAACGAATTAGTGAATGCCACGCATAGCTTGGATTTACTGCTAGACGATATGCGTAATCACCCGAAAAATTATGTTGGATTCTCTATGTTCGGAAGACGAGATACCGAGAAGTTCTCTAAAACTGAATTAGAAGATATGCGGAAAATCATTGACCAAATGATTCAGGAAAAAGGTGGTAAGTAATTCTTCAATATAAAATCGAAATCATTTATGATCTCTCAAATCATATTCGCGTTGTTACTGGCAGTGGCCGGATTCTTTATCTTCAAAAGATATCAGTTTGTAAGAGGTAACATTCTTCTTGGACAAAAAGGTCCTGAAACAGACCGCAAAGGCGAGCGCCTAAAAACCATGATACTCGTGGCTTTCGGACAAGGGAAAATGTTTTCACGTCCGTTTGTGGCACTCATGCACCTTATTCTCTACGTTGGTTTCGTTGTTATCAATATTGAGTTGATTGAAATAATTATCGATGGTCTTACAGGTGAACACCGCTCATTCATTGGATTTGGCGGGGCATACAGACTGCTAATTAATGGCTTCGAGGTGCTTGCCGGATTGGTGATTATTGCGTGCGTGGTTTTTCTTGTCCGCAGGAACTTCGGAAAAATCAAACGCTTCCAATCTGCTGAAATGAAAACATGGCCGAAGCGCGATGCAAACATTATCCTGATCACTGAAATTCTTTTGATGAAGGCGTTTTTAATTATGAACGCTGCCGATAGTCTGCTTACCGTTCGTAACGCAACACCGGCTCGTGTGCCTTCATTTTGGGTGAGTCAAATTTCCCAACCCTTCTTGAAAATATTTTCGACTTCAACCTTGGAGGGAATTAGTCATTTCTGTTGGTGGTTCCACATCGTGGGCATTCTCGGATTCATTGTGTACTTATCCTTTTCAAAACACTTGCATATTCTACTCGCCTTTCCAACAACCTATTTCAGCAAGTTGCAATCGCCAGGAAATTTATCGAACGACAAAGCAGTTACCAATGAGGTGAAGCTTATGCTCGATCCGAACGCTGTTGTTGAACCGGTTGAATTCACCCGCTTCGGTGTGAAAGATGTTTCAGACTTGAAACGCACCCAACTTCTTAGCGCATACTCGTGCACCGAATGTGGAAGATGCACTTCTGCTTGTCCCGCGAATCAAACAGGAAAATTACTTTCTCCAAGAAAAGTAATGATGGACGTTCGCGACCGTATGGAAGAAATTGGAAATGCGAAAGCAGCGAACAATGGTGTTTGGGTAGATGATGGAAAGAGTTTAATTCGCGATTACATTTCGGAAGAAGAAGTATGGGCATGCACAACCTGCAACGCCTGCACAGATGCTTGCCCAATTAACATTAACCCAATGGAAGTGCTTGTAGATCTTCGCAGATATTTAATCATGGAAGAATCTAAATCGCCCGATAGCATCACTTCTATGTTCAACAACGTAGAGAACAACGGCGCGCCTTGGGCTATGAGTGCTATGAACCGTGCAGACTGGACCAACGAATAATTCGAATAACATGGATTTCAAGATACGTACAATGGCCGATTGCATGGCCGAAGGAACAACACCCGAAGTGCTTTTTTGGGTGGGATGTGCTGGAAGTTTCGACGACCGCGCAAAGAAAATCACCAAAGCCATTGCAAAAATTCTTCACCACACAAACACCTCGTTTGCGATTTTAGGTTCTGAAGAATCTTGCACCGGCGATCCAGCGAAGCGCGCAGGGAACGAATTCCTCTTCCAAATGATGGCCATGCAAAACATAAGCGTTTTAAATGCCTACGAAGTGAAGAAGATTGTAACTGGTTGCCCGCATTGCTTCAACACATTAAAAAATGAATATCCTGAATTGGGAGGAAATTACGAAGTGGTTCACCACACCCAACTCATTCAAGAATTATTGAATACAGGGAAATTGAAAATTGAAGGCGGGGAATTCAAAGGAAAGAAAATAACCTTCCACGATCCGTGCTACCTCGGAAGAGGAAACGGAGAGTACGAAGCTCCACGACAACTCATTCAAGCACTTGACGCGGAATTGGTTGAAATGAAACGTTGCAAAACCAACGGTTTGTGCTGCGGAGCAGGTGGTGCGCAAATGTTCAAAGAAGCCGAAAAAGGAAACAAAGAAGTAAATGTTGAACGCACAGAAGACGCGCTGGCTGTGAAGCCTAGCGTTATTGCAACCGGATGTCCGTTTTGCAACACCATGATGACCGATGGCGTGAAGCACTTCGAACAAGAGCATACCATTGCAGTGAAAGACATTGCTGAATTAATAGCAGAAGCAGTAGATTTGTAAAAATAGTTTATCATGAAATTATTAGAAGGAAAAGTCGCTATCATTACTGGCGCATCTCGCGGAATAGGAAAAGGAATCGCTGAAGTGTTCGCCGATCAAGGCGCTACAATCGCATTCACCTACGCATCATCTGACGAAAAAGCGCGCGCTTTCGAAGCCGAATTGGCTGCGAAAGGCGTGAAAGCAAAAGGATATAAAAGCGATGCTTCGGATTTCAACGCCGCACAAACGTTGGTAGACGAAGTGGTTGCTGAATTCGGAACCGTTGACATCTTAGTGAACAATGCTGGTATCACACGCGACACGTTGCTTATGCGTATGAGCGAAGAGCAGTGGGATGAAGTCCTTCGTGTAAACTTGAAATCTGTTTTCAACTTAACGAAAGCGGTAATCAAGCCCATGTTGAAAGCACGCAGTGGTTCAATCATTAACATGACCTCTATTGTAGGTGTTACCGGAAATGCTGGACAAGCGAACTACGCTGCATCAAAAGCAGGTATGATCGGATTCACGAAAAGCGTTGCGCAAGAATTGGGTTCTCGCAACATCCGATGCAACGCTATTGCTCCTGGCTTCATTGAAACTGAAATGACTGAAAAGTTAGATCAGAAAGTAGTTGAAGAATGGAGAAACACCATTCCATTGAAGCGTGGAGGAACACCGACCGATATTGCAAACACGACACTTTATTTAGCATCTGATTTAAGTTCATATGTAACCGGACAAACGCTTCACGTTTGCGGTGGTATGCACATGTAAGCTATGGCGCACTTAATCACTCAAGCATCTCCATGGCTTTTGAGCCTTTGTGTTTGGGTAGGATTGGCCTACGCCACAACCCTTTACTTTTTCGGAAAATCGAAAGAGTCTTGGTCAACTCAATTTAAATTTCTTTTAGCAAGTATGCGATTCCTAGTGGTATCGCTGCTTGTTCTTTTGTTGTTCCAACCGCTTCTTGAAACCATTGAAACACGCGTTGAAAAACCTGTTGTGGTTTTGGCATTAGATAACAGTCAGTCTGTTGTTTCTGCAAAAGACTCGAACGAGGTTCGAACAACTTTTTTAAATAATTGGAAAGGTCTTTCCGAAAAACTAGGAGCCGATTACGAAGTGGTTCCCTTGCTTTTCGGAGACGAAGTTTCAACTGGTAACGACGCTACTTTTTCCGATCAGATTACCCACTTCGGGAAGCTGCAACGTGCACTAGATGCACGCTTCAGTGGAAGAAATCTGTCGGCGTTGGTTATAGCCTCAGACGGACTTTACAACAAAGGTCCGCATCCGGTTTCTAACTTGAAACAACTCAACATTCCTGTCTTTACTGTTGGCCTGGGAGACACCACTCTGCATCGCGACCTACTCATTTCGAATGTTAGCGCGAACAAAATAGCATACCTCGGAAACAACTTCCCTATTCGATTAAATGTGGAAGGAAGAAAAGCGCAAGGAACCAGCACCGTAATCACTGTTTCGAAAAACGGCATTCAATTGGCTTCTCAAAGTGTAAGTTTCACATCGGAAAGAGAATTCAAAAATGTTGAATTTTCCATACCAGCCGATCAGGTTGGTATTCATGCGTACACCCTTACCATACAAAGTATAGACAACGAAGACAATGTTCGAAACAACACCGAGCAAGTCTACATTGAAGTGATAGACAACAGACAAAAAGTTTTAATCCTTGCGAACGCTCCACATCCGGATATCACTGCTATTGCCGAAGCGCTTCGCCTTCAAGAAAATTATGAAGTGACGGTTCAAACAGTTGATGAGTTTACAGACAACGTGAACAATTTCGACATGCTCATTGCCTATCAAATTCCGTCGTTGGGTGGAAGAGGAAACAACGTGGTGCAAGAAGCTTTCAAATCGAAAATTCCTTGTTGGTTTATTCTCGGTGCACAGAACGATTTCAACGCCTTCAATGCGTTAAACGGAGGCTTCTCGCTGAACGGATATCAGTCCAAACTTTCAGACATCAACGCCTCGCTGAATCCTTCTTTCAGCTATTTCTCACTCTCGAATGAATTCGCACAAGCCCTGCCTCTCCTTCCGCCGTTGGCTGTTCCTTTTGGAAATTACACCGTAGCGCCCGAAGTTCAAGCATTGCTCAATCAGCGCATTGGGAAGATTGCAACCGATGTTCCGCTTATGGGATTTGGAGGAACACCTGAACACCGCGTTGCCGTGTTATGCGGAGAAGGAATTTGGAGATGGAAAGTTGCATTGTATCAGATGGAAGAATCGCACGAAGTCTTTAACAATTTCATTCAACAAGCCACGCAATTCATTGGTGTAAAAGAAAACAAAGAGAAATTCAGAATTCAGCACAAAAAAAATTTCGCTGAAAATGAATTGGTCTTTTTCAATGCAGAATTGTACGACGAAAGTTTCATGCCTGTGCTAAATCAGCAAGTGACTATGGAACTGAAGAATCCTGATAATTCAACGCAAACGCTGCAATTCTCTCCTTCCAACACCGGTTATCAGTTGAACGCAGGAATGCTTCCTGCTGGCGCCTATTCGTACACAGCCAAAGCTTTCAACGGAACTACAGAGTTCACTAAGTCAGGCGGATTCAGCGTGAACAACATTTCAGTAGAGACGTCAAGAACAATTGCAGACTTCCAGTTGTTAGAACAATTGTCTTCCAGCACCAACGGAAAACGATTCAATGCAACAGCGCTTGATGACCTCGTGAGCGAAATCAAGAACAGAAAAGAAATCACGAGTGTTTCTTTCGAAGAGAAAAAGGTGAGAGAACTCATAGATTGGGCGCCCCTTTTAGTTGCACTTTTGTCGTTGCTCAGCATTGAGTGGTTCCTAAGGAAGTGGAACGGCAGCTACTAAAATGAAAGATAAAATTACGTTACGCATTGGAGGTGTTCCTGAACACTTCAACCTGCCTTGGCAACTTGCTTTAGAGCAAGATGTTTTCAGCGCCTTGAATATTCAAGTTTCGTGGACCTACTTCGCTGGAGGAACCGGCGTCATGACCGAAGCGCTGCAAGAAGGTGATTTAGATGTGGCGCTCATGCTTACGGAAGGATTTGTCAGCGCCTTTCATCGCGGACTCGACGCTCGTATTGTGAAAGTCTATACCAAGACTCCATTGACTTGGGGCATTTACGGCGGATACGAAGACACCCCGAAGATCACTTCAAGTCACGCTAGAAAATACGCCATCTCACGCAAAGGATCGGGCTCGCATCTGATGGCGCGCATTCACGCGAAGCAGTTGGGCTTTCATCCGGCCGACGATCAATATGTGGAAGTCGCCAATTTGCACAACGCGATTCAAAGTTTGAAAAACCGCGAGAGCGATTATTTCTATTGGGAAAAATACACGTCTATTCCTTCCGTTAAAAAAGGACATTTGTGTTTCTTAGACACGTTTCATGCGCCGTGGTGCGGATTCGTAGCGGTTGCGAATAACAACGCTATTTCACAAAAAAGTGACGCTATTCAAAAAGTGTTGCAGTTGATGAATGAGCGTTGTGAAGCCTTCATGAGCGACAAAGAAAACATCTTCCGCGTATCGAATCGCTTTGAAATATCTACCGCTGCTGCGACGGAATGGTTCAACACGACTGCTTATCAGAATAATTTCGAAATGAAAAAATCAGAGCTCGATGCGGTGCACGAAGCGTTGAATTTAGAATCGCCTTCTAGCTATTCAAATATGCTCGGCGAAAACATTATCTTAGTGTAAATATTATCGTGTGAAAATTCACCAAAACCAGACCTATACCTATTTCCGCTCACTGCCCACACTGAAGCAAATTCATCGCGTTTGGAAATGGATTCTTCTTGCTTGGACGATTGCCCTATTCATTATATTTTTTATCTACCGCAATGAAATACTCAGTGGCATTGGACGCTTTCTTACTGAAGCGGAATCGGAGGCCATTACCCCTTCCAACCAAACATTTTTTGTTTTAGGTGGAAACGGATACGAGCGAGGAAAAGGTGCTGCGCTGCTTGCGCAAGAATTTCCTTCTGCACAATTTATTTGCACCGGCGCTGGCGACACCTTGAATGAAATGCACGCCATGGGATTGAACCTGACATCGGCTCAACTGACACGAAAATGCATGATTGAAACTGGTGTTGATTCACTCCGTGTTTTCGAATTAGGAGAAGCCACAAGCACCTTTGAAGAGTCGGAAGAAATCCTGACTTATTGTATAAATCACAATTTGAAGGAAATTTCTGTGGTCAGCAGCGACTTTCATTTGCGCAGAATGAGCATGGTCTTCGGAGAGAAATTCCAAGAAAAAGGAATTCTGGTGCACTTCTTCGGTACTGAAACCAAGGACTTTAAGGCAGAGTCGTGGTGGACCTTCGAAGCGGGGCTCATTACCACCTTCAACGAATACATCAAAATCGTGTATTACGTGTTCAAATATTAATCGGAAACCCCGCGAAATATTGGTTATTTTTGACTTGAACTCTGAAATTACTCAATGAGCGAAGACCCATCAGATTACCACAACACAGGAGACCTTATCTCGCGTTTCGAGCAGATGATTCAGCAAAATGAATCATACTACTTCGATGTTGAACAACTCGAAGCTATCATCGACGGATATCAAGCGAACCTCAGCTATCAAAAAGCCATCAAGGCGCTTGAGTACGCCTATTCGCTGTTTCCAGATAATACTGCATTAATCATTAAAGAAGTTCAACTTCTTTCAGGCATTGGTCAATTGTCGAAAGCCCTTTCACGCTTGAAGGTTTTGGAGAAATTCGAGCCGAACAACGAGGAAATGCTCTTGACCATGGCTGCTGTGTACAGCCAATTGCGCGAGCACAACAAGGCCATTCAATATTACAAGCGAGCGCTACAGATTTGCTCGGAGGAAGAGATTGACGATGTGTATTTAGAGATTGCTTTGGAGTATGAGAACCTCGAGCAATATGAAAAGGCAATCGACACCTTGAAAAAAGGAATCGACCGCAGCCCAGAGAACGAAACCCTTCTTTACGAAATAGCTTTCTGCTTTGAATTGGCCGGACTACCTGCCGTTTGTGCCATCTACTTCCAACAATTCATCGACGAGCATCCGTATAGTTTTGCCGCTTGGTACAACCTTGGCAACGCTTTTCAAAAACTCGATCGTTCAGAAGAGTCTATTGAAGCCTATGACTATTGTCTAGCTATTCAAAGCGATTTCGCACCTGCTTATTACAACAAAGCACACGCGCTATTCAAGTTGGAAAAATACGCCGAAGCACTAGAAGTCCTTGAGGAATCGTATGTTTACGAACCCCCACAAGCACCTATCTTCTGTCACGTTGGAGAGTGTTTTGAAAAGTTGAACGACTACGATAAAGCTCTTTTCTACTACCACAAGAGTATTGAAACCGATGAATATTGGGCCGACGCTTATTTGGGAATTGGTGTGGTTATGGACCTGCAAGGAAAATTGGCAGAAGCCATTCCTTTCTTGGATAAAGCCATAGACCTTGAATCGAAGAACCCTGACTACGCCATTTACAAAATGGAAGTCTTGGTGAAGATGGAAAAATTCAACGAAGCCATTTCACTCGGAGAAAAATTAGTGAAAGAATTTCCAGAAAACGAAGAAACATGGATGGCACTGGCTGATGCGTTTTTCAAATTAGGAAACAACGAGAAGGCCTTGGAAACCATGCTCGACGCTACGTTGGTGCATCTCTCGAATCCAGACATTGGCTACCGCAGAGCAGTTTACTTGGTCGAATTAGGAAAGATTCAAGACGCACAAGATCTTTTGCACTACCTTATGCAAAATGAAAGTGCTCAACTTTCTGAATTGGAGGAGTATTATCCAAAAATTCTTCAATTACCGTTTTACATTCAATTAAAAAGCGACTTAGGGTTAGTGTAATTTTCACACTAAGTATATTTAACCGATATTCGCAAAAAATTAGCAACTATGAACATTCAACTAAGCCACATGCCCAGCCGCGAAAAGAAAGAACGTCAGTTCGGACTTACGATGGTTATGGACAAAGGAATCTCTCTTCGTCAAGCTGAAGACATGATTGCGAGCAGTTCTGAATATATCGATTTAGTGAAACTGGGATTTGGAACTTCTGTGTTTTCAACCCAAGTGAAGGAAAAAGTGAAGTTGTACCACGACGCGAAAATTAAGGTGTATTTGGGCGGCACCCTTTTCGAAGCATGCTACGTGCGCGGAGAACTTGACAAGTATCGTAAATACGTTGACAGCCTCGGTATAGAAATGGTTGAGGTTTCTGACGGAAGCATGGCTTTGGACCACAAAAAGAAATGTCAATTGATTACTGAATTCGCGAAAGACTACAAAGTACTTTCCGAAGTTGGATCGAAGGAAGAAGGCATTTTAATTAGTCCAGCTAAATGGATTAAGATGATGCAAGCGGAATTAGATGCCGGTTCATGGAAGGTTATAGCTGAAGCACGCGAAAGCGGAACCGTTGGGATCTATCGTCCAAGTGGACAAGCACATGTGATGCTCATCAATAAAATTTTAGCTAAGATCAACGGAAACGATATTATTTGGGAGGCGCCTAAAAAAGCTCAACAGGTTTATTTCATTAAACATTGCGGAGCGAACGTGAACCTTGGAAACATTGCAGAGAATGAAACCATTCCATTGGAATGTTTACGCATGGGGTTACGCGGTGATACGTTCTTCGATTACCTGCCCGAAGAAATAGTTTCAAAAATGAAAGGATAATATGCAACACCTGCAGCCTGAAGAATTACTTATCTGGAAGAACGAAAACAAACCACACTTGTTGGTAGATATTCGTGAAGAATATGAAGTGGCCATTTGCACGTTAGATGGAATGCACATTCCAATGGAACACGTGATTGAAAAGTACCCTTCCCTTCCAAAAGAAAATCCAATTGTCTTTCATTGCAACAGTGGAAAACGTTCAGATGCATTGGTCTATATGATTGAAAAGAAATTCCCTGGAGACGCTATTTACAGCCTTGCCGGTGGTGTTCAAGGGTACGCAGAACAATGTGCACCTGAAATAAAGTGTTCGCTTTAATATGGAAATGATACAGTCTTTTTTACACTTCGTTCTTCACTTGAATGAAGAGTTGCCTCTTTTATTGAATGAATATGGAATCTGGTTTTACGCCATTTTATTCCTCATCATCTTTGTTGAAACCGGATTGGTTGTTATGCCCTTTCTTCCTGGTGACTCCTTGCTCTTCGCAGCAGGTGCGTTGTGTGCGGGACAGAATAACTTAAGCCTCACCATTCTTTTTGTATTGCTCATAACAGCAGCAATTCTTGGCGATCAATGCAACTATTTCATTGGAAGATTTTTCGGGTCGAAAATCGTAGCGATGAAATTCCGAGGCAAGCCACTTATTGCACAAAAGCATTTAACTACAACTGAAGAGTTCTTCACAAAGCACGGAACGAAAGCCATTATCATGGCGCGCTTCGTTCCTATTGTTCGCACCATTACTCCGTTTGTTGCCGGAGTTGGAAAGATGGACTACAGAAAAAAATTCCTTCCTTACGACATTTTCGGAGGAGCACTCTGGATTGTGAGTATGACCTTAGCCGGATATTTTCTTGGACAATTTGAATTCGTTCAGAAACACTTCGAAGCAGTTGTTATTTTGATTATTCTTATCTCTCTTGCGCCTATGGTTTTTGCTTACTTGAAAAGCAAATTCGGATCGAAGGCATGAGAACTTACGGGCTTCTCGGGAAATCTTTAGGGCATTCTTTTTCGCAAACATATTTCATGTCGAAATTTCAGAGACAGGTTATTGCGAAAGATGTTGCACAAGATGTTTCACAAGATGTTAAGCAAGATTCTGCGAAAGATGCTTCGCAAGATGTTGCACAAGATGTTTCACAAGATGCTTCGCAAGATTCTGCGAAAGATTCTGCGAAAGATGTTTCACAAGACGCTTCGCAAGGAGAGAGATATATTAACATCGAATTGGATTCAATTGAAAACATTCGAGATACTTCTGTAATGCAAGGACTTGCCGGATTCAATGTTACTATTCCATACAAGCAAGGAATTATTAAGTACCTCGACGAGCTTACGCCAGCAGCTAAGGCCATTGGTGCTGTGAATTGTGTAAGTATGGAGAACAACCGTTGGATTGGTCACAACACCGATTACATCGGCTTTAAACGGACACTGCTTCCACTTATTGAAAACAGAGTGGAAACCGCGCTTATACTCGGCACCGGAGGAGCATCGTTGGCGGTTGCCTATGTTTTGAAGGAATTAGGTATCCGTTATTTCTTTGTAAGTCGAAATCCGCAAAACGATCAGACTTGTTCTTACGAGCAAGTAACGCCGCTGTTGCTCGAGAAGTGTAAGCTCATTGTGAATACCACTCCTGTTGGTCAGTTCCCACACAACGAAGAAAAGCCAGACTTGGATTATTCGTGTATTACAAATCAGCATGTGTTGTACGACTTAATCTACAATCCAGAAAGAACGGCCTTCCTTCAAGAAGGAATCTCGCGCGGCGCGCGTTACTGCAATGGCCAGAGCATGCTTGAAATTCAAGCGGAAGAGAGCTATAAGATTTGGAATCTTCTTTCCGAATAAACAGCATATAATTTATACGTTTTTGGCATAAGGATTCGAGAAATTCCTTTAGAAATTTGTTGCGGAAAAACGACATACGTACATTTGTAAAAAATACACGTATGCAGACTAAATTAACTTTAATCATGGACAAGAAACTTATCGAAGAAGCGAAGGTCTACGCAAAAGAAACTCAACAAAGTCTGTCGCAATTGGTCAGCGAACAGCTGGAAAGAATTCTGTGCAAGAACGAAGACCCTGACAAGTATAAAGATCATCCAATGGCCTATCTTGTAGGTATACTCGATGAAAATTCGGAAGCCTTCAAAGGGAAATCGCACAAACAAATTATGTATGAACACGTATTAAAAAAACACGGATGAAGCACGTATTTATTGATACAAATATTTTAATGGACATGCTCTTTCATAGAATGCCCTATAAATACCACGCGCTTGATCTATTTACGCTTCAAGAGAAAAAACTAATTACTACCTATACTTCCTCAAATACAATTCTGAGTGTAGCATACTATCTAAACAAAGTCAACCCGCCCAAAGTAGTTAAAGAAATAGTTCTTAAATTAATAGAGGATGTACAAGTCATAGAAATAAACAAAAGCATGCTGTTGGCCGGAATTAACAGTCTAACTGATGATTACGAAGATGCCGTTCAAATTCATTGTGCACTTTCGAATCGAAAAATTACTCACGTAATTACGCGCAACAAGAAAGACTTCAAAGATTGTCCTTTACACATTTGTACTGCAGAAAAATTTAACGATCAATTTAATTCCTAATTACAATCTTCTTCCGAACGGCAGTGCCGTTCAATTTCAGAATGTAAATCCCTTCGGAGAAATTAGAAAGATTCACAAGTGTTGTTCTCGCATTCAAGCGCTCCGACCAAACCTTTCTTCCACTTAGATCATAAAGCTCCAAAGCCGAAACAGTGTTCCAATTAGAACCCGCGTCTATGGTCAGTTGAGTGCTCGCTGGATTCGGATAAACCTGAATATCGTCGAAGAAGGATTCGTTCACTGAAATAATTGAATCGCTAGAATAAAAACCCAACCCACCTCCTATTTGTCCAATAAACAAATCGCGCTTTCCATCGGATGTAATGTCTTCAAACCAAACCGCGCAACGTTCACCTTCATTAATACCTTCGAAGTCAGTTGTGTCCAAGGTGAAGTCCCCCAAAAGATTTCCAGATACATTCGAGAAGTGATTGACTTGTCCGGTTTCCGTTCCCAATAACACTTCCCATTCATTCAATTCATTCTTGAAAAAATGCGGAACGCTGTATCCGAATATCCCTAGAATATTTGAAGCTACCATTCCACCCAACGTATCTTCCTGAAAAACATACGAAGCAGCTGCCGTGCTTCCGTTATTCTCATAATAATTCACGTTGCCGTTCTTCTCTCCTACTACCAAATCTAAAAGTCCGTCTTCGTTCAAGTCCAACCACTGCGGTGTCGCGAATTGTCCAACATCTATGGTTAGCCCGTTGTTGTCCTTCAGCAATTCACCGATGTCTGAAAAGGTATATCCACTCGCCGTTGAAGCGGCATTTTCAAAACGAACGAGATATCCGTTTTGAACGCCAATTAAAAGATCTTTATCGCCGTCTCCATCGTCATCTCCTAATGCCAGATACTTGCTATCGAGCGTATCTGTTGCCAAAGGCAGCCAGTTGTTCGAATTGAAATCGAATGAAGGAACAGCCGCTGTTCCATTGTTGTAGTAACAGAAGATTCTAGAAGTATGAATGTTGCTCGGCGTTATCGGATCGAAAGATTTGCGATTGGTGATAAGTAAATCCTTCAAACCATCGCCATTCACATCTTCCAAAACCGGATACGCACCGGTTCCCAACTCAATCATATCGTGTTGAAGAAAATCGTCTTGTGTAAATTGAAAATTTGGAGTTGATTCTCCGCCAACATTCTGGTAATACCATAGACTGTTTACATCTTCCGCTGTTGCGTATGCATTCGGAGAAACAAGTAGGTCGCTTACGGCATTGTTATTTACGTCTTCGTAATACGCGCAGGGAAACAAAGGCAAGTTCACGGGAAGAGAACTTCCAACTTGCGCCGGAAAATCGAATTGAACGGTCGTTGCGCTGTCTAGGCCGTTCAGTGCATTTTCAAAATAAATAGCACCCAAATTATTTTCAGATACATCACCGATAACAAAATCCTTGATTCCGTTGTTGTCTAAATCTATTGAGCAAATAGAACTTCCTGTATGAAGTCGATCACTTGAGCGTGGGTCCGTGACGTTGAATCCGCAATCGAAATCAGCTCCTTCTAAAATTGAAAAACTCTCTGGACTTTCCCCAAACATACCGTAACATCTATTTCCGCAGATGTAGCTCGTTGTTTCGCAGTTCCCTGTTTCCGTTTGCATGGACTTGAAAAAATACACGGTTGTCGATTGTTCCGTGTATGAAAAGATATCTAAATCACCATCACCGTCGTAATCTGTGATTGAAGGGACATCCAAACTCACGGTATAGATTGGTGCCGAAAACGGACTTCCGAAATCATATTCCGACTCAATTGAAGCGCCATTGTTCACCGATTCAAACGACAGCTCTCCGTTTGAAGACGTATTCTTCCACAACTTTATTCCACTGTAATAGCTCGCGAAAATATCTTCCTTCCCATCGCAATTGTAATCGCGAAGCAATACCCAATTCGTTAGTCCTGTTGGAAATGCCGCATTGAACTCACGCGTGTATCTGTAATACGTGTCTCCTTGAACGTCGCCCATGTTTATGAAAACAGAAATACGCGAACCTATTCGATCAAAAATAAAAATATCCTTGTTCCCATCGCCGTTCGCGTCTATTCTAGAAACTTGACAAGAATTCAATCCGCCTGCCCAAGGATTTTGAAGATAAAATCCGTCTGCGCTAACCGGCGTGGTGTAGGAGCGCACTAGCGGTTGTCCGAATACCTGAAGGGTCGCCACGCTCAGAAACAGAAGAATATATTTTTTCATACATTCAAATATAGCATTTGCACCATCAACAATTAAGAAGTTTCTTTGCAATATGAACGCATCTCTTACATTTCTATTGGTCGCCATAAGCTTGATTATTGCCGGAACGATTATTTTCTTTCTTATGGAAAAACAACATCGTCACAATGAACAACGTTGGCAGTTGGAATTGCGCAAATCGAATGCAAGTGCAATGGCTTCTTTGCGTCTTTCAGCATACGAGCGATTGATTGTAATGTTGGAAAGATCACGTCCGAGCAGCGTGGTGTTGCGCAGCAACCGTCAGGGAATGACATGCACATTGTTGCAGTTGGAAATGATTCGCAACATTCGCGAAGAGTTCGATCACAATGTTTCTTTGCAGATGTATGTTAGTGAGCACACCTGGGCGAACATTCAACAAGCGAAGAGCGATATTTTAGAATTATTTAAAATCTCTTACTCGAAAGTAAATCCGAACGACAGCGGCATGTACCTCAGCAATTTCGTTATGGAAATGGAAGCGGCAGTGGGCAATCCGGCTATTGAGAATGCGTTGAGGTTGTTGAGGATTGAGTTGATGAGTCATTACGCTTAAATCGCCAATGGCGATCAATTCTTCGAATCAATCTTTCAGATCAATCACTACGTGATCAAACCTTCGGTGAAAGAAAACGAAGTTCCAATTATGAAATAGGAATTACGAAGTAGGAATAAAACCAAAGGTTTTCCAATTACGTAGTTCCTATCGTATTCTAACAACCCTTCCAATTTTAAGATCGCGCTCCACCGCAGTAATCTCAAATTCAGAAAGTTTTTTTGCGGAAGAAATATAGATTAAACTTTCTCCATTCACATTTCTTATGACTGTGTCGGGAAGGTTGGCAAATGAAAGGCGACCGGGAATTAAATGACGACCGATTTCTTTGTTCAACTCTACCCTATTTGCTGAAGGAACCAACGCTTGATATTTATCTAATCCCTTGCTTCGTAAAACCGCGTCTGAGGGGACCAACAAGGTGTACTCGTTTTTCTTCAGTGAATCTGCCCAAGTGCTCAACTCTACCAAGCTCGCCCAAACGGAAGTTTCATATTCTGAACTTAAAAAAGAAAGAATGTTTTCTTCCTTCTTCAAATAAACCGAACGTTCATTCGCCTTGGATGCCGAAACAGAATTTTCCGGCTCTGAAGTAGAACAGGCCTGTAGCAGAAGAATTAATCCAATGCAACAGGCCTGTTTCATTTCAATATAAATAATTACGCTTTTGCTTTCACCTTCGGTGATGCAGAAAGTAATGCTTCACTTGCGTAGTCTTTAAATTTCTCGAAGTTCGTTACAAACTTCTCTGCAAGTTCATTCGCTTTCGCGTCGTATGCGTCCTTGTCTGACCACGTGTTGCGTGGATTCAACATGTCAGCAGGGACTTCTGGACAAGCCGTTGGCATGGCCAATCCGAACACCTCATGTGTTGCGAATTCAACATCGTTTAACTTTCCTTCCAAAGCAGCCGTAATCATGGCGCGAGTGAAACTCAACTTCATGCGGCTTCCTACTCCGTAAGAACCACCTGACCATCCGGTGTTGATTAACCACACTTGCGCTCCGCTCTCGTCGATCTTCTTCCCTAACATCTCTGCATATGCAGTCGGATGCAACGGTAAGAATGGCGCGCCAAAGCATGCACTGAATGTGGTCGTTGGCTCGGTAATTCCAGCTTCTGTTCCAGCAACCTTCGCGGTGTATCCACTAATGAACTGATACATCGCCTGCTCTTTCGTTAGCTTGCTAATTGGAGGCAAAACGCCGAACGCATCGCAGGTTAAGAAGAAAATGTTCTTCGGAATACCACCCACACTTGGATTCATCGTGTTATCGATGTGCTCCAATGGGTAACTCACACGTGTGTTCTCTGTCTTCGCACTATCTGCATAATCCGGAGTAACTCCGTCGTCTTCAAAACCAATGTTTTCTAACAACGCACCGAACTTAATGGCATCATAAATCTGTGGCTCTTTCTCGCGAGACAAGTCAATCGTCTTCGCGTAACAACCACCTTCAAAGTTGAAGACTGTTGTGTCGGTCCAGCCGTGCTCGTCATCTCCAATTAATCTTCTGTTCGGATCGGATGACAATGTTGTCTTACCCGTTCCAGAAAGTCCGAAGAACACTGCTGTATCTCCGTCTTTACCTACGTTCGCTGAACAATGCATTGACAATACATTCTTCTCGTGAGGAAGAACGTAATTCAATACCGTGAAAATTCCTTTTTTAATCTCTCCAGTGTAACCGGTTCCGCCAATAATCGCCATCTTCTTGGTGAAGTCGATAATTGCGAAATTGTGTTGACGTGTACCGTCGATTTCTGGATCGGCCATGAATTCAGGCGCACAGATGACATGCCACTCAGGGGTCATGGTTGTTAATTCTTCAGCAGTTGGACGCAAGAACATGTTACTTGCAAACATGTTGCTCCATGGAAATTCTGTTACCACGCGCACATTCATGCGGTAGCGAGGATCTGCGCAAACGTATGCGTCGCGAACATATACTTCTCTTCCATTCAGGTAAGCACACATACGCTCGTACAAGCGTGTGAATTTATCTGAATCGAATGGAATGTTGAACTGGCTCCACCAAACGCTGTTTTCGGTTGAAGCATCTTTTACAATAAACTTATCTTTTGGAGATCTTCCGGTAAATTCTCCGGTATCAATGGCTAAAGCGCCCGTATTCGTGAGTGTTCCCTGAGAAAGTAAGATGGTCTCTTCAACCAATTCTGCAGGTGTCATGTTCCAATATGCAGTGGAAACATGTTTAAGACCGAGGTACGCTAATGTTGCGCCTTCGGGACGTGTACCGATGTTTGTCATGAATAATTTTTTGGTTCGACTGTCATTGAATCGTTTGGCAAAGGTAATAAGAAAAAAAGGGGCGAGAATTCATGAATCTCGACCCTTTCTTAACCATTCGCGGTTCGAAATGTTGATTAATTACTCTAAGTACAACTCTATCAGTCCTTCAGGCGCTGCCGTTGAAATGGTTTGACTTTCGTCATCGATTTCCAGAACGAATTCCGGTTGAAGGGGAAGTAAGATTAGTTTACCTGTATTGTGGCGAATCTCCAGTTGCGGATTTTTTCTATGTTCCACTACTTCTTCCACCACTCCAATGTTTCCGTGCGTTTGATCGAATACCGTGTAACCGACCCAATTCACCATGTCTCTTCGGTCTTCATCTTTCACAGAGAGTTCGGTTAAACGCACATAGACCATAGATTTCAACAATGATTTGGCAGTGGCTTCATCGTTTACTCCGGCCAGTCTCACCTTCACCGAATCATTCGTTTTCGGCTCGAACAATTCAATCTTGTATGGAACCAGACTTCCTTTGATTTCCAAAAATAAAAACTGCAAATTTTTGTAATCCGCCACCTTCGCGGTATCTAGAAAAACCGTCAACTCGCCTTTGTATCCATGTAGCTTGGTAATTTTCCCCAAGCAGTGCATTTCGTCTTTGTTCATGCCCCAAATATACATATTCATATTTTGACTATATTTGTCAATATTGTATTTTTATGTCACAACTAGGAAAGAGAATAAAAGCACTTCGCGAAAGCAAAGGCATAACATTGGCCGACGCGAGTAAATCTATTGGCTGCGATTCTGGATTGCTCAGCAAGATGGAACGAGGGCAGCGCGCCATTCCAAAAAGCACCATCGAAAGCCTTTCGAAATTTTACAAAGTTGAAATGGAAGAACTGAATACCCTTTGGCTATCAGACCGAATCTACTCCTTTGTAAAAGATGAACCCTTCGCTAAAGAAGCTCTTGTCCTTGCTGAAAGGCAGGTGGAATATGTTCTAAGCAAGAAATCTAAACTCGCTACTTTAAACGATTTTAAACCGAAAATTAAATCGTGCATAGCACAAGTCGATGAGATAAAAACAGCATTTGTCTTCGGCTCCTATGCAAAAGGAAAACAAACAGAAGCCAGCGACATTGACATTCTAATTGAACTAAAAAACAAAAATAAGTTCTCATATTTCGATCTACTTGAACTCAAACACCAAATAGAATTAAAAATTGGAATCACCGTAGACATCGGGTTTTATAAAGGTCTCAAAGGGAACTTGAATGAATTGGTAGAACCAACGCTGATTAAAATCTATGAGTGTCGAAATTAAAGATCTGAAAAAACAAGATTGCGAAGCAAAGATTCTGCGAAAGATGTTTCACAAGATAGTCTCCGACAAAGGTTCTACGAAAGGTGCTTCGCAAGGTATGAGCGAAGAATTGATATAATTTTGCCTCACATATGAAAAGATCACTTCAATCCATTATACCGCCGCCGCCAACAAATTTTGTTGGAGATGGCTTCAAGGTTCATCATTTTATTCCCGATTATTATTTGAGCATGGAGCGCATGAATCCGTTCATTATGCTCGATTACGCTGCACCGCATTACTTCCCTCCGACTGAAGTTCAGAAGGGCGTTGGTGTGCATCCGCACAAAGGTTTTGAAACCGTTACTATAGCCTACAAAGGAAAGGTTGCGCATCACGATAGCGCTGGAAACAGCGGTGTTATTGGCGAAGGAGATGTGCAGTGGATGACCGCAGCTTCAGGTGTTCTGCACAAAGAATATCACGAACAAGAATTTTCTAAGGCTGGCGGAATTTTTTCCATGGTTCAGTTGTGGGTTAATCTTCCCGCTGCTGATAAACTTTCAAAACCAAAATATCAGGAAATACTAAATTCGAATATCCCGAAAATTGAACTTCCGAACAACGCAGGTGTCGTGGAAGTCATTGCCGGGAATTTTGAATTCAACAAGGGTGCTGCTTCAACTTTCACCGAAGTGAATCTCTTCAACGTAAAATTGAAAGCTGGAGGCTCAGCTACTTTTTCCTTCAACGAAAGAAACAACACAGCTGCTCTTGTTATTGAAGGAAGTATCGTTGTGAATGAAGAAAAACAAGTTGGAACCAGTCACTTTGCATTGTTCAGCAACGACGGCGAATCATTCACCCTCTCATGCACCGAAGACGCTACCATTCTTATTCTTTCCGGAGAACCGATCCTGGAGCCCATTGCGGCCTACGGTCCTTTCGTAATGAATACCAAGCAAGAACTCATGGATGCCTTCCATCAGTTTGAACGAGGCGAGTTCGGAGAATTGGAATAATTTCTAATTCTTCAAAATTAAATACTGATAAGCCGTTAGCGAAAGTGAACTACCTAAGGTAACCGAGGCTCCTGTTAAGGCGTTTGTCCAAGTTGAATTCAGCAAGGCTGTTGGAATGGAATAATTCGTTGTGTTGTTTCGCACATTGGCAATTACCAAAACCTGATCGGTATTCAAAACCTTTTTGAAACACACCACATTTGCGTCTGAATAAGGCATTGGAGTTCCATAACGCGCCACAGCAGACTCCGAATAGAACGAAAGCATGTCGCGGTAGTTCTGCTGCATATCTAAATTCACGGTCCAGCTAATCGGGGAATTCGAAAAGAACGGAACTGTGCTCACTCTTCCAACTTCTTGTCCGGTGTAGATCAAAGGCACTCCATTGTAATAAGTCGTAATAACCGAAGCGCAAGTAGCGCCGGCCTTTCCATTAAACAAAGTCATAGGAGTTGCTTCCCACGCGCTCTGGTCGTGATTCGTGGTAAAACGAAGCTTGCGCTTTCCTGCGGGAACATTTGCGTACTCCGAAGTATTCGTCGTGTAAATGGTTGAAGGCGTACTTCCTGCAAATACATTTTTTATGGAAGTATAAAAGTCCCACGCATAGGTCATTTCAAAACCGGCATCGTAATGGTCGGCGCGTGTTCCTTCAGCAAGAAAAATTAAATTCCTGTTTGGAAGGGTATTCAGTGAATCGATGGCCTGCTTCCAAAAATCATACGGAACACCGTCTGCATAGTCGCAGCGAAACCCGTCGATGTTCGCTTCCAAGGTCCAATACTTCATCGCATCAATCATATTTACGCGCATCGTGGCGTTACTGAAATTCAAATCTGCAACATCATTCCAATTGGTTCCTGGAGGAATAATGATGTTTCCTGCTCCATCTTGTGAATACCACTCCGGATGTTGCGTAACCCAAGGATTGTCCCAAGCGGTGTGATTGGCCACCCAATCGACTACTACAGCCATGTTGCGGTTATGCGCTTCAGTCGTGAGTGTGCGCAAATCGGCAAGCGTTCCGTATTCACTTCCGACTTCGTAATAATTTTTAACGCAGTAAGGAGAATTCACGGAATTGATTTGTCCAATTGGATAAATAGGCATTAGCCAAATGACATTAACATTCAAGGCCTTCAATTGATCAAGTCTGTTTATCACACCTTGAATATCGCCACTTGAGCTAAACGCACGAAGGTTCACTTCATACATAACAATATTTCTTGCCTCGGGAACGCTGTCGAATGGAACACCGTATTGCTGGTATCCGACTACAACCGTGGGATTATCAATAACGGCATCGGAAGGATTGTCTTTTTTGCACGCGGCGAAAACAGCAAATAATGTTAACGCGAAAAAAAACGTAAATCGGGTCATGTTCATGAAACAAAGCTAGGGCATCTTTTCCTTAGAAAATTTCTGCGAGCATACATCGCGCGCTTCCGCCACCAATGGTCTCAATTGTTTCTATGGGAAGAACAACCAAACGGGTTCTTTCCGAAAGAAAATTCAATTGATTCTGATTCAAACTTTCCTTCGCTGTGGCTGAAAGAACGATTAAAGCCTCTTCTTCCCTATTCTTCAACACCAGCATGTTTCCCGCGAAATTCTTAAGCTGGTTCATTGAAATATCGAGAACTACCTTACCTGAATTTATGATTGATTCCAACATTAATAAGCGTTCACTTTCTGCAGCAATTGCTTCAAGACAGATGACAACGAAATCCGTCCCCACGCACATAATCACATTCGTATGATAAATGGCCTGTCCCAATTCATCTTCAGCATGAAATGAAATGGGTTCATACTTGAGATGAGCGCATAGTTCCTTCAAGACTTCTAGATTCGTTCTTGAAGAAATTGCGGCATACGCATTCTTATTCTCATGGTCGAACACCACGCTTCCTGTTCCTTCCAAAAACATGGACTTCTCTTCGAAAGAACTAAGATCAAAAACTTGCGCGAAATTCAATTTTTGTTGAAGTTCCACTACCAATTCCAATCGCCTTTCGCATCTGCGATTGCGGGCTTCCATGGGATACAAAATCAACTCTCCGTTGGAATGAAAAGAAATCCAATTGTTCGGAAAAACAGCGTCTGGCTTTTCTGGAAACGGAGTGTCCTGCGCAACAAACACTTCAACACCCGCATCTCGAAGAATCTCAACAGCACCATCGAACTCAATAAGCGCCTGATGAAGAATTTCATCTCGAGACAAGGCCACTTGATTTTGAAACGCATTGCTCTCTGCTGTTTCGTTGTTGTATCCGAACGCTGCAGGACGAACCATTAGCACACGATTCGTAAAATGCTTTAGACTAATTTCCTTCAAGATCATAAAAATACCAATTTAATCAGCTGCCAAATACTTGTTGAAATGACAACCAATAATACTGCGTATCTAAAAAACAAAGCCGATGTTCGAGCGAGTATTATTTTCCCGATAAGTGAACCTAAAAACGCGACCAAAATAAAAGCGGGAATCAATATGATGTGTTCCTTTTTGAAATAACCCAATCCGATATAAACGGCAGCTCTGCTGGCGTCTACTCCTAAATCAATGGCAGCAGAAGTTGCAATAAACACGTTCTTCTCTAATTCGAAGGCTACAAGAGTAAGTCCGCGAATGGCACCACCCGTTCCTATTAATCCCGCCAAAAAACCTGAAACAGTTCCTCCTGCGATCAAATTAAAATTATTTTTCGCAAGGAAATAAGACTTATTAAATACGAGGTACATCGAAAGTAAAAGCAGCACTACGCACAAAATAAGTTCTATCGTATCTAATGGAATGTAGCTCGTAAGCAAGGCTCCAATTAGAACGAACACGACGGCTGGTATACCCAGTTTCAAAAGGATTTCTCGATTGACTCCATTTCGAAACAAGAAAATCTTTGAAACATTACTGAACACATGAAAGACGGCAGTGATACCCAAGACTATTTTAAAATCGAAAAACAACGCCGCTAGTGGAATGAATAAGATGGAAGAACCGAAACCTGAGACTGTCCCGATAATTTCCGCAACGAGGGCTAGAGAAAAGAAAAGTACGAGGTTATCCATTCCTTCAAAAATACAATTAAAAAAGGGAAGCTATTTGCTTCCCTTTCTTGAATGACTTATATACTGAATTATTCAGCAGCAGGCGCTTCGTCAGCAGCAGGTGCTTCAGCAACTGGAGCCTCTTCAGCAGCAGGAGCTTCTTCAGCAGCAGGAGCCTCTTCAACTGCAGGAGCTTCTTCAGCAACTACAACTTCTTCAGCAACAACTTCTTCTTCTACAACTGGATTAGCTTCTGCGTGAGCAGCAGCATCTGCAGCAGCACGAGCAGCAATACGCGCTTCGTTAACTGCACGCTCAGCTTTCAATTGCTCAGCTAAAGCAGATTCTTTAGCAGAAGAAAGACCGTCGCGTTTCGCTTGAATCTTTGCATCTTTAGAATCTAACCAAGCGTTGAATTTAGCATCAGCTTGTTCTTGTGTCAATGCACCTTTCTTTACTCCTTTGTTCAAGTGTGCTTTGTATAAAACACCTTTGTAAGAAAGAATTGCACGAGCGGTGTCTGTAGGCTGCGCTCCGTTAAACAACCAAGTAACTGCTTTGTCTGTGTCTAACACAATTGTAGCAGGATTGGTGTTCGGATTGTAACTTCCGATACGCTCAATGAATTTACCATCACGCGGTGAACGCGCATCAGCGGCAACAATGTGGAAGAATGGTTTACCCTTCTTACCGTGGCGCTGTAATCTAATTTTAACTGACATAGTTTTTTGTTTTGTGGGTACGAAACCCGGTTAACAATTTTTAATTGGACGGCAAATATAGGCGTTTTTCTTCAATCTGGAGCAAAAAACTAGTTTTCCCCAACAACTGAAACCTTTTCTACCTGATCACCTATTCTCACAAAGTACATTCCTGAAGGCCAATGCGTTGAATTGAAGTTCATGCTTTCATTCAGCACGACTCCGCGGTCTAAGCATTTTCCAGTCACATCATAAATTCCAAAGGCATTTCCCATACTTTTTGGGTTAACCAGAATTCTGAAGGATGTTGTTGCCGGGTTGGGATAAACACGAAAATTTGAAAGCTCATCAGACTCTTCAACGCCTGAGGTCAAACAATGCCCCGGAATGTTATCATCTAACCAAGCAATACGCTGGGAAATCCAAGCTTTCAACGTATCCAATTCAGCATTGTAAGTCGCTGGCATTGCCCCAATTTCAGGCGCTGGCCCACTTACCCCCAACAAAGGCCAACGCTGAAAATGTCTTGCCTGTGCATTCTGAAGAAGGGTTCTATTGAATTCGATGTTCGCGAAAATAATTGCAGTATCTAAAACGTTCGTTCTGTAATATTCATAATCGCATCTTAACTCGTTTTGAAACGTTGTGTCTTGCAACAAGCGCACGTAATAACCAGTACCGTAATTATCTGTGCCGCAATCATTGTTTAGGTGGGCCCATCCAGAGCCGTCGAGGTTTTCATAAATGGAACATCCATACAAGTTCTTCCAAGCCCAATCGAAATCCCAAACCGGTCCGGCTTTTAATTTCCCTCCATTGGAATTTTTATCCTTATTGAAGAAAACACTCTTTTTGAATCCATCTGCATTCCTCGAAACTTCATTCACCAAGAAATAATCGATGAAGGACTTCGTGTCAAGGTATTTTCTGTAGCCCAATTCCGGATCTGCAAAATCTGCACTGTACAATGCTGTCTCCAAGGAATCAATGAATGAAGCGATGTAATCTTTTTGTGGTTGAAGCAATTCAAGTTCATTGGGAGATTGATATATAAAATGGATATCAAAACCAGGGTGATCTATGGGCGAATAATTCGATTGAAAGCTGTTGTTCCAGTTCCAAAGATTTTGCTGAAGAATGTAACCCCCAGTAATTGAATCTCCACCCAAATCAAGTGGCGTAAGGTTCGCAATATCCAAACGAGTAGAATCTCGCTTAATTTTTTCGGCTAACAAATAAATACCCTTATAAGAACTGTCAATTCGAACTTCCACCAATCGCGAACGAACGCTGTAATTGCCCATTCCTCCGAACATTTGAAAGGCCAAAGCATTTCTTAACATTGAACGATCGTTGTAGTTGGAAAGCAATACCCAATCGTTCTCTGCAGGCATTCCCAAAATAGAAACGTTGTTGTTTGTCCCATCGATATTGCGCGTCTCAAAAGCATACGGTGTTTGCGGATAACCCGCAGAAGATGCGCCGCGAATTTCAATTCCGACTGTACCGTTGTATACATTCGCACTGTCGCTTACGTAGGTCAAATTACCAAACCCGCTGTACTTGATTTCCATGGAGCAATTGATCTTCGTGTCCTGCACAATGGTCTGCCCTTGTGTATTAATTAAAACAATAGGCAGTTCCGAACTATCGAAATTAATTACGCCTACATCATTTGCACACAATTCAAATGTTCCTGTTGCTCCTCCGTATCCGAACACTTGAATGTACAGCGTTTCCCCGGGAGTCAGGTCAAACAACGATGCTAGAGAGAAATAACCATCTCCACTATCATCGTCACATGCTGCAGTATAAACACTGCTGCACTGCGCTCCTCTCCAAATAGCGAGTCCTGTGTCGGTTAAGCTTCCATTACTCGTTGCGAAACTGACGTTGCCTGATGAAGGGACTACGACCGAATACCATTGGTCTGCTCCTGTATAGCTAGCACACCCGGGATTGAACCCCGAATTAGTCGCGTTTACGTTTGAGCCGTTAACACAGGATCCTATTTCCAGGGGAATGGAATTGCATGGATGATTTCCTGGTAATGTGTTCGAATTGCAATTGCCTGTTCCTGCATATACATTACCAACTGTGGGGTTGGGACCATTCGAAAAAACTAAATTCCAAGAGGCATCGTAAAGACTGTAGGAATTTTCTTCTTCATAAGCACCTGCCGTATAAGTCAGTTGAAAGACATCGCCGTTGCAAATTGAAAATGTACTTTGGCTGCCATATCCCGAAGCGAAAAATGTCCCTGTATTATTTCCATTCACAGAAACATTCAAGTAGCCACCGTTCCAACCATCGCCATAACTATCGAACATGACCAATGTGTAATCACAACATTGGGCATTTGAATCGGTAAAAGAAAGAATAGCAAACAGAATGAATAAAATTTTCTTCATTCGGTAAAGATAATTGAGAAGGAAGAATTTACTTCAATCGGTTCTTCGCAAAAGCGATGTACCGCTCCCAATCCCAACCAAGAATTTCATGCTCTCCTAAACGAAGATGATAAGCCATGTTTCCGAACTGAATACTTTCGTTAGGAGCAGGATATTTATATGGAAAAGAAATCGAAGTGTCATAAAGTGAATAAACACGCTGAGACTTGCAAAACGAAAGATACTCTCCTTCCGAATCTGCCCAAGAATCGCTGCTTGCGCTTCCAACGTACAAGGCGCGAGGAGCAACTAGTGAGAGTAGCATTTCTTGATCTACCAACAACATGGAATCCTTTCCACTAAAACTTTGAAAATTCCGCGAGAACCAATAGGGAAAACGTTTGGTAATTCTTTCTATATCCTCACCACGCATCGTTCTGAATTGAGCTGCCCCGGCGCAACCTGAATTATTGGAAACAACCATATCAAAACGCTCATCTAAAATTCCAGCCCAGAGGGCGGCTTTACCGATGCGAGAATGACCAATGACAGCGGTCTTCGAATTCGCAGTTTCCGGTTGCAGTTCCAAATAAGATTGAAGTTCAGACAAACCCCAAGACCAAGCCGAAATACTTCCCCACTCATTTCTCTTCCTCAAGTGAAGTCTTCCTTGCGCAAGTCCGTGAACACCGTTAAAAAAACCATTGTTTAAATCAATATCAAAATCGGCATAATGGGCCGTAATCAACCCACATCCGCTTCCCACAATCAAATCAAGCGGCCAGCGATAAGCCTTTGTTCCTCGTGAGTTTTCAGTAACATGGTGTCTGTGTGTTTGTACTCCAGCATTGTTCATGACAAAACGCTCAGAATGGGTCAGTGTTTTAAGCGTGTCAATTGTACTATTCCCAAAAAAGTTTAATCCAACAAAGACAATCGGATCCTTCACATTCAATGGCAGAAAACGTGAAAAATAAGAAGTCAGTTTTCTTCCTTTTAATTTATACTCGGCCTTAATTTCTGTGTGTTCCATTCGCACACCCTTCACAAAAAAAGTATCGACACTTAAAATTGAATACGACACATCAGGCTTGAATTCGGGACGCTTTCCAAAAACATAATCCTCGTAATAATTAATCAGTTCCGGTTTTCGTTTGCTCTCCCAAGTTTTAATGTCATTCACTTCACTTCCATCGAAACAATTGCGAACTTCTTGTATGGCGGGATTTACTTTTCTCAATTCAACGGCATGAACCTTTTCAATGGAGCGCACGCACGAATCGAAAGAGAAAACGATAAAGCTTCCAACTAAAAACAACAGGAGAGAAAATTTATTCATTATTTCGAAAAGCGAAGCGCCAGTTTGTATCCTATCCAAGCCATCGGAATGTAGGCCAATCCTAAATCTAATGCATCGAACCACAAGGGAGATGGCAACTCAAATACCATCCATGCCCCACCTAAGAAAAATAAAAAACCAACCAACAATGCTCGGAAGAACCTTCGATCTTTATTAAAAAGAGTAACCAAGAACGCTCCGATCAAAGTTCCAAAAGCGTGTGCTAGAAAGGGCATAATAAAATGCTTGGGTTCCATTACGGCCATTGCTGCTTTCAATCCCGCCTCCGTTGTTAAGTTCGAACCAGCGGGAGGAGAAACGAATGCACCGCTGTAGTTAATGATTAATCCGTTTGCCATTCCGCCCGCCAACACGCAAGCGACAAACACCAATACATTCAGAACAATTCCTTTCATAAATAACAATTACGGCGTGAAGATAAGTCGCCCTTCACGAATTATCTCGTCCGAAGTAACCTTTGCTTTCAACCTTATTAGAGAAGAAGTTAATGAAAAGCACAACGAACATCAGGAAGAAAAGCGACTGTGCACTAACCAAGAACTTACCCATTGGAGCCACTGGATAGTAATCACTAAATCCAATTGTCACCGAGGTTACGAAGGAGAAATAGATGGAATCAAACCAATGCGCAAAAGGCTTGTTGAGATAGTTTCCTCTTGCGTAAAACAGTCCGAATGTGAAAACAATTTCAAGATAATTAATCAACAACAAGAGCATAGACCGTCTGTAAGACCTCGGCTTTGAAAACAAATCAGATGCAAAAATAAGAGTTGGGACGTAGAGCATGGTTTCAAGCAAAAACCAAACTAGTATATAGAATAACCACGTCTTATCCTGCCACCCGAAATAAATCACTAGGACTGGCAATACGGCTTTAATCAAAACAAACAAGTCTATCGAGAGATCCGAATGCGCATTGCTTCTTCTTCCAAAAAATTCTTTTATGTACGTTCCAAGAAATAAAAATTGAGTCAAGGCCAGAAACAAGCGCAGAACTTTTTCAATTCCAATGTCATCGTGATGCTCATTGTTCCAAATAGATTTGATATTATGAACGCGTCTACTCAGCGCACCAAAACCCTGTTGCTGTTTGCGTTCTGCTGAGCCCAATGCCATCTTTTTGATAAATTGTTTCACCTGATAAAGTTACGTAATGTTTTCTTCAAGCACTCCATGACAATTATCGCAAACACCACTGTTTCGGTGTGAGGACAGGTAACAGCGCATGTTTGTAATCTTTCACATTTCTAGTCACCAACACATCAATCCTTTTCGAGCGAAGAGCAGAAAAATATTGCACCCCGTCTTCGAAATCAGAAAACTTAGATTGAATGGAGTTTTCTATATCGTCGTTGTTAGCATCGATAATTCTAAAATGTTTATTGACGAATAAAACGGAACTATTCGCAAATTTCACATCATGCAGTTTCCGAATAATGAAATGCATGTTCGCCAAAACAATTGAAGACGTGTAAAGTGCGCACTTGCCCTGCTGATACTGACTAAACAAATTCTGAGCAAATTCGAAATAATCGTCTCGCTGTAAAACCAAATCCAGAATAACGTCTGAATCAACAAAGAGTCGCGGCTTATTCATTCTTATTCAACAAATAGTTCAAACGCTCTTCCTCTATATTGAGTTTTCGCTTGGCCTTCGATTTCTTCAAGAGCGAATGAAGGGCTTTCAACTCTATGTTCACGGGAACGTAATTTCCCGCATCCTTGTTCACCAAAGACGCCAAGTAATTTTCTACCAAAGATGAAATAGACTGGTTGTGCTCAGCCGCGTACCTCTTCGCTTTTTCAATAACTTCTTCACTCACGCTGAGCGTGAGCTTCGGACGATTTTCTGATTTAACTTTCACCTTTTTCATCCCCACAAATATACGTACACTTTAAATATTTATTATACGTATACTTTCAGGTCAAAAAAATTATCCGTCTTAACTACCTTTGCACCCTTACTTCAACATTATGAAAAAGATTATCGAGTGCGTGCCGAACATTTCGGAAGGAAGAGACAAAGAGAAAATCAACACCATAGCACAAGCCGCTGCTGCTGTGCCCGGTGTAATGTTGCTCGATGTGGATCCAGGGGCTTCTACGAACAGAACTGTCATTACCATTGCAGGTGAGCCGGAAGCAGTGCTCGAAGGCGCTTTTCAGCTGATGAAGAAAGCACAAGAACTCATTGACATGCGTTCACACAAAGGTGAACACCCTCGTCAAGGTGCCACAGATGTTTGTCCGCTTGTTCCCATTGCTGGAGTTACATTGGAAGAATGCGCAGCGTATGCCCATCAATTGGGTGAGCGTGTTGGAAGAGAATTGGGAATACCCGGATATTTCTATGAGGCCGCTGCGAAGCAAGAAGTTCGTGCGAATTTGGCGAATTGCAGAAAAGGTGAATACGAGGCGATAGAAAAAATTTCCACTTCAGAATGGACTCCCGATTTCGGTCCGAATGAAGTAACCGAAAGCGTTCGCAAGTCTGGAATCACAACCATTGGTGCTCGCGATTTCTTAGTGGCGTATAACGTGAATTTGAATACTACTTCTACACGTCGTGCAAACGCTATTGCTTTCGACATTCGCGAAGCTGGACGTGTTTTAAATGAAGGTGGAAAGCCTGTGTTGGATGAAAACGGAGAGCCTAAGCGCATTCCAGGCACATTGAAATCTGTAAAAGGAATTGGGTGGTACATTGAAGAATATGGTGTGGCTCAATTGTCATTGAATCTAACGAACATTAACATCACCCCCGTTCACATTGCCTTTGAAGAGTCGTGTAATAAGGCTGCCGAGCGCGGTGTTCGTGTAACAGGAAGCGAATTGGTTGGATTAATTCCGAAGAAAAGTTTATTGGATGCCGCTGACTATTTCTTGAAAAAGCAAGAGCGTTCATTGGGAATATCAGACAACGAAAAAATCAAGATTGCTGTTAAGTCTTTGGGACTCGACGATCTCGCTCCTTTCAATCCAGAAGAGAAAATTATTGAATTCATTATTGAAAAGAATTTAGGAGGTGGAAAGAAATTGGTTGACATGAGCTTAACAGCTTTTGCCAATGAAACATTAAGCGAATCTCCAGCACCAGGTGGTGGATCTGTTAGTGCCTATTGCGGCGCTATGGGAGCTGCTTTAGCTGGGATGGTAGCAAACCTTAGCGCACACAAACGCGGATGGGATGCTCGTTGGGAAGAGTTCTCGAATTGGGCTGTAAAGGCCAAAGAAATTCAAGATGAATTGAATTGGTTAGTCGATGAAGACACTCAGTCATTCAATAAGATTATGGAAGCTTTCGGATTACCGAAAAATTCTGATGAAGAAAAAGCAGCGCGTACAGAAGCCATTCAAGGTGCATCTAAATACGCGATGGAAATTCCCTTGCGCACAGCGCGCGTTGCATTTAAGGCCTTTGAAGTTTGTGAAGCCATGATTGAAATCGGCAATCCGAATTCTGTTACCGACGCTGGCGTTGGCGCTTTGGCTATTCGTACTGCCGTGCTTGGCGCGTGTTACAACGTACGCGTTAATGCTGGAGGAATTTCAGACAAATCGTTTACAGAGAAATTGTTGGCTGAAGCATCTCATTTGGAAAAACTAACCGATGCTAAAGACGAAGAATTGCGGATAAAGGTTTTGAAGAAAATTTAAAAATATTTTTTTGATTGAAAACTCTTTTCATTGCACGAATCCACTAAATTTATATCATGAATAAACTAATCACACTTTCTTCACTTGTTATTTTGTTTGCCTCGACCGCATCGGCGCAAAGTTTAAAGGATCTTAAAAAACAAGCAGAACAAAAACTTCAGCAAACTGGAACTTCATCTGGATTTAGTGAAGAAGAAGCTGGTCGCGCCTTGAAAGAAGCATTAAGTAAAGGTGCTACAACGGGCACAGAGTTGGTTTCAAAAACAGATGGTTATTTCGGCAATCCAAAAATTAAAATACCCTTCCCTCCAGATGCAAAAAAGGTAGAGGATAAACTTCGCGGCCTTGGCATGAATAAAGAATGTGATGATGTTATTCTATCTCTTAATCGCGCAGCTGAAGATGCTGGAAGAGCAGCGAAAGACATTTTCATTCGCGCTATTTCAGACATGACAATCACCGATGCCATTAACATTGTTCGTGGAGGTGACAATGCCGGAACTGAATATTTAAAATCAAAAACGCGCATGGCGTTGGTGAATGCTTTCAAACCAATTATTAAAACTTCACTCGATAAAGTGGGTGCTACAAAGAATTGGGAATTCGTAATTACCCGTTACAACAAAATTCCAATGGTTGAAAAGGTAAACCCAGACTTGGTTCAATTCGCCACCGAACGCGCCATTGATGGACTTTTTGTTAAAGTTGCGGAAGAAGAATTACTTATTCGCAAAGATCCAATTGCACGCACTTCTGATCTGTTGAAGAAGGTTTTTGGAGGGTAGTATTACGTACCGCAAAACGTTTTAAAACTCAAATCACTCTTCGGATTGAAGATTGAGAAACAATCTTCTTCCAGCATAGATTCATAAGGACGTTGGAGTCGTTCTTGGTATTCATGGAACAATTGCCAATTGTCGTTTTCTACGGCTTCATTCAAAACGCGTTCAACCCATTCATTGCGAGGAATGACAATTGGATTTGAATTTCCAATTTCAATTTGAAGAAAATTCTCTTTTCTTGAAAGCCAATGTTCAAAGCGCAAACTGGTCAACAAATAAACTTCACTCACTTCCTTCCCTTCCAAAAACAAAAATGAATTGGTGTAATCCGATTGCGTTTCTTCCATAATTTCCAGGAATTCTTCCACCCACTCTCTTCCTTCTTGAGTTGAAATTTCAACACCTAATTTTCTTCCCATCATGGAATAATAGGCATTTCCAAAATGTGTTGGAAAAGCATCTATCACTTCAATAGCCATTTCCTTTGCAACCTCAGCGTTTTCATGAATCAAGGGCATAAGACTATTCGCAAAGACCCATAGATTCCACTGCGCAATGCCGGGTTGATTTGCAAAGGCATATCTTCCTTGGGTGTCGATGGAGCTGAAGCACGTGTTGCCTTTGTATACATTCATGAAAGCACACGGACCATAGTCAATCGTCTCTCCTGCAATACTCATGTTATCGGTATTCATGACACCGTGAATAAATCCAACACGCATCCAATCCACAATCAATTCAATCTGCACACGAACAACTTCCTTCAACAATTCTAAATACGGATTTTCTAAACTCGCACAATGCGGATAATGTCGAGCAATGGTATAATCGGCTAATGCTTTCAACTTGTTTACATCGTCTTGAACAAGCCCATACTCAAACGTCCCCACACGCAAGTGACTCGACGCCATGCGTGCGAGCACTCCTCCCTTCTCCATTCCGTTCCGATAAATAGCATCGCCTGTATCCACAACTGCCAATGTTCTTGTTGTTGGAATACCCAATGCGTGAATGGCTTCACTCATAATTGCTTCACGCAGCATTGCCTTCAGCGTTGCTCGACCATCGCCTCGGCGTGAGTAAACCGTGGGACCACTTCCCTTCAAATGAACATCGAAAAGTTTTCCTTCTATATTATTCCATTCATCTATCAACGCTGCTCTTCCATCACCCAGAATATTGAAGTGACCGAACTGATGTCCGGCATAGGCCATAGCAAGTGTTTCTTTCAACCAAGCACTCTCACCATTAATCATTGATAGAAAATCATTCAATGAAAATCCATTTTGAAATTCAGAGGCAAAAGTTTCATTCCAAAAAACAAGTTGAGCCTTTTCAAATTTCAAAGGCGATGCTTCCAAATAAAAAACCGAAGGCAATTGCGAATAATTCAACTTCATTTCACAGAAGGATTTAAAGCTTCAACAACAAAGGATACAACGCGTTTACGAGGATAGTCTTTCAAGCTCGTCAATTGAACCAAGCGCATAGGCACTGGCGGAGCAAACTCACGCACATTTGCGCGTTGCTTAGCAGACAAAAATTGCGTCGAAGCTGCTGGTACCAAGGTCATGCCTCCATTCTCATCGACCAATCGAATGAGCGTTTGAATACTTCCTGCGTCGTAACTAATCTTCGATTTCTTTTTCTTTTTGAAACTACACACCTCCAAAGCCTGCTCGCGAAAACAATGCTCCTCGGACAGAAACCACAACTTCTCGGAAGCAATGTGCTTCGGTTGAATGAATTTTCGCGCCGGCATTTTCTCCAAAGGAGAAACATACGCGACAAACTCTTCTTCGTAAATGGGGTGAGACGTATAAAGGGAAGAATCACTTTCTGTAGCAAGAATAGCCAAATCAATCTCGCCTTGCGCCAAAGCCATTAAGGCTTTCTCGGTAGGAAGTTCTTGAATAATTATTTTCAAATCGTGTTCCTCCTTTTCAATATTCTTAATAAAATTCGGAACAACCGTTGATGCCAACGAAGGAATAACTGAAACACGAATTTCTCCATCGAGCCCTTTCGAAATCTCTTTCGAAATCTCACGCATCATTTGCTGCTCGGCTAAAATTCGTTTTGCTTGATTCAACAACACCCTTCCCTCTTCGGTAAATTCTAAAGGTTGTGCGCCTCGTCGAACGATCACAATTTCAAGCTCTTCTTCCAACTTCTTCACCATCATGGAAAGGGTTGGCTGGCTCACGAAACAAGCGGTTGCTGCGGCAACAAAATTCTTGTGTTTCTCTAATGCGACAATGTACTCGAGTTGTTGAAAGTTCATAGGTAAAATCTATACCTACAAAAATACAATCGTTTTTAGTAATACGGCACACAGATCTTTTTTAACGTTCCGTGTTTCAATTTGGGCGGCACAATATAAACTATAGAAAATTCCAAACCACCGCGTCCTGTGCTTGCCGGACGTAGAGTTGATGTGTTCAAATCGTAAGAAATTCCTACGCGCCACTCGTTGTATTCAGCGCCCAATTCGATCCAAGCCGCATCGCGAAACCTGCCGTGAATACCGGCAAACAAGCGTTGATTCTCCCATTTTTCTGATGGAAGTTTGAAGTACACGCGTGAACCTAAAACCACCTCCTTCATTTCACCTTGAAGCTGAAATAAAGACAAAACCTCTAGTTCATACATTGCATTCAAGGGCAAACGTGCGCTTGCCTGAAAGGCATGACGCATGTCTAACAGAACGGCATTGTTGTCCTTGAAACTTTGCTTAGGACGAGTGATGTTGCTTACGGAATAGCCGGCATTCCATCGGAATACTTGTTGCTGCTTCTGAATGAAAAGAGCTAATCCTAGCGATGGGTAAAGCAGCGAAGTATTGGTATACGTTTCATTGTTTGAAAGGCTGGGATCGAAACTCAAACCGTTCCATTGTGAGTCGTAAACTAAGTCACTCGGATCAAACCCACGTGAAGTAATTCCCAATGAACCGCCACCTCTAATTTCAAGACTATCATTTGGCTTGTAAATGGTGTGAGCTGCTTGAAGCTGCAATTGCGAAGTTCTAAATCTCGAGTCTCCTGCCACATCGCTTCCCGCATTCAGCCCGAAAGACCATTGACTTGAGATGAACTCTTTGGCTTCAGCTGAAAATCCAAAAGTTTGATAAGGCGTTGTTATACTTCGCCATTGATTCCGTTGATTCGCTGCAAAACGAAACTGACCATTGAATGCCCCTACTTGAGCGCTGTTCTGCCAAAGCATGGCTTGATCGAACTGACTGAAATGAATATCCTGTGCATAAGAGCGAAAGGAGAAAACAAACAATGCCAACAAGCAAGCAAGCTTACTCATTTTCATTCTCTTCCCGTTTCTCTTTCTAATTATCATCCTGCAATTATTCTAGCACTGTGATATTTCCTTCTTCGAAATAAACCGCACCACCTTCACAAACCGTTCGCAAATAGTAAACAAAGACAGCCGGATCTACCTTCTCTCCCTTATAGTAACCATTCCAGCCCATACTTTGATCCTGTGTCTCGAAAACCAACTCTCCCCATCGATTGAATACCTTGAAACTCAATTCTGAAATGTAATTTCCGCGCACGTATAGCCACTCGTTTGCTTGGTCTAAATTCGGAGTGAATGCATTTGGAACGTACACCGTTGGCCTTCCACAAATAAAGTCTACAACAGTCACTTTTACGCTGTCTTGTTGAACGCAGTCGCCATCGGATATAGTAACATTGAATGTCGTTGTAACTTCAACAAGTGCCGTTGGGTTGTGTATGTTCGGGTTGCTCAATCCAGTGTTGGGAGTCCAAACATAATTGTATCCGGAATTAATAGGCCCCGCATTCAATTGAACATCGGTCCCTTCCAAGACAATCGAAGGGGTTGCAGTTGCTGTTATGGAAGAAGCATTCAAAGCACTCACTGCAATTTGAACAGTATCTTGAGCGAAGCATCCACTAGGCGTTGCTGCAGATACGGAGACTTCTGTTCCCGCTGTAATAATGAATTCAACCGATGAAGTGCCTTGTCCACTTAGCAGCTGTGCATTCGACTGCCACTGGTAATTAAACGTTGGATCAGGATTCAACACAGACAGGGAAACCGTATCGCCATAACACGTCGTGAAATCGCCTTGAATGGCGGCCTGATCTCCTACCATAAATACTGAAACACTGTCTTCAAGTGTACAACCTTGACTGGTCAATTCGGCGAAATACGTTTGCATTCCGTTTACAAAAACGTTGATTGATAAATCTTGCGTATTAGAATTTAATGGATTTGAAAAATCCGAAGATGCGCTCCAAATCAAGCTTCCATTGGAAGGATTGATTGTGGCGTTGAGGTCTACGTTATCTGGAACACAAAGTGCCGTATCGTTTGGAAGTATTAATTCCAATTGCGGTACAACCACGTTCTGCGTGAGCGTATCTGTGCAAATGTCGTGCTGAACCAACAACTGATAAGTCGCACTGGCACTTCCTGTAAAGATGGGAAGGGGTCCATTCACATCGCTTAGATTTCCATCGTTTGGGGTCCAGCTGTAAACCGCATTCGGATCTGAACTCACCTGTCCTATTTGAACAGGAACACCATTGCACACCGTAACATCTGCAAGCGTTTCAACAATTGGCGCAACAACAGTTATGGTTCGTGATATCGTATCAACGGCATTACAGGTTACAGGATTCTGAGCGGTCAACATAATTGTATAAGTCCCTGGCGCATTGAAGGTATGAATCACACTGTTTCCAAAAACCGTAGAATTATCGTCACTAAAATGCCATTGTACCGAAGCCGCCAACGACGAAGTACTTACCAACTGAATGGTTGAACCTTCACACAACAAAGGCGGAGCATTGAAATTCGCTACAGTTAGTGGCAGCTGAAAATCATATTTGAAAACACCGTTGTTGCAGCTGTTGTTGTTTATTGCAGAAACTGCATTCGAAGGAAAAATTGGAAAGTCGCTATTCCCGCCACATCCAGCACACACGCTTTGATAAATAATTCCTTTTCGATCGAAACGACTTGTTCCTCCGTCTACGTGTTCGGCACTTATATTTCCACCGAAAAAAGAAGCGTAAGTCACAGCGCTCGCATCGGCTTCCAAAACCAATAAATAAAAATCACTTCCGTCTGTGGTGGTTTGATATGCATCTGGAGTAGTGAGCAATCCTGTCGTAAATCCTGCTTCTGTGGTGGAGTATTCGTTCACTGCACCTCCCCATCCGCTGAGGTAAATCTTTCCACACACATCAACTAAAAATGCCGTTGGAGAAAGATTAGGCTCTCCACCACCCGTTCCGAATACGGTACTCCAAACAATCGACGATAAATCATTGGGAAATTTCGTGACGAGCATACCGCTGTTTGGCTGACTGAATGCGGCATTCACAACAAAGGTTGAGTTCGCAGCACGCGTTTGTCCGTATACAAAAACATCATCGACGTTATCCGTTTCAATAAAATACAATTGATCAAAAACGTTGCTTCCGAAAAAAGTTGAAGTTAGCAGCGACGTCCCTGAAGGATTCAATTTCGCTATCCATCCGTCGCTATTTCCACCATTAAAAACTTGTCCGTATCCATTTCCAGCAAGAGGAAAATCAACTGATTGAGTTCCTCCACACACAAAGACATTCCCCGCATTATCTTCCGCCAAACTGAATCCGCTGTCGTCATCGCTTCCGCCTAAATACGTACTCCAATTCATTTGCGACAAATCACTTGAAAGTTGAAAGACGCAAGCATCTTGCAATCCGCCTAAGCTCGATTGATAAGCGTTGACTGTTGGAAAATTGATTGAATAGGTTGAACTCGCAACATAGACGTTATCGTTTGCATCAAGATCTATTTCTCCGCGAAATTCATCGGCGTAATTGAACTTCAATCCTGCGGCAGTATTCACACCGTCGTTACCTGTTCCACCCACGAAGGTGGAAGCTTCAAGCGTGTTTCCATTCACATTCAATTTCGCAACTATGATATCGCTACCGTTAACATATTGCACACCTACGCCGAATGGAGCGAAGTTCGCCCCACCGTTAAATGAGTTATCAAAGGCATTGGATGTAACCGGAAAATTCCCACTTGAAGTCGTTCCTAAAACAATCAGTTCGTCATTGCTATTGCAGATAAGACTGTGCGGAAGATCATCATGAGCACCTCCAAGAAATGTACTCCATTGCATGAACGTTCCGGACACATCGTATTTCGAAATGGCCATATCCGTTCCAGCCAAAGTTCCTTGTCCATCTCCTCCGCCCCAAGTTGTTTGATAGGCGCCGATTGTCGTCGGATAGCCCTGTCCAAAAGCACTGCTTCCAGAAATTAAATTTCCTTGACTGTCATAAGTTGCGGTATACCCGAAGTTGTCGTCGAAGCTTCCGCTGTAGGAAGAAAAGATGAGCTCTGGATCAATAATCAAAGCATATCTCGGATTGTAATTTCCAACTCGAAAAGAAATTGTATTTCCGTTTTTCACAAATGCGCAATCAACGCGCGTCTTCCATGGCGGATTGTTTCCCGCAGCCTCGCCTTCCATGGGAATCATTTGATAGGCAATTGGGATTTGCTCTACAATTTCACCAAGAGCAGTTCGTACAATTAGTCTTCCATCTTCCACGCGAACATCATCTGTTCCTTCATACGACCATTGAATGTGCGCAGGCGAACTACCGCGCTGCACTTCCCAATCGTACTTCATGAAGAAGTCGTTTTGATAAACGTGCAGATGAATGCCTGAATAAAAATTTTGATAACGAAATCCTTTCGCCTCACGGCAATCTCTTCCCCACTTCGACGGATCGTTTCCTAAAAAATAATTGTATCGTGTTTGTTGAAAGGCATCTGCTGTAACCTTTTCCGGATGCGCATTTCGAAACACTTGACGAAACACATGTCCGCGAATAACAGGCTCAAACTCCTTTCCTGCATGTGCTTTCGCAATTTCAGATAAATCGAAGAAGTGATGGGTGAAGGCGTTGTTCTCGAAAAAAGTTCTACCGTTTTCCGTTGCTGCACTATACTTCACCTGCGAAGGCCATTGACCTTTGTTCTCAATGAAATGAACTACCTGCGCCAGTCCGAGTTGAACCAACAGGCTTAGACATCCAATGAGTAAAATTTTGCGCATTGAACGAATTTAAGGAATTCGCAGACATTCTACTCACAATTTCCAAATAGAAAAAAAACAAAACATTAAAGGCCTATTGCTAATCTAAAATCAGAACTGAACCTTGTAAACAACATTAGGAAAAAAACCAAGCTGATTAGTTGTGCTTATACTTTGCGTGCGGTTATCATAACTCTGCGAAAAAACGTTTTTATGATTTGTCACATTCTGTAAATCCAGAGAAATCGATTGTGACAGTTTTCTGGTATTGCTGTTCATTGTAAATCCCATTTTAAAATCGAGTCGATAATAATTTGAATAATAACTATCATAGGCTTCACTTGACAAAACCTCTCTATTCAACAAATTCGAAGCATCCAAATCTATTGATGTAAAGGCTCGTCCCCCCGCGTTTGTGAATTTACAATCCACCGCAAACTTGTTGTGTCCATTCTTTCCAACAGTCCATTCCTTTCCTGCTAAAAAATTAAAAACATAGCGGCCATTGAAAGCAGTGTTTCTCTGAACTCCATCACTGCCAACATAAACAGACTTATAAATCGAAGAGGTACATAATGCATAAAATCCCTTGCTGAAAAATTTCTCTACAGTCAATTCCACACCGTAATTTTCCCCTGTACCCGCATTTACAAGACTATCTTGTAAATCAGCCTTAAACGTCGACCCTGTATTCAACATAGAATAACTGCTACTGTATGTATTCACTGGGACATTGAAAATTGACTGGTAATAGGCTTCTGCCTTCACACGCCAATTCGTTAAGGGCTGAATATTGTATCCAACTACAAAATGATGACTCTTCGTGAAATCTAAATCTTTATTCGAATAGTTGACATTCCCTAAGGCATCTGTCGACTGAAGAAAATAAACATTGATCGGCTGCATCTGGGCGTGCAGACCATAACCCAAATTCAAGGAACTCTTCTTCGAAATATTGAAGACCATGCCTAGTCGAGGTTCAACAGATCTCGAACTATTCAGAAAGAACATTTGAGCGTGTACTCCAGCGTTAATCGTTATTTTCTCTGTTGGATTGAACTTCAAATGTGCGAAAGCTTGAGTAAGGCTCGTATTGCTGTTATAATCCCAAATCTGATCGAAACTATCTTCTATTCGGTTTTTTGTTTTATAAAAGAGATCTAGCGAAATAAATTCCTGTTGAACTCCAACTTTCAAGAACACTTTAGAATTCACTTTTAAGTGATAAGCTGAACTAAAATTCAGTGACTTCTTCGCAACATTGTTTACCTCCTTAATAAAAGTTTCATTCGTTGGAAAGTTGAAATCATATCCTGTTTGATCGGTACTCCCGTAGTTCAAACCTACGAGCGATGTTATATATGATTTTCTATTTAGTTGTTTGAAGTGATTGATTCCCAGTATACCAATCTCACTTCCAAAATCAACCTGATTCCCGTTACCATACAATGTGTTTTGACTTCCTCCACCAATTTCAATTGTGCTTTTTGCAAGAATACCGAACAATGAAAATTTACCCACCTTCGTTGTTGACCCATTTATCTTGAACGACAAATCTTGATAGGTCGGAGTAGCGGAAGTGCCGATATTCACGCCAAGGTTTTGAGCCATACCCGCCAGAGAGTAGCGGTAACCTATTAGATAAGAGGCATTGCTATTCTTACTGAATGGTCCTTCCGTAGTTGCTTCAATTCCAGTAACAACGCCTACTTGAAAAGTAGTTTCTCTTTTCTTGTTATTTCCATTTCGAAATCCAATGTCAAATACTCCTGAAGTGGCGTTTCCGTATTCTGCTGGAAAAGCAGAAGTGAAAAAATCTGAATTTTTTAGAAGGTTTGTATTTAGAGCGCTCACTGCACCTCCTGTTGTTCCAACAGAAGCGAAATGATTTGGGTTGGTTACGTTCATTCCGTCTATTCGCCAAAGCACTCCCACAGGAGAATTTCCTCGAATCACGATATCATTGCGACTATCGTCTGGCGTGCTTACACCGGCCAAGTTTGCTACCAACCGAGCTACATCGCTTCTTCCGCCTGCGAAACGATTTACCTCCTCCATTGAAAATGTTCGAGCGCTAACAGATGACAAATTATTAAGCGTGCCACTTTTGTTGTTTGACTGAATTACAACTTCTCCAATTGGATTGTAAACTTCAGTCATTTCTATTTCTAAAACAACTTCCTTTCCAGAATTTACAACTATGTTAGGCATTTGAAGATCGCCATATCCTATAAATGAACATTTCAAATAATAACGACCTGGAGCAACATTCCGTATGGAAAAATTCCCTAGAGAGTCCGACACATGATAGAAAGTAGAAGAATCAAGTTGAACCAAAACACCTGTAATTGGAAAGCGTGAAAACTTATCTACAACCGTTCCGCGAATGGTTTGGTGATTGGATTGGGCCTGAGAAAAATATGCTGAAAAGCAAAAAGAGATAATTAGAAAAAAATTCTTCAAGATTGATTGTTTCAATCTATGAAATCAAAAATCGCAAAAGGTTTAAATGCAGAAATAAATTAAGACTTCAACTTCGCTTGTAGAGCAAGCATCTCAACCAATGCTTGCGCGCAGTCGACACCTTTGTTTCCAAGAACACCTCCGCTGCGAGCACGGCTTTGTTCAATGTTGTCATCGGTAAGAACACCGAACACCACAGGCTTGCCTGAATGCAATCCAATGTCTTGAATGCCTTGAGCTGTCGCCATTGACACGTATTCAAAATGAGGGGTTTCTCCGCGAATAATGCAACCCAATGCGATAACACCGGTCACTCCTGGCTTTTCAGTAGCCCATTTCGCACCAAGAGGTAATTCAAAACTTCCAGGAACATATTCTTTTTCAATCTGAGACTCTTGAAAACCAAGACGGAGCAATGTTTCCAATGCTCCGTTGTATAAATTCTCTGTAATGTCTTCGTTCCAGCGAGAAACCAAAATAACTACGCGGTGATTTTGAATCTCAGGAAGAACAATTGCTCTTTCTTCAGAAAGATTGACTGTTGCCATTATCCTTGCGCTTTCAAGTAGTTCAACATCTTGTCTGCTTCAACATAAGTTGCAGAACGATTGTCGATACCCTCCATCGCTTTCTCTAAAGTTTCTTTCGCTTTGTCTTTATTTCCTTGCTCAATGTAAACACGAGCGGCCTTCAACAAATATTCTCCAGCCAATGCATCACGTGTTCCGTTTGATTTCGATTGTGCTGCTGCTTTCTCGAAGTATTTCACAGCTTCGTCTAACTGACCCAACTCTACATTCATGTCGCCAATGTTCCCAAGAACATAAACTGAAACCGCTTGGTCGTCTACGTTCACTTCTTTGAAATGAGCCAATGCATTTCCGAAATCTCCTTTCGTGCGGAAACAAATTGCAGCACCGTAGTGAGCAAGCTCTGCAGCATCGGTTCCTTCGTAGTTATCAATAACACTTTGGAATCCTGGAGCATCTTCATGACCATTCAAAGCCCAATCAACACTGTCGATTGACAAATAATATTGTGCCTTCCACAAAGCGTTTGCTGCTTCACGCTCGCGAGGTTGAGCAATTGTTGCATCGTAAGCGAAGTATCCGCCAACTCCAACAACCAAAGCAATACCTACAGCCATCAATGGCTTTCTGTATTTTTCGAAAAAGTTTGAAGTCGTGTTAGAAGCATGCGCTTCGTTGTTGCTAACTTCTTGGTCTGCGATGTTTTTATTTGACATGTGCGTAATTTGAGGTGCGAATATACTAAATTCCGAATAATTTTGACACTTCTAATTGTATGTCAAGAATTACCCTGCATAAACTTCAGCTGTTTCAGTTTAAGAACTACGACGCTTTCGAGGCCCACTTTGGCCCTCGAGTGAATTGTTTATTGGGAAAAAATGGGATTGGAAAGACTAATATTCTTGATGCGATTTACAGCCTGAGCTTCTGCAAAAGCTATTTTTCGCATGCCGACAGCTTTTCCATTCAAGATGGAAAAGAGCAAGGGGCGGCTAATGGCGAGTATGAGATTGAAAATGAATCGACGAAAATTTCATACGCCCTCTTCCGAGATAAAAAGAAGCAGGTAAGTAAAAATGGAAAGACATACGATCGTTTGTCGGAACACATCGGTGTTCTTCCGTTGGTTATGGTTACTCCAAACGACATTGACCTGATTCGCGAAGCGAGCGATGTTCGACGCCGATGGCTCGACCAGACCTTGTCTCAGACTTCTTCAGAATATCTTCGATTGCTGATTCAGTTCAACCATATTATCGACCAACGAAACGCGATCCTGAAAAACAACCGTTACGGAAAGTCAGAACTGGCTGAAATTATTTCCATATACAACGAACAACTGAATTACAGCGGTACGCAGATTTTCTTGGCTCGAAAGAGTTTTTTCGAAAGCTTCGCTCCTGTGTTCGAATCGATTTACAACGAAATTGCTCAAGCTGAAGAGTTACCCGTTTTGCGCTATGAATCTGAAGTAAACGAAGAAAATTATTTATCTCTGTTGGAAGGAAGCCTCGAACGTGACATCTACGCAGAGCGCACCACCAAAGGAATTCAGAAAGACGACATCGTTTTCGAATTGCAAGGAAAAATGCTAAAAAAGTTCGCCTCTCAAGGTCAGCAAAAAACTTTCCTGCTAGCCCTTAAATTGGCTCAGTTGGAATATACCAAGGGTCTACTCAATAAATCGCCTTTGCTTATTCTCGACGACATTTCAGAGAAGCTCGATGACAATCGTTTGCGCTCCTTGCTGCGTTGGTTGAATGAAAATACGCAGTCGCAAATTTTCCTTTCAGATACTGACTTAGAAAAAACTCCTCGATTGCTAGCTGAGGTTGAAATGGAATTCGAAACCATTTCCCTTCAAAACAATTTCATCCTTCCTGAAGAAACCCACCAACCATGAGCACAAGAAATGAATTTTCCTTGAAAGACGCCATTGGCGAGTGGATCAAAAGATCTCCCCTACAACGCAAATTAAATGAGCTTCAGATTATTGAAGCCTATGAAAAAGCCGTTGGCCCAATTCTATACAAAAAGACCAAGCAAATAACGATTAAGGGAAATCAACTTCATTTGCATTTCGAATCAGCACCTCTTCGTGCTGAGCTATTTCAGTCAAGATCTGATTTACTGAAGGCCATCAACGATCAATTCAGCGAGCCTCCGATTTTAGAAATCGTCTTTTCCTGACAAATCGCAGATTTTCCAACATTCCTTCAATTATTTTTTTTTGCTTAACGCGAATGAAATGTATCTTTCGCCTACAGAAAAAAAACGTATGTCGAGAATCCCAACACTCTGCGCAAAAAATAAGTCAATAACAGCATTGTTAGTTCTTCTAACTGTGGTCTCTTTGTTCAACATTTCGTGGTCCGATGAAAAGCCAAAAAAAGGCCATCACGGAAGTATGGAAATGGCTAAGCTTCTAACTCAAACCAATCTTCCTGTTGGTGACAATGGTTTTTTCACTGGGTCCGGACGTTGCGGTGGATGCCACGGAGATGATCCAATCGATTTCGCAAATATCAATTCTGAAGGTTCTGATGTAAGTCCAGCAACCAATTGGAGAGGAACCATGATGGCAAACTCTGCCAAAGATCCTTTCTGGAAAGCCAAAGTGAATCACGAAATATTAGTCAACCCTGCGCATTCCCAAGAGCTCGTAAACAAATGCACTTCGTGTCACGCGCCCGTTGGCCGTTTCACAAACCTTCTTGAACTTAACAATCCTAACTATTCTCTAGAAGAATTGGCACTTGACTCTTTGGCTCGTGACGGGGTGAATTGCGGAGCTTGTCACCAACAAAAAATGGATGGTCCACAAGGAGTTGGAAAACACTTTAGCGGCGAACTCTTTTACCACAAAGACACTATTTACGGACCGTTTATTACAGAAGAACAACAGACACCAATTTTCGAGGCTATGATGCAAAGCTTCGTAGGATACCGCCCTCTTGGACACGCTAAAATGCGCCAATCGGAGACTTGTGCAGGATGTCACAGTTTATCTACACACACTGCTGACCTCGATGGCAACTACACCGGCAACGATTTCATTGAGCAAGCTACCTATCATGAGTGGTTGAACTCTTCTTACAACGACACTCCTGGACTTCAACAAGAATGTCAAGGCTGCCATATGCCCGAAACTGGCGAAGGAGTTGTTATCGCTTCCGGATATCTTTTCCTTCCTCAACGTCAACCCTATGGGCAACACTGGCTCGTTGGAGGAAATACATTCATGCTAGGCTTGCTTAAAAACAACGCAAATTTCCTAGGTGTAACTGCAACAGAAGAGCACTTCAATACTGCCATTGAAAGAACTACTTCTCTTCTTCAAAATGAAACCGCTACAGTTGCACTGACTGAGACAGGGATTGAAAATGATACAGCGAAATACTCACTTAAATTGTCAAACCTTGCTGGTCACAAATTCCCAAGTGGTTATCCCTCCAGAAGAGCGTACGTTGAAATCATTGCGGTCGACGATGCTGGAAATGAAGTTTTCCACTCGGGCAAAATGGATAACCAATACCGCATTGTTGGAGAAGACAATACTTGGGAGCCTCACTACGATCTTATAACCTCTCAAGACCAGGTTCAGATTTATGAAATGGTAATGGGTGATGTTAATGGAAATAGAACCACAGTTCTTGAGCGCGCCGACATAATGCTGAAAGATAATAGACTAACGCCTCTTGGATTTTCAGTGAATCACGCTTCTTACGATACTACAAAAATTGTGGGTGACGCATTGTACGATCCGAACTTCAATCATTTTCCGAACGGAAACGAAGGAAGCGGAACCGATGAAATTCGTGTTCACATTCCTTTGAATGGGTTCTCAGGAAACTTGCACGTAACAGCTCGTTTGATGTATCAAACTGTTCCGCCGAAGTACCTCGAAGAAATGTTCACCTTCGATAATGAAGCCATTAACTCTTTCCGTTCGATGTATGACGCTGAAGGTGCTGATCCCGTTCAAGTAGCTGCACAGTCCTTTATGAGCACCATTATTGGTGTGGAAGAAATTCGCATCCCTGCGTTCTTGCTGTTCCCGAATCCGACTTCTGACGGATGGGTGAACCTCACTTCGAATGGAGCAATTGTAGATGAAATTGTAATCTATTCTCTTGATGGAAGATTCATTGAACGAAGAAAAATAGGAAGCGTTGTTGCTCGCATTCAACTGCCTGAAACACGCGGAACTTATTTCGTTGAGATCAATTCTTCAAGAGGGAGAACGCTTGAACGTGTCATTCGCAGATGAGCCTAAGCATCCGTCCTGTGCAGATTTCTGACGCAGACTTTTGCTTAAGTCTCTATTCGAAGTATGTCGTGGGTTCTGCGGTCTCTTTTGAATTGGAAGCACCTTCCCTAGAAGAATTTTCAGATCGAATAGACACTATTTCCAAACGATTTCCTTATTTGGTTGCTGAAGAAAACGGTATTGTAATCGGCTATGCATATGCTTCAGCCTATCGTGACCGCGCAGCCTACCAATGGAATGTTGAAGTCTCTATTTACGTTGAAGATCAAAACAAAAAATCTGGTGTTGCGACTGCGCTATACACCCACTTATTCAGTGAGCTTGAACGCATTCATATTTGCAAAGCGTTCGCGGTGATTGCGCTTCCGAATGATGCAAGTGTTGGATTTCACCACAAGATGGGATTTGAGAAATTCGCTACTTACAAAAACGTTGGATTCAAATTGAATCAATGGCACGAGGTCTTGTGGATGGAAAAAACCATTCAAACACCTGAGACTCCGACTACCCCACTGTATTGGAATTACGGTTCGTGTTGAAACAAGAAAACATGTCCGCGTTGTTCTACTAAATTCCAAGTAGTATCGACTTGAATAGCTTGAATGAATTCATTGGTCTGCTCAACACTCAACGGATAAGTAGATTCCGTTGAACTGATTAAAATAAATTCAGCATCTTTCACAAGCGGTAGGGTATAACATTTGTCGCGATAAGCCAGCTGACCCACATAAGCCGAATTGGCCATGACCGCCGCATCGGCAGGAATCTTCTCCATGAGCATCTTCACATCTGTTAAATCGTAACGCGGTTTGAAGTGCGGTTTCTGCCAAAAAACGAATCGCTCCTTTTCCCATACTTTCGAACGTTCAGAGAGACCATACAACGTGCTTGCTAGTGTAAAGAAAATCGCCACTGCTCCTACTCTATTTGCATTGAATTTCCATTTGGAAAATACTTCAATCACTGCCACCACCACTACTGGCGCAAATTCAATGCTGTATTGATAGACACATCCCCAAGTGCTCGGTTGGTTCGTCAATTCCTTTTGAATAATAATTGGAAGTATCATTACCAAATACCAAGGACGAACGAACAGTGCCCATCCGCCAGCAACGAACAACACCAAATAGAAAAACACCTTCTCGTTATTATAGGTAGGATCTTCAGGCATGTGATTCACAAACAGCAAACGAATGAATTCAAGCGGATGCATGATTATGAATTTGATAGCAGCAGTCATGTCACCGCCCAAAACAGGATACTTTCCAAAATGAACAAACTCTTCTTCTCCAGCGATGGTAGGCATAACCCATTTCACCATGAACAAGAAATACACGAGGCTAAATCCTGCAAAAAGAAGTATGTACTTGCGACTCTCTTTCGAATTGAAATATTTCCAGAACAAGCCCAACGAAACAAAGAATAAAAAGAGCGATACGTTTTCCTTCCCTAAAAACATAAAAACAAGCAGAGCAAAGGCTTTCAGCCAAGCCTTTCGATTGACCATGAGAAAGAAAAAAGGAAGCGCCATAGCAGAAATCACATTGCTATGATAGTCATACGCCAATGCTGCGAGTGTTCCGAAAAACAGATAGAACATGGCCATTCCCCAAATTCGATAAGGACGTGTTCCTTCGTTTTCATTCAGTAAAAAATAAATTCCGAATCCACCAATGATCACAGACGCACATTGAAGAACGAGTAACGTGTACGATTTGAAAATCCATGAAAGTGGAGAGAACAACATGAGATACAGGTCGAAGTGATCCGCTAACAGATTTTTATTTTCCGGAAGGAAAAGAGATGTGTCGGCAAAACGAAAATGTGCGTAATCGTATAGCGCGTTTGTGTACAAGCCAAGATCGAGCGCGTAAGTCCTGAAAAAAATATGATTGGTGAAGGATACAACTGCAAACAAAGCGAATGCAAGCATTGCTGTTAAACAAGCCGAACTATGCAATTGATAAGATTTTAAAAGTGCCTTCATACCTACGAAATTAATTCTTTCCACATAAATCGATGCATTCCAATTATTGGAATTTCATATTCCTCCTCTAGCTCATTGAAATGAAGCCTGCGATAAAAATTCAGCGCGGCAACACGCGCATCGCACCAAACCACTTCAACACCTAATTCTCTCAAATGATTTAATCCCGCTTCAACAATAGCATCGCCATATCCTTGTCCTCTGTAACCTTCACGGACTGCCATAGCGCGCAAACGGTACTGTTTTTCTTGCCGAAGTTTACTTGAGCGTTCTTGCTGAAGAGTAACCGTAGCAACCGTAAGTCCTTCCACCTTCACACCGAAATGAAACGTTGTTGAAAGTCGATCGGTTTCCAAAATACAATTCTCAAAAGTCTTGTGCGGCCACAACACTTCGTTCCGCAATTGCTGAATTTCTTCGGGCTGAAGTTGCAGTGCATTACTGGCTGTCATCTTGTTCAAGGTCTTCGTAATACATAAAGTCGTCGAGCTGGCGACGGTCTTTCTTTGTTGGTCTTCCCACGCCGAAGTATGGTGTGGCTTTCATTTGAAGTTGAATGCGTTCCAACTTCGCCAATTCATCGGCTGCTGTAACATCTTTGGTAACGGTTGAAACCAACTTCGCACCCAAGCGACTCTTTGGAAAATCGATGACTTCAAATAGAAAATGAATGGGGCCTTTTCTTACACGAACGACGTCTTTCAATTTCAATTCACGCGAAGCTTTAACGAACTCTCCGTTCACCCATACTTTCTCGGCTTTACACGCAGCCGTTGAGAGCGAGCGTGTCTTGAAAACACGGATGCACCAGAGGTATTTGTCTACGCGCATGAATTAATCGATTACTAATTTAAAACGTTCCCAGAGTGTTTTCACCGCTGGGTTTTTCTCCATCATTTTTTCAAATCGCGCACGATCAGTTACGATTTCTCTTGCGACTGAATTGCTCTGCGCGATTTCCAATTTCAACTTCAAGCCTACAACACCTTTCTTGCGCATGAAGCCCATTAAAGGCGCACGTTCTTCGTTGAAGTATTCCATTTGTGTACTTCCTGGAAAAACCAAATGCAATTCATTATCGGGAAGAACATTCAGCTTGGTTACTTTCAGTGCAGATGCCGCCTGAGAGTTGAAATCCATGAGTTCTTCCGCGTATCCCATCCATGCGGCTGTAATTTCTTCCTCCGTGTAAATGCGGTCTGCCTTTTCTTCTACTTCAGGTTCGTCGGCAGCGGTTTCAATTTGAATTTGCGGATTGTATCGAATGGAAATATTGTCGGGAGACAATCCGGCAAGTTTCCTTTTTTCAGGATCGAGTACAGTTTTATTCGGAAGTTGTTTCTCGTTGTTGAATTCAATTGCAACTGACTCAGTTTTCTCAACAACAATTTCGTTCGAAGCACTTGGGGTTGGAGATGAAGTTGATGGAGAAGCTGATCTTGCTTGTGGCGCTCCGATGAATTTTTCAGCTCCGCGAAACGCTAAGATTTTCACTTTTTTTTTTCACCCTCTCGCAAGTTTTGCGGAACGCTACACAATTTCATGAGCAGAAGTTCAACCAACAAACGTGGGTGACGTGAAGACTTGTAGTGGTAGTCGGTGTCGTTCACTAAATCAATTCCTTGAATTAAGAAACGCAAATCGCTTGCAGCTGCCTGGTCTTTGTATTTCGCGGCAACACCTTCTGTTACTTCCATTAATGAAAGCGTTTGCGCATCGCGACAAACCAATAAGTTTCTGAAGTGTGCGCCCAATCCGGTTACGAAGTGATGCACATCGAAACCCTTTTCAACCACTTCATTCAACACCAACAAGGCGTTTGGAATATCTTCTTTGAAAAACAAGTCGGTTAATTTGAAGTAGTACTCATAATCGAGCACGTTCAAATTTTGAATAACTAAATCGTACGTTAATTTTCTTCCACAAAATGCTACCACCTGATCGAAGATTGACAAGGCATCGCGCATGGCGCCATCTGCCTTTGTTGCAATCACATGTAATGCATCTTCTTCCGACTCAATTCCTTCTTGCTTGCAAATGTGTTGCAAATGCTCGGTCATATCTTTCACCTTGATTCGATTGAAATCAAAGATTTGACAACGACTTAAAATGGTTGGAATAATCTTATGCTTCTCTGTTGTGGCTAGAATGAAAATCGCATGTGGTGGCGGCTCTTCCAATGTTTTAAGAAATGCATTGAACGCATTTGGAGAAAGCATGTGAACCTCATCAATAATATAGACTCTGTACTTTCCAACTTGAGGCGGTATTCTAACACTGTCTACGATACCTCTTATATCATCTACACTGTTGTTTGAGGCCGCATCTAATTCGAAAATGGTAAACGCTAATTCTTCGGGAGTGGCATCTAACATGTTGTTGATGGCCTTCGCGAAGATGCGCGCACAAGAAGTTTTACCTACTCCACGAGAGCCGGTAAACAAATAAGCTTGTGCAATTTGATTGGTTTCTATGGCATTGCGCAAGGTGGTGGTAATAGACTTTTGTCCAACCACTGAATCCCAGTTGTCCGGGCGATACTTCCTTGCTGAAACGATGAAATTTTCTGCCATACGTTACAAAGATGAATAAAAAAACGTCGTTCGTGGAATTCAAATATCCACAACCTATTCACATCGGGAACTAACTTGCTGAAATAGCCTACTTTTAGGCCATGAGAATAATTAAACCTTTTCTTAAATCGTTGAGCCTTGCGGCATTTCTGATTTCGGCATCAACGCTTTTCGCTCAAAATTTCCAATTGCAGCTCAATCCGCAATCGCACAACATTGGCGACGGAACGGCCGCTGTAGTTAGCACCGATAGCATAACTTCTGCGCATTGGTCGAATCTTCAAAGTGTGGATTCTATCGCAGCTTCAGGACTGAAAGAAGGAATCAACTACACCGTTCAAGTGACCTTTGCGAATGGTAACAAGCAAGAGCAGACCTTCACCATACCAGCGGTTTCGAGCGAGGAAAAGATGAATTCGTTTTTTGTTCCGATTGTCGATGCTTTTGGCGTAGTTCTATTCTTTGATCCTTTTGCAGCATTCAATTTATATGATCAGCATTTGTACGACAACGCTGGAAAGCAAATTAAACATCCGAATGGAGATCCGGTAAAAACAGAAATTTGGTTAGTCGTTGTTTTGCTTATCGGCAGCGCTGTATTCTTTACTTTTTATTTCCGATTTATCAATGTCCGTGCGTTCGGACATGCATGGAAAATCACATTTGGACAATTCACCAAGAAGACCGACGAAGGTGAAGTTACCCCCTTCCAAGCCTTGTCTGCTGCGCTAAGTGGAACACTCGGTTTAGGGAATATTTCTTTGGTGGCAGTGGCTATTGCGGTTGGTGGTCCGGGTGCAACGTTTTGGATTATCGTTGCTGGACTGTTCGGAATGACAACCAAGTTCGTAGAATGTACACTGGGTGTGAAGTACAGAAAAATTTCTCCTTCGGGTGAAGTCAGCGGAGGCCCTATGTACTATTTAAGTGCTGGCCTTGCGAAAAAAGGATGGCAGCGCAGCGGAAAAGTATTGGCTGTGATTTTCGCTATTATGTGTGTTGGAGGAACATTGGGCGGAGGAAACATGGTACAAGCGAATCAGGCCTTTGATATGGTGAAAACCACCATTCCAGGGTCGGAAGAATACGCGCTATGGATAGGTGTTGCATTTGCTATCGCAGTGGGATTTGTCATTGTAGGCGGAATAAAAAGCATTGCTCGTGTTACCGACAAAATGATACCCGCCTTGGTGGTGGTTTATTGCGGATTTGCGTTGATCATCATTGGAATGAATATCTCTCACATGGGTGAAGCGTTTTCATTGATTTGGAACGGCGCCTTTTCTCCAGATGGAATGAAAGGTGGATTCATTGGCGTTATGATGATGGGCTTTCGCAGAGCGGCATTCAGCAATGAAGCTGGAATTGGATCTGCAAGTATTGCGCACTCAACTTCGAAAACAAACAAACCCGTTACTGAAGGCATGGTTTCGTTATTAGAACCGTTTATCGACACTGTTGTTGTTTGCACCATGACCGCATTGGTATTGGTGTTCACTGGATTCGCAACAGACGCTCACGGACTAAACGGAAGCGCATTAACAGCAGCCGCATTTCGCTCAGTCTTCCCTTGGACCGATTGGATCCTTTTGATTTGTATTGTACTCTTCGCCTACGCAACCATGATTTCTTGGTCTTATTACGGAATGAAAAGTTGGGCTTATTTGTTCGGCGAAAAGTGGTGGATCAAGCAATCGTTCAACCTCCTGTTCTTATTCTGCACCGTCCTCGGAACCGTAAGCAGTTTCGGAGCTGTCGTAGACTTTTCCGACATGATGATCTTAGGTATGGCCTTCCCGAACCTTATTGGATTGTGGGTGTTGAAGGATGAGGTGAAGAGGGAGTTGCAGAAATACTTTGCGGAACGCAAGAATGTGGCGTAGCCACTCATGTTGCGAAGCAACGAATGCCAGAGGCGAATGTGCTGAAGCACGAAAGCCGTTGGCGAGGGACTAGCGGAGTTTAGCTCTATCCGCTTCGCGTTTTAGGTCTTTATCTTTAACGTCGGTGCGTTTGTCTCCAACGTTTTTACCTTTCGCTAAAGCGATATCCAATTTAGCCCAGCCTTTTTCTGAAATGAATAAACGCATGGGGACAATGGTCATACCTGTGTCTTTCAACTTGCGCTTCAATCTGTCTATTTCTGTTTGTTGAAGAAGGAGCGTCTTCACACGTCGTTCTTCGTGTTGCGCGTATCCAGCATTGCCGTAATGCGCAATGTTCATGTTCAGAATTATCAGAGAATTTCCATTCAACTTACAATAGGCCTCAGCAATGTTTGCTTTACCCGCGCGAATGCTTTTGATTTCACTTCCAGTTAAAACAATACCAGCAGTGAACTCTTCCAAAATGAAATATTGAAAGAGCGCTTTTTTATTTTTGATTTCCACTGCCATGCCGCGAATTTACAACGGAAAGAGAGGAAAGAGATTGAAGGGCTTATTTATTGGAAAGAAATTGTGCGATGGAACGAACTTCTTCAGCATTTGCGCGAAGGTATTCCTTCGGCATAACGCCTAATTCTCCAGCATGGACAATCTCAGAAGCGCTGGTGTGATAGCTTGAAAAACAATCGTCATACACTTGCGCAATGTTCGAACTGCGAAGTCCTGAACCCGGCATAATCTCCATGGTGTTCGCCAGTGAAGCGTAGCGTTTTAAATTGTCAATACCTTCAACACACGTCATTTTTTTTCCTGAAGAAAGTAATCGCTTGCATCCAGCACTTTCCAATTGTGCAATGGCTTCCTCGCCATTGGTGCAAACATCGAAGGCGCGTTGAAAGGCCACGTCTATTCCGTTCGCTGCTTTCACAAATCGCTCTAGTGCTTTGAAGTCAATTGTTCCGTCTGCATTCAAAGCGCCCACCACAACGGCTTTAATTCCTTTATCCTTTGAACGACGAATGTCGTTACACATGATTTTAATTTCCTCTTCAGAATAAACGAATGATCCTTCACGCAAGCGAATGAGGGCAGCTATATCGCAAGAAGTTCTTTCAACAGCAAATTCAATTAGGGACAGCGCAGGTGTTAATCCACCAACTTGCAAAGCCGAACATACTTCCAAACGCGTTGCTCCGTTATCGTTTGCAATGAGACAAGACTCTGGATTGGTTGCAATTATTTCCAAATGAACTTTTGACATTCTATGTAATTTTGAATTATGCTTCAAAGTAAACACGTCTTTATTCTATTTGCACTTTTTTTTAGTTCGAAATTTTTAAGTGCGCAAGCTGAACCGCCGCATGTCATGGCCCAAATGGAACGGCAATATAGACTTGCTCATGCGCATTTCGAAAATCTTGTTTTCGAAGGTGGTGGAATTCGCGGGGTGGCTTATTGCGGTGCGCTTATGGAAATGGATTCGCGCGGTTACTTGAAAGACATTCGTCGCGTTGCTGGCGCCTCTTCAGGAGCGATCACTTCTTGTCTGCTAGCGGTGGGTTATTCTCCAACAGAAATTGCAGGGATTATTGGTGGAATGAACTTCGCGAAATTGAACGATGGTGGTGGATTGTTTATTGGAGGTATTCACCGATTGCGCAAACGCATGGGGTACTACCGAGGTGAACGCTTCTTGCAATGGCTCGAAGATTTAGTAGGGTCAAAAACTGGAAACAAGGATATCACGTTTATGGAGTTGAAAAAACTCGCCGATAAAGATTCGACTTATCGCGAGTTGGTGGTTACCGCAACTTGCATGAATCACCAGAAGGCCGAGTATTTCGATCATTACCGTTATCCGAATATGCGCATTGTTGACGCTGTTCGCGCAAGCATGGCGGTGCCGTTATACTATGAACCTTTTGTAATGAATGATGAAGGACAGCGTGTTGATGTTCGTCATTACGCAGACAGCGATCACGTTTGTTTAGACGGTGGATTTCTTTCCAACTATCCGATCTGGGTGTTCGATCAAGCACCTTATGTGCAAGACCCCATGATTACATTAGGCTTCCGTATAGACAGTGAATATCAGATTACCGTAGATCGCACCAAGACCAAAACAGATCCGTATTACCCTATTCACAGCACGAAAGATTTGGTGGGAAGTGTTTACTATATCATGAAGGAAAACCTCAATCGCTTCATGCTAACTGAACTCGACTGGGAGCGAACCATCAGCATCAGCGACGCCGGTATTGGTCCGAAGGTGAAGAAACTTTCTCAAGAGCAGAAGGAGTTATTTCTGAATGAAGGAAAGAGAGGGGTGAGAAGGTACTTCGACGAGGGGTACTGATGTGGCAGAGCCACTAATGCCCAAAGGGCGAATGTGCTAAAGCACGAATGCAGCGGAGCTGCGAATGCCCGTTGGGCGAATGTGCAAGCACGAATGTCTATGACTAATGTGGCGGAGCCACGAATGCCTTAAGGCGAATGTTTTTGATGATAGAAGAAGAGTAGGAGAGAATTAACAAATTTAATTGAGCGAATATGTCAAGATTTCAGGAGTTACAATCAGAGCTTTTTAAGGTTATAAATCGCTTTCCATTGGTCATAGTGTCTGCCGTTTTTGGATTGACCGTTTGGAATTCTCTAATTCAAATGGAGAAATATGACGAGCAAATGGTTGTGTTGATTTACGGATTGTTCTTGGGCCTTCCTATTCACTACTCCGCTGTTATTGCAAAAGAATGCAACACGAGCAGTCGCTTAAAACCTTGGTTATTTATTGGACTTGGCGTTGTAGTCCACGGATTAATTATTACCCATCTCTTGCTTTCATGTGACTTTCCAGAAACTGCACTGATGAGCATTTGTATTTTTTATTTTATAACGAGTCACTTGCTAGCTTCATTCTTGCCTTTTTTGACTGGAATGCGAAAAGATTTGTTTTGGAATTTTAATCAATGGATGTTCTCTCGATTTGCGTTGAGTTCCATTTTTACAGGAATTATTGCAATTGGATTAGGACTGGCCGTTGGTGCTATTCAGTTACTTTTTGGAGAGTTGAGTGAGAGATTTATTTTTGAACTTATTCTTACGGTTAGTAGTGTTTTTCACGTGTTGTTCTTTTTCGCGGGAACACCAACGGAATTGAATAAGGGGAATTGGATTGTGGAACCTCCCAAGACATTTAGAATTTTAGTTCAGTATATTCTTGTTCCGCTTATTGTCTTATACCTGTCTATACTTTATATCTACCTCGCTAAAATTTTATTCACGTTTGATTTGCCAAAGGGAAATGTGAGTATTTGGATATTGGTATTTTGTACGCTTGGAATACTGACGATTCTTCTTGCTGAGCCCTTCCGAAATATGGAATCTAACTGGGTAGGGAAGTTTGCTAAAATATTTTATTGGCTCATGTTGCCTTTACTTGTGATGTTGTGGATTGCCATTTGTACGCGCGTTCTCGCCTATGGTTTAACGGAGTCGCGGGCATTAGTTTTGTATCTCGCCATTTGGCTTACGTTTATTTCACTGTACAACGGGTTTTATAAAAAGAAATCGTTATTGGCGTTTCCAATTTCACTTTTCATTATTACCTTTTTGTACCAGTGGGGCGGACCGCTGAGCGCTCACTCAATCAGTTTTAAAAGTCAATCTACACGCACTGAAGAAATCATGAATCGCGATAGAATTGATGAAGAAGAATTGAGAAGCCAGTTGTATTATATGTATAACAATCAATCGGAACACACCGATTGGTTCGAATTGAATCAGTTGCCGGTAAAGGTTCGTGGCGGCATTGGTAGCTACGATTTAGTATCGGACATAATTGATTCTGATCGATTCAGAAATAAGTTAATCCAATCGAACTCTGAAGTTGAACGGGCTGTCGAAAGTGGAAGGGACTATGTAAATGTAAATGTAGATGTGGAAGAAATCTCAATTCAAGGGTTCAGTGAGATGCATTTTCTGAATTATAATTCAAAAGCAGAAATTTCAGATTTCACAATAACCTATAAAGACAATGGGAAGGAGATTAGCAGGGAATTTAAAAATGAGTTCTATTCCTTCTGTCAATCCCTCGACCGTCAAGTTGCAAATCAACCTGCATTTACCTACGACTGGTCTGAAGATGGGAAGCAATTTCGCTTAGTCATTTATGAATACAATTACCCAATTGACCCTTCCAATTCTGAAGGCAGTTCTGTAGGTGAAGGGGTGTTGTTGGTTAAGTAGCGTTGCGAGGGCAACTGATGTGGCGGAGCCACGAATGCCCAGAGGGCGAATGTGCTGAAGCACGAATGCAGCGGCGCTGCGAATGTCCGTTGGACGAATGTTCTTCGAACGAATGCCTGCGGCTAATGTGTAAACACGTAAGTTATGCTGCGGGTAAATATCCCAAAAGCCTTGAATACATTGCGTTTCAGCGTTTCGTGAAAATTATTATGAGAATATGGGTTTCTTTTTTTTCGTGAAGTGACACAACATCTTTGTCGAAAAATTAAAACTATGATTCCCATTCATCAAACAGCAAAAGACTTTGCGGTAACAGCAGTTAAATTAGGTAAGCGACTGCAAACACAAGAAAGAGAGTTCAACATTTCCAACCAACTTATTCGAAGTGCCACTTCAATAAGTGCGAATCTTCATGAGGCTCGAAGTGCAGAATCTTTGAAGGATTATACCCACAAGGTTTTTATTGCATTCAAAGAAGCGAGCGAAACAAAATACTGGATTAACCTCTTGCATGAAACAGAGTATATTCCTACTGAAGAATTCAATGAATTAAACAAGCAAATCCGAGCCATAGGAGCAACACTCTATGCACTCTCAACGGCCATGAGAAAGAAACTTCAAAACGAAAAGAATACAAAGCAATAAACTCTGGCGTTGAAGACATTCGCCAACGGCATTCGCAGCTTCACTGCATTCGTACTTCAGCACATTCGCCTCTGGCATTCGTTGCTTCGCAACATTAGTGGCTCTGCCACATTCGTCCTTTAGGACATAAAATCTTCTTCTACGAGATACTTCCGAATTTTATCACTAAGCTTTTCCGAAACAGGAACAAGCGGCAGACGTAAGTAATTTTCGCAAATGTCGAGATGAGCCAAAACTTCTTTGACACCTGCAGGATTTCCTTCCGCAAACAACAAGTGAATTAAATCTAACAGTTTATAGTGAATGGCCCTCGCCTCTTCGTAATTGTTGCTCAAAGCCGCATGAATCATTTGTGAAAATTCTTTAGGGAAAGCATTTCCAACAACAGAGATCACACCGTCGCATCCTGCAGAAAGAAGTGGCAAGGTCAACGCATCGTCGCCGCTGATAACCATAAACTCTTTCGGAGTAACGTTTATGACATTCATGATCTGCTCAACGCTTCCGCTCGCTTCTTTGATACCAATGATGTTCTTACATTCAAATGCAATTCGGCCCACTGTATCAGGAAGCATATTGACAGCCGTTCTTCCTGGAACATTGTACAATACAATCGGAATTTTGCTTGCTTCACTTAAGGCCTTGTAATGCTCAACCAGTCCATTTTGTGTTGGCTTGTTGTAATAAGGCGTAACAGAAAGAATCGCATCAATTCCGTCGGTATCTAATCTGCTTAATTGCTGAACCAATTCATAGGTGTTGTTTCCCCCTAAACCTAAAACGATTGGTTTTGTGCCATTGTTTGCCTCAAGAACCGCATCTAAAACTTCTTGTTTCTCTTCTTTCGTCAAAGTCACAGATTCACCTGTTGTTCCTTGAACAACTAAATAATCGGCTCCACCTTCAATTAAATGGGCCGTTAACTTTTTCAGTCCAGCGAAATCCACTGAACCATCCTTGCGAAAAGGCGTAACCATTGCCACACCTAATCCTTTCAACTTCTCTCTCATTATTATTTTATTTGCGGATTGCTTAGATAAACATCCAAGTTTTGTAGATACTTGTCGATTGTTGGATTATCGCCCAAATCAATCATAAGGTCACATTGACGTGAGGCACGTGAATCACGCAGCCCCACTTTCATTTTCGCTTTACTTTCTTTGAAAATAAAATTCAATGGAATATGATCGCCAAGTGTTAAGTCTATAAGAATATCGAAATCTTCTTTGATGAATTTCGAAACGTTTTGAACAGGACGCAAGTACCAATTCAAGTCATCTTTAGTGAAGTATTCAAACTCTAATTTTTGTGATTGCCAAATGGGAAGATTCTTACTTGAATCGTTAACGAACCCCACGCATCTCACATGACGCACGCCAAACTTGTCTTTCAAATATTTGGCAAATGCTTTTATCTTATTGAAGTAACGCTCGTCATTGTCGACATACAAAATACCTATTGACTGAGCGTCGTGAAAATTAGATCCTGAACGATTACGAGTAGCATCGGGCATCTTACCCAAAGCACGACGACCGGCAGACAATTTTATTTTTTCTACGAACTTCATTCTTACAAATTTACGAACACTTTTCTATATTTCGAACGTCCCAATTGAAAAGCGGAATATATTTGAAACCATTCAACCTGAATTATGAATAAAAAAGGACTATCGCTATTCGCATTAACCATGATTGCCATTGGAAGTACCATTGGATCTGGGATTTTCAAAACACCTACTAGCATTGCTAAGGAAGTACCCGATCCTATGTGGATGACCATTCTGTGGATAGCCGGAGGTTTGGTGTCTATGATAGGTGCGTTGGTGTATGCCGAGATGGGCGGAAGATTCCCGAAAGGCGGAGGAATTTACACTTATTTGAAAGAAGCTTTCGGACCTTTACCCGCATTTTTATATGGATGGTGTTTGCTAACTGTTGTTTCATCGGGAACCATTGCGGCATTGATTGTTGTTTTTGCGGATTACTCTCAAAAAATAATCGGATTCTCAGACACATTACTACCCGTTGTAGCTGCTGTATCAATCGTCATTCTTACACTGTTCAACATGTTCAGTTTAGACAGCTCGAAATGGTTTGCGAACGTTTCTACTGTTTTGAAAATTATTGGTATTTATGGATTGCTTATTCTTCTTCTCTTTTTGGGAACGAACAACATCTTCGAGAATAGCATTTCTGTTTCAGAAATTTTCACCAATGAAAAAGCTCAAGAGTTTGGTTGGGCGAAAGCCTTTGTCGGGGTATTGTGGTCATACACGGGCTGGCATTACGCAAGCTTCGTAACAAACGAAGCCGAAAACCCAAAACGCAATGTTCCTCTTGCACTTATCCTCGGAACTCTAGTCGTAACGCTTTCATATGTTCTCGTGAGCATCGGATACATGAACGTATTAAGCATCGAAGAAATTCAAAACAGCAAAACCTTGGCAGCAGATGCTATGGAAAAAATTGTTCCCGGCGGATCATTTGCTGTCTCTATTTTGATTGCACTTTCTGTATTCGGTTGTGCGGGGTTATACGTCCTTGCAACTCCGCGTATTGTTCAACAAATGTCAAATGAAGGATTATTCTTTCAAGCGTTTGGAAAATCACACCCGAAGTTCGGAGTGCCTGTTAATGCTATACTCTTGCAATCTGCTTGGGCAATTGTACTCATTTTCGTTTGGGGGAAATTTGAAGCGCTGTATACTTACGTGACAATTACAGAGTGGTTCTTCCTTGCCATGGCTTGTTCTGGAATATTTATTTTCAGAATGAAAAAAATGGGACAAACAGATGGTATATTCAAATCGCCGCTCTACCCCGTATTACCAATATTGTTTATTGCTGTAGTCGCATGGTTCATTGTGAAGAATGCATTGAGCGATGATCCAGCTGCGTACTTCGGATTGATGGTTATTCCCATTGGAGCAGTTGTTTATTTTATCATTGGAAGAAAAAAATCAGAATAATCCTCTTCACTACCAAACCAAAAAGCCCGCTTCTGCGGGCTTTTTCATGCGCTAGAAGCTAGTAAATCAAGGCGTTTCAGAACCAAAACCTCGTGGTTATGAACAACAACGCGCTTTTTTCAACAAAATGATAAAAATTCTCAGTGTTTACTTGCGAATTAGAAAATGCTTCTTTTACATTTGGGATAACAAACAAATGTTTAATTAATAAAAAACAAAATGAACAAAGCAGAATTGATCGAAGCTATCGCAGCTTCTTCTAAGCTTACCAAAGCTGATTCGAAGCGTGCATTAGATGCATTCATCGAAGTAACTACTAAAGCGTTGAAAAAAGACGACCGTGTTGCCCTAGTTGGTTTCGGTTCTTTCTCTACTTCAAAGCGTGCGGCTCGTAAAGGACGTAACCCACAAACTGGTAAAGAAATCACTATCAAAGCTAAGAAAGTAGTTAAGTTCAAAGCTGGTGCTGAGTTATCTTCTAAAGTGAAGTAATTTTCAGTTACGAAAAATATGAGGGCTGCTTCGGCAGCCCTTTTTATTTTTGCGACTATGAGTCAGGAATTATACGATCTATTCTGTGAAGCGCTTACACCCTTCAAACAGCAGCGTTTCGACGAGGTCGTTAATTTGCGTACGCGATACTTAACCGTAGTTCTCGAAGATCTTTATCAATCGCACAACACAAGCGCTATTCTGCGAAGCATGGAATCGTTCGGTATTCAAGACGGATATTTAATTGAGAATACCAATCCCTTTCAACATCTTCAGCGCATTTCGAAAGGAGCCGGAAAATGGCTCACCCTTCACAGATACAATTCAACGCGGAGCAATACTGCCGAATGTGTTCGTGATTTAAAAAACAAAGGATACCGTTTAGCGGTAACACATCTGCATGGTAATTCTATTCCTCTTTCTGAATTAGACCTTTCACAAAAAACAGCATTAGTTATGGGCACAGAACTTTCGGGGGCAAGTGACTACATGGTTGAACAAGCCGATGTGCTCGTACACATTCCCATGCAAGGCTTTACCGAAAGCCTTAACGTCTCTGCCGCTACCAGCATTGCATTGCAGTATTTAACCACTAACTTGCGCGGCAGTTCAATTGATTGGCAATTGAGCGACGAAGAAAAATTAGAACTGAAACTTGAATGGGCGCGTCACAGCATTCATTGGTGGAAGCACATTGAAGCTGAATGGCACAACAAAAAGCATGTCTGAAAAAATTGCACTAAGCACAAACAACAGAGCCCTTTTACAAATGGCCCTCCCCTTGTGTATGGGTGCCTTCGTGCAATTTATTGTTGTACTCGTCGATAATTTTTTCGTCGCACAACTCAACGGAAAAGCCATGAGCGCGGTGAGTTTCGTTGGACTCATCTACATTGCGCTTTCCATGCTTTCTGCAGGATTGGCGAACGCTTCACAAATATTAATTGCACGCAAACGCGGCGAAGGAAGAAGCGAAGAAATTCCAACCGTATTTGCAAATGCTCTTTTCATTGGCGCATTCATTGTCTTGATTCAATTCATTGTTTTAGCTTTTTTCATCCCAACATTTTTAGACCGAAGTATTGAAGATGAAGAAACGCGCAACTACATGAAAACATTTGCGGAAACGCGTGCCTACGGATTCATTTTCTTTACTTTCATACAAGTGCTTCAATCTTTTTGGTCTGGAATAGCGCTGACGCGAAGCATGATCTACTCGACTATTACAGTTGCGATATTCACTATTGTCTTCGACTACCTATTCATTTTTGGAAATCTGAATTTCCCTCGGTTGGAAGTAAGAGGCGCTGCTATTGCAACTAACATGGGTGAAGGCGCAGCAGCACTTGTTCTTTTCGTTTACACACTCTTTCATGCGAAGTACAAAGAGGTTCGTTTGTTTCGAAATTTATACCGCGTTCCATTCAATTACACCAAAGAAATTCTTCGATTAGGAATTCCGATTATGCTTCAAATGCTTGTAGCATTAAGCATCTGGATCATCTTCTTCGCATTCATTGAAAAGAAAGGCGAAGACTCTTTTCAAAGTGCGTTTATTGTTCGAAACATGTATATGCTTGCTTGGGTTAGCGTCATGGGATTTTCGAGCACCGCGAAAACCTACGTCTCCGGACTTTTGGCTGAAAAGCGAAGCGGCGAAATTTTCAATGTGATTAAAAGATTGGCGCTCCTGAACTTCAGTTTTATCTTAATTCTAACGCACGGACTTTGGCTCTATCCGGAAAGCATTGCGCATCTTTTCAATGCCAACGATGAAACCGTTCGATTAACTGTAAAGAGCATGTACATTGTACTTCCGGCCATTTCTATATTTGCATTTACCAGCATTTTACTTGCCGCCGTGGAAGGAGCTGGCATGACTATTCAAGGTTTTTTCATAGAGCTTGCAACGACAGTAATTTACCTCGCTTACGCCTACTACATCTCGTTTTATACATACGCCGACGTGGCCATTATTTGGACATCGGATTATGTCTATTTCCTTGGTCTTGGACTCTTCTCCATGTTGGTATTTCGAAATTCAAGTTGGTTCAAAAAAAGACGTCGGAAAGATTTCCACAATGTCTAATTATTCGGAAGGGAGGTAGTAATTTTATGCTCCTATCTGAACAACTTCCATGTATTTAATTTTCGACACCGAAACCACAGGCCTTCCTCAAAACTACAATGCGCCACTGACCGATTTTAACAATTGGCCTAGGCTTGTACAATTGGCGTGGCAGCTGCACGGTGAGCGCGGAAACTTGATTTCGCAAGGAAGCATTATTGTTCAGCCGAATGGTTTTTCCATTCCGTATTCATCGGAAAAAATTCACGGCATATCCACGGAACGCGCATCGAAAGAAGGTATTCCGCTGAATGAATGTTTAGATCAGTTTGAAGCGGCTCTTGCTCAAACGCAATTTGTAGCCGGACATAACATTGAATTCGACATCAACATCGTTGGATGTGAATTTCTGCGTGAAGGAAGAACGAACGTGCTTGAGCAAATCTCGAGCATGGATACCAAAGAGTTCGGAACAGACTTCTGCGCAATTCCGGGCGGACGTGGCGGAAAGTTCAAGTGGCCAACCTTGACTGAACTTCATGAAAAGTTATTTCATGTAAAATTCGAAGAGGCTCACGACGCGGCGTACGACGTTGCTGCTACCGGAAAATGTTTCTTCGAACTCATTCGTATCGGTGTTATTCCTGCCTCTGCTGGAATAGCTAAAGACGAAATTGTTTATGAAGCGCCTGTTCTTCAAGACAGCAATTTCAAATCGGAAAAATCAAGCGAACTGGTCCCCGAACAAACTTCACAATCTATTGAGGTTGATGAAAATCAAAAGTTTGTTCACCTCCACGTTCACTCGCAATACAGTATTCTTCAAAGTACAACGACCATTGACGCATTGATTAAAAAATCAATCGCCATGGGTTCACCAGCTGTTGCAGTTACAGACGCTGGCAACATGATGGGCGCATTCCACTTTGTGAGTGCTGCGCACAAGAAGGGAATCAAACCCATTGTTGGTGCTGAATTAAACATGTGTCGCAATCACACCGATCGCTCTGCGAAAGACGATGGATATCCGGTTGTGTTACTCGCGAAAAACTTCAAAGGCTATCAAAACCTTGCTAAGCTTTCTTCCATTGCTTACACGGAAGGATTTTACTACGTGCCGCGTATTAGCCGTGATCTTCTGATTGAATACAAAGAAGGACTTATCCTTTGCACCGGTTCACTTTGGGGTGAAATTCCTTCAACCATTTTGAATATTGGCGAAGAAAAAGCGGAAGAACTTTTTGTTTTCTGGAAGGAGCAATTTGGTGAAGATTTCTATGCTGAATTGAATAACCACGGATTGGAAGAAGAGCAGGTGGTGGACCGAACGCTTGTTCGGTTTTGTGAAAAGCACAACGTTAAATATTTCGCTGCGAACAACACCTTCTACACTGAAAAAAGTGACGCCGAAGCACAAGATGCTTTGCTTTGCGTGAAGGATGGAGAGAAAGTAAGCACGCCTTCAAAATACATTGGTAAAAAAGGAAGAGAGTTTCGCTTCGGTTTTCCGAACAATGAATTCTATTTGAAAGATGTTCAAGAAATGGCTCAAGCATTTTCGGCATATCCAGGAGCGTTGGAAACAACCTTGGAAATTGCAGACAAATGCGACGGGTACAAACTTGATCGAGAAATTCTTTTACCGAAGTTTGACATTGCCGAATCTTTCATCACGGATTTTCAAACTGAAATTACTGCTTCTCATGATCGTCTGATATCTCAGCGCATTGAGAAATGGAATGCCGATGGATACGACGAAGAGCGCATTGCGCAAGAAAAAGAAAAGCTCAAGACCATTGCTGAACAATCGGCTTACCTCGAGCATCTCACTTTTGAAGGAGCGAAATACCGTTACGGCGATTTCGACGAATCCATTCGTGAGCGCCTTCACTTCGAGCTTTCAGTAATTGAAAAAGCGGGATACCCAGGTTACTTGCTTATTGTCGAAGACTTCTGTCGAGAAGCGCGAAGCATGGATGTGTCTGTAGGTCCGGGACGTGGTTCTGCCGCGGGATCTGCGGTGGCCTATTGCCTTCGAATAACAGATGTAGATCCGATTAAGTACGATCTCCTCTTTGAGCGTTTCTTGAATCCGGACCGTGTATCCATGCCCGATATGGATATCGACTTCGAGGACGAAGGACGAGAAAAAGTTATTGAGTACGTTCGAAATAAATACTCGCGCAACGCAGTTGCGCAAATCATTACCTACGGTACCATGGCCGCCAAGTCGGCCGTGAAAGATGCCGCGCGGGTGTTCGACTTGTCTATTGGCGAGTCGGAACAACTGACGAAGCTTATCCCCGACCGCGCGTCTCTTTCTGACATCTTCAACAAAGAGGAGAAACAGTTGAAAGACGATTTCTCGAGTGAAGAATTCGAGCGCATGCAGCGCATGCGAGCCATTGCTGCAAGCACTACTCCGGAAGGAAAAGTATTGCGAATGGCGAAGATCTTAGAAGGGTCCATTCGCAATACGGGAACTCACGCCTGCGGCGTGATTATTACACCCACCGACATTACGAATTTCGTACCGGTGTCGACAGTGAAAGACAGCGACATGTGGTGTACGCAATTCGACAACTCCGTCGTAGAAAAAGCAGGTCTGTTGAAAATGGACTTCTTGGGATTGAAGACCTTGAGCATTATCAAGAACGCCCTGAAGCTCATTAAACTTTCGCACAACATCGACATCGACATTGACAACATTCCCATCGACGATGAAAAGACCTACGAGCTTTTCCAACGCGGTGAAACAGTTGCCATTTTCCAATATGAAAGTGAAGGTATGCGCAAACACATGCGCGACCTGAAACCTACAGTCTTTGCCGATTTAATTGCGATGAACGCCTTGTACCGACCAGGTCCTATGGAGTACATTCCGCAGTTCATTCGTCGTAAACACGGACTCGAAAAAATTGAATACGATCTTCCTGAAATGGAAGATAACTTGAAAGAGACCTACGGCATTACCGTATACCAAGAGCAAGTGATGCTGCTGTCTCAGAGACTTGCCAACTTTACCAAAGGTCAGGCCGACGTCTTGCGTAAGGCAATGGGTAAAAAACTCATTGAAGAACTGAACAAGATGAAAAGTTTATTCATGGAAGGCGCCATTGCAAACGGACATCCAGCAGATAAACTTGAAAAGATTTGGGCCGACTGGGAGAAATTTGCGAGTTACGCTTTCAACAAATCGCACTCGACTTGTTATGCTTGGATCGCTTATCAAACGGCGTATTTGAAAGCACATTACCCGGCTGAATTCATGGCTGCTACCTTGAGCAACTCCATGAGCGACATCAAAGGCGTTACCTTCTTCATGGAAGAATGCAAGCGCATGCGCATTCCTGTTCTTTCGCCAGATGTGAATGAATCCCTTTCGCTTTTCTCCGTAAATAAAGAAGGTGCTATACGTTTTGGATTGGCTGCTGTAAAAGCGGTTGGAGAGAATGCTGTTGAAAGTATGATTCGTGAAAGAGAAACAAAACCGTTCGAAACGGTATTCGATTTCCTTGAGAGGGTTGATGACAAGGCCACAAACAAACGCGTGCTTGAAAGCTTGGCCATGTGCGGCGCATTTGACCGATTCGGAATTACGCGTTCTGCCTATTTCGGAACAGA
>JBIKRF010000119.1:0-6003 GCA_044349305.1 Flavobacteriales bacterium
GCGGCGGACCGTTGGTTCAACACAGTTTGCAAGCGTTAATAGACCTTCACAGACAAGGTGTTTTCACCCTAGAAAAAATAGTAGAAAAGGCTTCACATGCAGTGGCCGACATGTTTCAAATTGAAAGTCGAGGTTACATTCGAGAGGGCTACTTTGCCGACTTCGTTATGGTAGATCTTAACGCACCATACACAGTTACCAAAGAAAATCTCTTATACAAATGCGGCTGGTCTCCGTTTGAAGGACATACGTTTTCGAGTACTATTGTTTCAACTTGGTGCAATGGTAAGTTGGTTTTTGAGAATGGAAAGCTTACGGGTGAGAAGAGTGGAATTGCGCTGAGATTTGAGCGTTAATTTTCCCTTGGGACGTATCCCTCTGGGATGTATCCTTTCAGGACAAATCCCTCTGGGACGTATCCCTCTGGGATGTATCCTTTCAGGACTTATCCCGCAGGGATTGAGGATTTTTACTTTTCAAAAAACTCCCCAAAAACAAATACCCCAACAAACCACCATACGGAATGCTGATGTACCACGTGCCGCTAATCATGCATCCTCCCGATGAGCAACCTACGAAATAATAATACGCCCAACCTGCGAAGCAGCCGATAACGACAGCAATAAATTCTTTGCGGTGTTTCTTTAGGAATTCGGTCATTTCTTTTCACACGTATTTATTCCAAAAGGAACGTAGAGTGGACAGAATGAAACTAGGCTAGTCAATAAGAAAACAGCACCCAGAGCGAGCAACGTGTTTCCTAAAAATCCAGAAACCGCATCGGTGAAAAATAAGTAAGCAAAAATAATTGCTGCTACTACGCGTAATCCGCGATCGAAATTTCCCATGTTCTTTTTCATAATCTTTAATTTTAAACGAAGGTCGGGGGTTAAGGGTTAGCGTTTGGTAACATGGGTTACAGATCAATTCTACGAATCAATCCTTCGGATCAATCTGACTTCGTCAGATCAATACTCTGTAGATATTACTCCACAGGATTGATTGCAACGCAATTGATCGCGCAGCGATTGATCACCGCAGGTGATTGATCCGCAGGAATATTGTATTTTCGCGCCCATGAGATCTATCATCACAACCTTCTTCCTCACAACAATCACCTTATTTTCCTTCTCCCAAACCTCAACCATCACCGGTGTTGTTGAAGGCGTTGATGCTGGAAAGACAGAGAACTTGGCTTTTGTGAGCGTGAGTATTCATGCCATGAAGGATAGTCTTGTTTTAAAGGCGGCAGCTTCTGATAATGGTGGAGCTTTCAGTCTGGAAGTTGAAAGCACCGATTCAGTTTTGGTTTATTTCAACATTATAGGATACAAACCTATTTGGAAAAAGATTGCCGCAGGTACAAGTGTTAATCTCGGAACAGTGCAACTGGCAAGGACTTCAGCGGTGACTTCAGAAATGGAATTTGTTGCGAAAAAGCCATTGGTTCAAGTGCAGGCCGATAAAACCATTTTTAATGTTGAAGGAACTGCCAATGCAATTGGTCTTAACGCGTTGGAATTGTTGCGCAGGGCGCCAGGTGTTGTCATCGATAATAACAACAACATTTCCGTAAAAGGAAAGTCTGGAATTACGGTTTACATCGACGGAAGAATTTCTCCACTTCAAGGTTCGCAGTTGTCAGACTTCTTGAAAAGCACACCTTCTTCATCCATTGAAAAAATTGAGATCATCACGAATCCTTCTGCACGCTTCGATGCCGCCGGTACTGCTGGTATTCTGAATATCGTCATGAAGAAGAACAGCAATTACGGACAGAATGCCACATTCGGATTGGGTTATGGAAATCAGATTTACGGAAAGATAAACGGTTCCTTCACATACAACAGAAGGAAAGGGAAGACTAATGTTTACGCTACTTATGGAAATAATTTTTCAGAAGATTGGGGGTATATGCGTTTCTACAAAGAACAGAACGGAACCTTCTTCGATCAGAATTCATACACTTATTCTAAAAACAAATCTCACTATGGAAAGGCGGGTATTGATATTTCCATCAACGATAAAAACACCATCGGATTTTCAGTGAATGGGAATCTTTCAAATGATCTTTGGGATAGTCACGGTTCAACTCCCATTGGAAGTATAGCGCCGGGTGCCGGAGTTGACAGCACCTTGGAAGCGAATTCTACAAATGATGGGTATCGTAACAATTACGGAGCGAATGCTAACTATCAATGGAAGGGATCGAACGAAAAAGAATTGAACGTTGATGCGAACTATGGGTTGTACGACATTGACAACGGGAACTTCCAACCGAACAGATACCTCGGTTCATATGGTAATTTGTTGAATGAAAGAAATTATCAGAACAACACAGCTACACAAATTGACATTGCTATTGTCCGCGCAGACTACAGTTTCAACTGGAAAAAAATCAAGTGGGAAGCGGGGTTAAAAGGCACGCAGGTGAATACGAATAACAAATTAGATTTCTTTAATGTAGTTGGAAATAACTTCGAAGTAGATTCCAACCTCACGAATAAGTTCGATTACAAGGAGCGCGTACTTGCGGCATACGCTAACGCTTCGGGTAAGTACAAAAAATTTGGATGGCAAGTGGGAGTGCGTGCTGAGAACACGAAAAGCAATGGCGAGTTATTCGCACTAACACCACAGCCACTGACGAAAGTAGATCGATTGTACACGAACTTGTTTCCTAGCGCAGCAATCACCTTCAATCACAAGGAAACGAGCACGTTCAACTTAACCTACAGCAGAAGAATTGATCGTCCGAGTTATCAGGCTTTGAACCCATTTGAGTCGCGTCTCGACGAACTTTCTTATTCGCGTGGAAACGCATTTCTTCAGCCTCAGTATACCGATGCGTTGGAGTTAAGTCACACCTTGTTTTACATGATCACATCATCGTTGGGTTATAGCAAGACGAACGGCTTTTTCACCGAGATAACAGACACTACGGAGTTTTCGCGTTCGTTCATTCAAACGCGCAATCTTGGATACCGAGAGAACATTACGTTTAATGTTGGAAGCCCTCTTCAAATTGCAAAGTGGTGGGAAGGCTATTTGAATCTTGGTGTTTATAACGTTCACAACAGAGCAACTTTCGAAGGTGGGAATACCATTGACTTACGCGCGACCTCGTACAATATTTATATGCAAAACACTTTCAAGTTTAGCAAAACGACTTCTTTGGAATTATCAGGATTTTTCAATGGGCCAAGTGTTTGGGGCGGAACCTTTCGCAATAAACCAATGGGAGGAGTGGATGCCGCTTTCCAAAAATCGTTTTTTGAAGACCAACTGGTTGTGCGTTTGGCCTACGGAGATATTCTTCACACCATGCGTTGGAGAGGAATTTCTGAATATGCTGGATTGTATATGGATGCCAGCGGGCTCTGGGAATCGCGCGTTGCACGCATCAACCTTACCTGGAAGATCGGGAATCAGATGCTGAAAGAGAAGAAGGCGAAGCAGGTGGAAGAGTTTAAACGGGTGAAATAATCTTTACCAGCGGAGCTGGATGACACAACACGTTGTGATGACGGCGAAGCCGATGACCAGCGGAGCTGGATGACACTGCGTGATGACCGTTCCGTAGGACACTCCGTGATGCGGTCATCGAACTTGTTCGTCATCGATTGCAAATTGTCATCCTTCGAAGAAGGTCATCACACAAAGTGTGTAAAGGAAACATTTTTACCATTTTTCGTTTCCAATGTGGATTTTGTGCCTATCTTTGCCGCGCTTTGGAAAACAAGAAGAAATATATACTCATGGAAACGCTTCCGTTGTTCCTGAAGTTCGGTATCAAAAGCCTGACTATGGACGACATTGCGCGGAAGCTCTGCATCTCAAAGAAAACGCTGTATGCGCATGTGAAAGACAAAGAAGATTTGTTGGAAAATGCAGTAATCTTGTTTAGCAAGGCAGAGCAACATCAGATTGAAGAAATTTGTGGTAGGGGCTTGAACGCTATTGATGAAAGCCTCGAGATTAAGCGTTGGGTGTTGGATATGTTACAGAATATTCATCCATCTGTTGCCTACGACATGGAGAAATTTCATCCAAGGGTGCATCAAAAAATGCTCGCTTCACGTCAGGAGATTATTTACAAATGTGTTTTTGATAACATCGTCAAGGGTCAAAAAGACGGATTGTACAGAAAAGAGATCAATCCAAATGTTCTTGCAAAGTTGTATGTAGGTAGAATGGAAGTCATGTTCGATCAGAATCTATTTCCGAGCAAAGAATACAACGTGAGTGATGTGTACATGGAATGGTTTTCCTACCACATTCATGGCATGGCCACCGCAAAAGGAATAGAACTTCTAAATAAAAATATTTTGAACTCGACTGCTTCAGCCAAGAAAAAAACCACTAAAAAGCAATAATTCAATTCATGATACAATTCAACATAAACAAAAAAGTAAGTGTGCTGCTCGCAGTAGCGCTTGGTTTTGTTTCTCTCGGAACCGCTCAGCAAGCGTTGACCTTGTCTGCAGCAAAAGAGTTCGCAGTGAAGAATGCGTTTCAGGTAAAATCGAAGGCACTCGACGCAGAAACAGCGAGACTTCAGACCCAGGAACTTATAGGCATTGGTCTTCCACAGATCAACGGTTCTATTCAATACCAAAATTTCATTGATCGTCCGACGAGTATTTTGCCGGGAGATTTCTTCGGTATGCCTGGACAAAATGTGGCAGTTCAATTTGGGGTTCCACAAACGTTAACTGCTGGTATAAATGCTTCGCAGTTGTTGTTCGACGGCTCTTGGTTAATAGGGCTTCAAGCCTCTAAGGCCTATGCTGCATTGCAAAATAAGAATATTATTAAAAGCGAAATTGAGGTGAAGCGCGCGACGGAAGAAGCATATCACCTGGCTGTTATTGCACAAGAGAGCATTTCACTTTTAACGGCTTCTCGAGATTTATTGAAGAACACGTTGGATCATACCATTGCTCTGAAGAACGAAGGTTTTGTTGAAACGCAAGATGTAGAACAACTTACTCTTTCATTGAACGAATTGGAAGCGCGCATTCGCAATGCAGAAACCCAAGCAAAGATTGCAAAGACGCTATTGAAGTTTACAATTGGAATGAATGTAGAAGAAGAAATAACGATTGCAGACAACAGCAAGACCATACTAGACAGCTTTAACGCACAACTGGTGCAATCTCCTTTTAATGCAGATAACTTAATTGATAACCAAATTATCAAAGACGGATTGGCACTTCAGAAATTGAATGTCAAAAATCAGCAGGCTCGTTTGCTTCCGAACATGGCTGCTTTTTACAGCGCCCAAAAACAAGCTCAACGTCAAGAATTTAATTTCTTCGATGGTTCGCAGCCGTGGTACCCCACTCAAATCTGGGGTTTATCTATGAACATCCCACTGATTTCTGGCGGATCGAAGATGAAAAGTATCCAACGCGCTGGAGTCGAAGTAAAACGTATGGAAGAGACGTTAGCCTTTTCAACGAACGCAGCGAAATTGGAGTATCAAGTAGGAATGGCTGAATACATGAACGCAACGCAGAACGTTGATCTAGCAATGCAGTCCTACAATTTGGCTGCAAGTATCTTGGGAAAAACGCAAATAAAATTTGATCAAGGGACTTCTTCAAGTTTCGAATTGTCGAGACAAACCTCCCAACTTTTACAAGCACAAGTAACACTTATTCAAGCACGTTTGAGCTTAATGAATGCTCAAACAAGACTTTCAAAATCGTTGAACGTATTATAATATTTTAAGAAAATGAAATCCATGTATATCTCTAAAATCGCAGCTTCATTAGGATTAGCTGCTCTGTTGTTGGCTTCTTGCGGTTCAAAAGACAAGAATGCTCAGTTGAACGATTTGAAAGCGAAACGCTCTGAATTAGACGGACAAATTGCATCGCTTGAAAAAGAATTGGGCATTACCAACGCCGCAAAAGCAAGAAAGGTTGTGACTACCGATGTCGTAACTGCACCATTCAAACATTGTGTTGAAATTCAAGGAACAGTAGATGCAGAAAA
>JBIKRF010000036.1:0-21925 GCA_044349305.1 Flavobacteriales bacterium
TTCCTGCTCCATTGCCTAATTACTGAAACATTTCTTTTACACGTTGGAAAAAGCTCTTGTCTTTCGCTGAAGGATTCGGTTTGAAATTTTCCGATTCACGAAGCTTCGTTAAAATTTCTTTTTCTTCCGATGAAAGTTTCTGTGGTGTCCAAACATTGATATTCACCATCAAATCTCCAGTGCCGTATCCGTTTACATCCGGAAGACCTTTTCCTTTCAATCTTAAAATTTTACCTGCTTGCGTTCCTGCTTCAATCTTAATCTGCGCTTTACCCTTCACCAATGGAATTTCAATGCTTGCGCCCATAGCGGCATCTACGAAATTCAAATACAAATCATAGTACAAGTGAATTCCGTCGCGCTTCAATTCGCTGTGTTCTTCTTCTTCAATCTGAACCAATAAATCTCCTGGCACTCCACCAAACGGACCCGCATTTCCTTTCCCTGAAACATTCAAGGTCATTCCTTCACCCACACCTGCTGGAATTTTTATTTCCACCGTTTCTTCCTTGCGAACTTGTCCGTATGCATCGGCATCTTTCGGACGATCTTTGATCGACTTTCCGGCACCGTTACAAGCGTTGCAGGTGCTTGCGGTTTGCATAGCACCGAGAATGGTCTGTTGAACTCGGCGAATCTGACCAGACCCTCCGCAAGTAGAACACGTGTCGTAGGTCACGCCATCGGCGTTCGCCATCTTGAAAACTTTAATTTTCTTGGTGGTTCCAAAGGCTATCTCTTCCAAATTCAATTTTACACGAATACGAAGATTGCTTCCTTTCACTTTTCTCGAGCTCGATCTTCCACCGCCCCCGCCAAATCCACCGAAGATATCTCCAAATTGAGAGAAGATATCGTCCATATTCATTCCACCACCATAGCTTTGACCTCCGCCTCCGCCCATTCCGGCGTGACCGAATTGGTCGTAGCGCTGACGCTTTTGATTATCACTTAAAATCTCATAGGCTTCAGCAGCTTCTTTGAATTTCTCTTCAGCAGAACTGTCGTCTGGATTTTTATCGGGGTGAAATTGAATCGCCAATTTGCGATAAGCCTTTTTAATATCAGCCTCACTCGCGCTTCGTGCAACACCCAATACATCGTAATAATCTCTTTTTGCCATAATTATTTTCCTACCACTACTTTGGCGTAGCGTATTACATTCTCGTTTAACAAATATCCTTTCTCGGGAGTATCAATCACTGTATTCTTCTGCTCTTCCGTTGGTGCAGGGAATTCAGTAATAGCCTCGTGAAAATCTACATTGAAAGGAAGACCCGTGCTTTCCATTGGTTTCAATCCTTTCTTCTCTAATTCAGTCATGAGCTTTCCGTAAATCAAAGCAAAGCCTTCTTTCACCGCCTGAATATCTTCGCTCGTCTCATTGGCTTTCATGGCCAATTCGAACACATCAAGCACGGGAAGCAATCCAACGATAACATCCTTTGAAGCGTTCTTTAACAATTCGATACGTTCGATGTTTCTTTGTCTTCGGAAATTCTCGAAGTCTGCCGTCAAACGCACATATTTATCTTTCCATTCAGCAACCAACTCCTCTGCTGAAGACTCTGCTGTAGCTTCAGCGCTTGATTCCGCAGTGCTCTCATCCATTGGCGTTTCGTTCACCTCGTTGTTTTCCAATTCTTGTGACTGATTGTCATTCAATTCTTCTGTCATAACCCAAAATTTAATGTAATTCCCTTTTGACAATCGTTGAGCCAAGCCAAAAAGAGCGACAGGCTGTCAGAAAACAAAACGGGCCGAATGTATTCGGCCCGCAAAGATAACTTATATAATCAGATCAATTGAACGAAGAAACGTACTTGTCCAATTCCATGTCTAAAGCTGGTCCGCGAAGATTTTTCGCGACTATAATTCCATTTTCATCAATTAATACACTTGAAGGAATGCTCGAAATCCCGTACAACTGTCCGGCTGCATTCGCCCATCCTTTCATATCACAAACGTGATTCTTCCACAACAATCCGTCTTTTGCTATTGCTTCTTCCCAAGCTGTTTTGTTTTGATCGAAGCTTACCGAGAAGATTTCGAATCCTTTTGCAGTTTTGAATTTGGCCTTGGTGTACTTGTTGTAGGCCGCCACCACATTCGGATTCTCTCTACGGCAAGGTCCACACCACGAAGCCCAGAAATCGATTAAAACCATTTTACCTCTTAATGAAGAAAGCTTTAAGTCTTTTCCATCAACACCCTTCATGATAATGTTTGGCGCTTCGTCACCAATCTCTAATCCAATTTTGGCTGAGGTTAGATTAGTGTTGTTTTGCTTAAGGGAGGTAAAGCTGAACATTGCAACTACAGCGAGTAGCAAAGCGAAAGGGACAAGATTTTTTTTCATAAGTTGTGAATTCATTTCAAATATAGAACAGTAAGCTCTTCACAAGCCAAAGTTCTTGCCAATTAAGACTAGACACGACGAATATCGGCACCTAATGCTTGCAAGCGCGCTTCAATGTCTTGGTAACCGCGATCGATTTGTTCAATGTTTTGAATCGTCGACTTTCCTTTCGCACTTAAGGCTGCGATTAGCAAGGAAACACCCGCACGAATATCTGGTGAAGACATGGTTACGCCTTTCAAAGTAGACTTGCGATCAAGACCAATCACAGTCGCTCTGTGCGGATCGCACAGAATAATCTGTGCGCCCATATCAATCAACTTATCTACGAAGAACAAACGGCTCTCGAACATTTTCTGATGAATAAGTACCGAACCTCTTGCTTGTGTTGCAGTAACCAAAGCAATTGAAATTAAATCCGGCGTGAATCCAGGCCAAGGCGCATCGCTAATGGTCATAATTGAACCATCGATGAACGTATCAATTTCATAAGAATCTTGCGCTGGAATATGAAGGTCATCGCCGTTCACAAGATCAACTTGAATGCCCATGCGACGGAACATTTCAGGAATTATTCCTAGATCGTTGTATGAAACATTTTTAATAAGAAGGTCTCCCTTCGTCATAGCAGCCATTCCTATGAACGAGCCTATCTCAATCATATCTGGAAGACATCTGTGTTCGGTTCCACCTAATTTTTCAACCCCTTCAATGATAAGCATATTCGAACCGATGCCCGAAATGTTTCCGCCCATGCGGTTGATCATTTTACACAACTGCTGCAAATAAGGCTCGCAAGCCGCATTGTAAATCGTGGTTGTCCCTTCGGCCAAAGCCGCTGCCATTACAATATTTGCAGTTCCTGTTACAGATGCTTCATCGAGTAACATGAAGGCTCCTTTCAAGCGCGGTGCAGTGACACTATAGAAGTAATTGACTGCGTCATAATTGAAAGTCGCACCCAAATTTTGAAAACCGGTGAAGTGCGTATCTAGACGACGGCGACCAATTTTATCTCCACCCGGCTTTGGAATGTACCCTTGGCCAAATCTTCCAAGCATAGGCCCTACGAGCATTATAGATCCTCGCAAAGCAGCCGCCTTCTTCTTGTAATCTTCCGTTTTTAAATATTCAAGGTTAACATCGTCGGCAATGAATTTGAATTCGCCTTTGGCTAACTTTTCCACCTTCACTCCAATATCTTGAAGCAAGTCAATCAACTTCAACACATCAATAATCTCCGGGATATTGCGAATAATCACAGGCTCTGCCGTAAGCAATACTGCAGATATAATTTGTAACGCCTCGTTCTTAGCTCCTTGCGGAATAACAGTTCCCTTCAAAGCATTGCCACCAACAATTTCAAAAGCTGACATATCTCTTAATTTTCTTCGAAGAAAACGCGAAACTTCCATGCCTCGAACCCTGAAAAGTAAAATTATCAACGTCCGATAATGAATTACGCAAGGGCTGGGCTAACTTTGAAATGAACTTATGACACGAAGCTTACTTTCATTTTGCTTGATTATGGCAATGTATAATACCGTAAACGCCCAAGACTGGGCGAATCTGAATTATTACAGAAAGGCAAATACCTTGCTTGAAAACCCAGCGGACAATGAAGACCGCATAGTTTTCATGGGAAATTCAATTACTGAATTTTGGAAAACCATTCATCCCGATTTTTTTGTTGGAAAAACCTATATCAACAGAGGGATTGGTGGACAAACTACTTCACAGATGTTACTCCGTTTTCGTGCAGATGTCATAAATCTTCATCCGAAAGTTGTTGTATTTCTTGGCGGAACCAACGACATCGCAGGAAATACGGGCAATGTAACGCTCGACATGATTGAAGACAATATATTTTCAATGATTGAATTGGCGAAAGCAAACGACATCAGGGTTGTTTTATGTTCGGTTCTTCCTGTATTCGACTACCCTTGGAGCCCGGGCAAGGAACCCGCTGAAAAAATTATTGAATTGAATAAAGCCTTGCGTTTCTATGCCGAAACACATGACATCACTTTCGTAGACTTTCACTCACCCATGAAAGATGAACGAAATGGACTTCGCCTTGAATTGGGTGAAGACGGCGTGCATCCAAACGTTTCTGGATATTTAATCATGGAGCCACTTGTCGAAGAGGCCATCAGCAAGGAACTTCAAAAAATTAGAGCCAAACAGAATTAGTATCTTTATAAAATGAAAAAATTACTTTTATTCTTTTCCACTGTTCTTGTATCCAACATCCTTTGGTCTCAAGTAATAATAAACGAAGGAAGCAATAAGAACTACAGTCTCATTGCCGATGAAGATGGCGAATACGAAGATTGGGTTGAACTTTACAACGCTGGAACTTCAGCAGTCGATCTTTTCGGTTATTCTTTATCGGACAATTCTACTACTCCGACAGAGTGGACATTCCCCCATTACACGCTTAATCCTGGCGAATTCCTTGTTGTTTTTTGCAGCGAAAAAAACAGATTTGCAACGTCGCCTTTCACCACCACAGTCAACACAGGAACTTACACTCCATTTGTTGGATGGAACACCCACAACTTTACGACACCTTTTCAATGGGACGGTGTTTCAAGCATCGCAGTAAACGTTTGCTCCTACAGCAACACTGGCTACATTACCAATTCTGTTTTCAGGCAGTCTGCTACATCATACGGTTCTACAACTTATGCATTTAACGACGGTAGCGAAGCGTCTTGCTCAGCTGTTTTAGGCAGTGTCGCTAACCAGCGTCCGAATATGAAACTAAATGGCGTTACCATCGGAACGGGTAACATTCAAAACGGAAATACCGATTACCCAGCACCTTATGGAAACTGGTATTGGAGCGCACGAAACCAAATGCTCATTCCTGCAGCAGAGCTTTCTGCGGCTGGACTTACGGCTGGACCAATTAACTCTCTTGGATTTAATGTAGCGGCCACAGACCCTGTGGAATATACCTACATTGAAATTGCAATGAAGAACACGCCAGATGTTGCTATGACGAATACCTTCCTTCCGAATGAAGGTTCACAATTTCACACCACCTTCAAACTTTCGGGAAGTGGTGACACACTATTTTTATTCAACCCTTCACAGGTTCTTGAAAACAGTTTAGTTGTCAATTGTCAAGCAGTTGACATGAGTGTCGGACGATATCCAAACGGATCGAATACGAACGCCCTCTTCGCAACACCTACACCTGATGCGAGTAATAGTGGCGTGCCGGCACTTGGATACGCAATTGCTCCGTTGTTCGACCACAACCCTGGAGTGTACACAACGCCTTTTGATGTTTCTATTCTCGATTTGAATACGGCCCCATCTACTATTCGTTACACCACTGACGGAAGCGAACCAACAGCAAATTCTCCCATTTACACAGGAACACCTATCACTTTCTTCCAGTCAAGAATTCTTCGTGCAAGAGCTTTCAAGCCGAACTACATTCCGAGTAATGTAACCTCTGCATCATACTTATTCAATATCAGTCACACCACACCAATTCTTTCCATTACTACCGACAATTCGAATCTTTATGGTAGCGAAGGGATCTTCGACAATTGGGACCAAGACTGGTTGCGCAGCGCGCACATTGACTATTTCGATTCTATTCCTGGACATCCGCTTATGTTTTCGCAAAATACAGGAATGCAAATCGATGGGGGCGCTGGCGGAAGCCGCTCACATCCGCAGCACTCTTTCCGATTGGAATTAGCACACAGTGTTCTTGGTGAAAATTCAGTGAATCAAGTCATCATTCCAGGTAGACCCAACAGAAATAAATATTCTGAATTCTATTTGCGCAACGGCAGTAATCAGTATTTAGTTCTTCCATACAAAGAAGCTTGTCAAGCTGAATTAATGTGTCGCGGAGCAAATGCCAACTACAGCGCATACAGACCAGCAACTGTATATATAAACGGACAGTACTTCGGGCTTTATGAGCTTCGTGAAAAGTACAATGCTGAAATGTTCAAAGAGAACGAAGGAGCAATTAAAGACTCTGTTGAGTTAATGTCTCTCAGCTACTGGTATGGAGGAATCTTGCGCGCTGTGGAAGGTTCCACAGATAATTTCTGGAATTCATACAACGCATTCAATGCGCTGAACGCGGGTAGCACGAACTATTGGAACGATGCTGATCAGCATTTCGACATGACTTATTACACCGATTATATCATTTCCGAATCATGGATGGGAAATGTCGATTGGCCGCAAAACAATATTAAAATTCACCGCTCAAATGTGACCAACAACAGATGGCGTTTCGCAACCATTGATTTAGAATTAGCGCTTAACCCGAATGCATGGACCGATTGTTTTTTCAATCACATCGATTACATTTCAGGACAGAGCACGGACAATCCATACATCAACATATGGCTAAAGAGCATTCAAAACACACAATACAAAAACTACTTCATCAACCGCTTCGCTGATTTGATGAACACCAACTACCGTCCGGAGAGACTTATTGCCGTAGAGAATCGTTATTTCAATTTAACAGCACCTGAAATGGCAAATGAATACCAGCGCTGGGGAGATGCGAATAACGTCCCAGGTCAGATGGATAATTTCTACAACAATCACTTGACATTCCAATCAGAATTGCTTTGCAGAACAGAGCAAGTTCGCAATCACATTCAAGACCGTTTCAGTTTACCTAATCAAGTAGATGTAACATTGGATGTCCTACCTGCGGGTTCAGGACAAATTCACATCAGCACCATTCAGCCAACTGAATATCCATGGACAGGCGTTTACTTCGATGGTGTTCCCGTGCAAATCGAAGCCATTGCCAATCCTGGGTTTGAATTCGCTTATTGGGACAACAGCAGTTTAATCAATGACATTCTTGATTCGGTATGGCTAGGAAATATCTCATTGAACACGGCACAATTCACAGCACATTTCCAATCGAATGTTAGCGTGAATGAGGAAGAAGAATCTGTTTTCAGAATATACCCTTCTCCTGCACAGGACTTCATTCAAGTGGTTGCTGAAGCACAATTCAGAGGGCTGTCCTACTCAATTTTCGATATTCAAGGAAAATTGATTCATACAGGAAACATGCAAAATCAAGGTTCAACAAGAATCGACCTTTCATCATTCAGTAAAGGCATGTATGCCATTCAAATTTCAGATAGCGCAAAAGGAATTGTTGCGAAAAAAATATTTGTAAAAGAATAATCCGCACTTTTGCCCTTCCAAAAAAAACAAACGCATGTCAGTAAACAAAGAAGTTCGCAGAGTCACCACCCACACCCTTCAGGAAATGAAGAACAAAGGCGAAAAAATTGCTATGCTCACTGCATACGATTATTCGATGGCTCTGATTGTTGATCAGTCTGGAATTGATGTCATTCTTGTGGGTGATTCCGCTTCCAATGTCATGGCCGGTCACGAGACCACACTTCCAATTACATTAGACCAAATGATTTATCACGCAGCAAGCGTGGTTCGTGCTTGTCAGCGCTCATTAGTGGTCGTAGACATGCCCTTCGGATCTTATCAAGGTAATTCGAAAGAAGCTTTGAACTCTGCTATTCGTATCATGAAGGAAACAGGCGGTCACGCAATTAAAATGGAGGGTGGCGAAGAGATTGTTGAAAGTGTAAAACGAATTTTAACGGCAGGAATTCCAGTCATGGGACACCTTGGATTAACTCCACAGAGTATCTACAAATTCGGAACCTACCAAGTACGTGCAAAAGAGGAAGCTGAAGCTGAAAGACTCATTAACGACGCAAAACTTTTAGCGGAAAGCGGATGCTTCGCAATCGTCTTGGAAAAAATTCCTGCGACTTTAGCTAAACGCGTAGCGCAAGAAGTGCATGTTCCAATCATTGGAATTGGCGCAGGTGGAGATGTAGATGGACAGGTTTTGGTGTTACACGATATGTTGGGAATTACCGAAGGTTTCACACCACGTTTCTTGCGCAAATACTTGAACATGGGCGAACAAATGCGCGGAGCATTGGAGCAATATGTGACCGATGTAAGAAGCGCAGATTTCCCGAACGACAAAGAGCAGTATTGATGAAAAAAAACGCGCCCAAAGTTTGGGACCGAGCACCAAAAAAACCGCTTGAAGTCACTACTGTAGAAAACCTACGTGTCCTATACGAAGACAACCACATCATTGCGGTGAATAAGCGCAACTCAGATATTGTGCAAGGTGATAAAACAGGAGATGCCGTATTAAGCGACATCATTAAGCAATACATCAAGAACAAATACAACAAACCCGGTGAAGTGTTTTGCGGAACGGTGCATCGCATAGATAGACCCGTTAGCGGAGTTGTTGTTTATGCTAAAACAAGCAAAGCGCTTTCGCGACTAACAGTAGATTTTAAAACGCGAGATGTCTCGAAGACGTATTGGGCTGTTGTGCAAGACGCACCGCCGAAACTCGAAGGTCATGTCCTTAACTATTTGTGGAAAGATGAAAAGCAAAACAAGTCTTTCTTCTTTAACGAACCGGGTAAAGACCGAAAGGAATCTGAATTGAATTACAAAGTAGTTGGAAAAGGGGAGCATTACACGTTTGTTGAAGTGTATCCGAAAACAGGCAGACACCATCAAATTCGCGCAACACTTTCTCAACTCGGCTGCCCTATCAAAGGTGATATTAAATACGGAAGCAAGCGCACCAACGACAATGCGAGCATTCATCTTCATGCTAGAAAAATAGAATTCACACATCCCGTGAAAAAGACTCCTGTTGTTATCTCTGCTCCACCACCCGAAGACCCCCTTTGGGACGCCTTCCTTATTCAAGCTTTTGAATAACCTGTGCGTAAAATCACACATTGTCAAACATCACTCATACTATATTTGTCCACTCAAAAAAAATTAGAATACTATGGAAGCGAACGAACACATTAAATGCCTCATTATCGGAAGTGGCCCAGCCGGGTATACAGCAGCCATTTATGCAGCCCGTGCAGATATGAAACCAGTTATTTATCAAGGTCAGCAACCGGGCGGACAATTGATGGATACAACCGAAGTTGATAATTTTCCTGGTTATCCTTCTGGGGTTAAGGGTCCAGAAATGATGGCCGATCTTGAAAATCAAGCAAAGCGTTTCGGAACAGACATTCGCAACGGATGGGTAACGAAAGTAGATTTTTCAGGTAGTAAACACTACGTTGAAATTGACAACGGAAAGCATATTGTTTCTGCCGATGCTGTAATTATTGCTACGGGAGCCTCAGCAAAATGGTTAGGTCTTGACAACGAAATTCGCCTTCGCAATTTAGGCGGAGGAGTAAGTGCATGCGCCGTATGCGACGGTTTCTTCTATCGCAATCAAGATGTAGCAATCGTTGGTGCGGGAGACACAGCAGCTGAGGAAGCTACATACTTGGCGAAGCTTTGCAAAAAAGTATATATGATTGTCCGAAGCGACAAAATGCGTGCTTCTAGAGCTATGCAAAATCGTGTTTTGGAAACTCCGAACATTGAAATTCTTTGGAACTCTACCACTGAAGATATATTAGGACAAGACGGAGTTGAAGGAGCTATTTTCAAAAACTCTGCTACAGGTGAAAGTCGCACTGTGGCTATCACAGGTTTCTTCGTTGCTATCGGACACAATCCGAATACAGGTGTATTCAAAGAATTCATCAACACCGATGAAACGGGCTATATCTTAAATACCCCTGGCACTTCGAAAACCAATGTTGACGGGGTCTTTGTTGCCGGTGATGCCGCAGATAAAAACTACCGTCAAGCAGTAACTGCTGCAGGTACAGGATGCATGGCTGCCCTGGATGCTGAGCGTTATTTGGCTTCGAAAGGAATTCACTAAGAAATTTCAATTCAACAAAAAAGGTCGACAATGTCGACCTTTTCTTTTTCTAGTGGGGTGGCTTATGGGATTCGAACCCACGACCCTCAGAACCACAAACTGATGCTCTAACCAACTGAGCTAAAACCACCGTCTAAGAGGGCGCAAAGATAAACACATTCATTCTATTTGAACAAATAGACCCGAGTATTTTTTTGAATTTGTATCTTGCAACGGTGAAAAATCAATTTCATGTCCTCTTTCTTAGCAGTTGGTTTCCGAGCAAAACCCACCCTACTCTTGGCAATTTCGTTCAACGTCATGCCGAGGCCGTTGCGCTATTCGCAAAGGTGACAGTTCTCTACCTTTCAAAGAACAAGTCAATTGAAAATTTCACCCTTGAAGAATCCGAAGAAAGCAACGTCCGCATTGTACGCGTTTACTACTCATCCAACGGATTTCTTTTTCGAAATAGAATTCGCGCTTTGAAGAAAGGAGTTGAACACATCAATTTCAATCTAAATAAACCCAACATCGCTCAACTCAACATGGTTTGGCCGGAAGGTTGGCAAGCACTTTTCATTAAAAGGAAATGGAAAATTCCTTTTGTTATTTCAGACAATTGGACCGGATATCACACGCATGAACGTGGACCATTACCTGCTCACATCCGCAGCTACATGCGATACATTGCGAACCAATCGAATCTAATTCTTCCTGTTACCCAACAACTCGAAGAAGCCATGCGCAAACTCGGGTTCAATGGACCTTCGATCATCGTTCCGAATGTTGTGAATACAGGATATTTCAAGATTGAAAACAAAAAAGAAAAACATACTTTTCTTCACATCTCTCATCTCGACAACAACCACAAAAACATTGAAGGCATTCTTCACGTTTGGAAAAAATTCTCTGATCAAGTGGAAGAGGTTACCCTTGAACTAGGGGGCGACGGTGATATTCAACATTGGAAAAAAAGAAGCGAAGAATTAAACATCCGTCAAAACAGCATCTCTTTTTTCGGAACATTGAACCAGCAAGAAGTCGCATCAAAAATGAATGCTTCACATACGTTTGTTCTTTTCAGCAACTACGAAAATTTACCACTCGTTATGATAGAAGCCATGGCCAGTGGTATGAATGTCATAGCAACCCGAGTAGGCGGAATCGCAGAACACATGGGCTATTGTAGATGGAACAAACTCATTGACGCCAAGAATGAAGATCAACTCTTGAATGCGTTATCAGCGTCACACAATGAATTGCACGAAATTAATCGGGAAGAAATTTCAGCCTACGCAGAAAATAATTTCGCCTTCAATTCGGTTGGAAAAAAATTCATGGATGCCTACGAAAAAGCACTAGACAAATGAAACGAGTAGAATTACTTTCCATATTGAATCGCGCATTCGGATTAGTTTCAGCTTTGGTATTGGTGCTCATGAATTTGCATTTTGTTCATGTGGAAGGACAAGGGACAATTGCGCTTATTAACTTCGGAATTCTTATTCTTGCAACGTTAAGTCAATTCATCGGAGGCGGCGCACTCATCTATTTAATTCCACGAATGGGGGAGCATAAAATTGCGCTGCCGTCTTTACTGTGGATAGCAATTAGCGCCGTTTTCACATCTATCTTACTCTTGCTATTAAATGCACCATTCATTGCATTCACCATTCTTTTAGGAACACTTCAAGCTGTTTTCGTTTTGCAACAAATGATCCTGTTAGGAAAGGAAAAAATTGAATCTTACCAAGTTTTACTTTTCACCCAATCTATCTCTTCCTTGACTTTCGTAGCGTGTTTTTATTTGGCTACGGATTGGGGAATTCTCGCATTTATTTCTGGACAGTTACTTTCATTCTTACTTACCGCTTCGACCGGATTTTATCTCACTCCGCATGTTTGGAAAAACATGCGCTTCGATTTATCGAAAAACGATTTGCAGCAAACAGCTAAGCTCGGTGGATACGCACAACTTGGAAATATTTTCCATTTAGGAAATCAGCGATCTTATTTGTATTTCCTCGAAAATTTAGGTGCAGAAGGAAAAGTTTTTACTGGGGTGTTTTCCATACTCATGTACATCGCTGAAGCACTCTGGTCTGTGGTAAAAAGTCTTTCCTCGATACTCGCTTCGCGCGTGGCGCAGACAACAAATTTCAACGAACATCTATCGCTAACAAAACGCTATTTGATTATTGGAATTTCCACCACTGCATTCGGAACACTCTGCTTCATGCTCGTGCCGAATTCTTGGCTAGCAGTATTTGTAGATTATGATATTTCTTTTTTAAAAGAAGGATTCTTCTTCCTTGTTCCCGGAATACTTGCAAATGCTGCTACGGTGTCCTTCGCTCATTTATTTTCAGGAAAAGGACTACACCAGTACAACTTCTATTCAGCCGTTTCCGGATTTGCAGTTGCAATTTGTTGCTCTGCTATTCTAATTCCAAGCGACAACATCAACGGAGCTTGCATGGCAGCTTCGGCTGCATTTATTGTACAGTGCATGATTCAAATACTCTTTTATTTCAAGTTGAAGAAAAAAGAGTCCTCAGTCTAAATTGAAAACATCGCGCATTCCCATTGGGCGCGAAGACACAAATGCTTCAGCGTATTGATATCCGGCGAATCTACCGAAATCAATGGCCCTGCCTTTTATGAAATCAAAAAACTCCTCTCCTGAAATAGGCGTTTTCGGTTCTTGTGAATTCGGATCGAAAAACTGACTTGAAAACGATTTCAATGTTTCAATTTTCTGTTCCATGTATTCCGAAATGTCCACCACGAAATCGGGGCGATTGTAATAATCTTGATTGAAGTGATAAACTGCATGCGGGCGCCACGCCTCATGATTGGTCTCTATTTTCGGCAACCCAGCATAGAAGCAACAATCAGCAACCAACTTAGCAGCGCGTGCATGATCGGGATGACGATCGCGAAGCGAATTCGTAAAAACTATTTCAGGTCTATACTTTCGAATGGCATCAATTACGCGCATTTTATTTTCGGGAGTGTCTGTAAAGAAACAGTCAGCGAATTCTAAATTCTCTCTATAATGTGTCCCCATAACTTCAGATGCCTTCTGCGCTTCAATCATGCGCAATTCAGCACTTCCACGTGTTCCTCGTTCTCCTTGAGTCAGGTCTACCAATGCAACAATTTTTCCCTCTTTTACCGACTTAATAATGGTTCCTGCTGCGCTAATTTCAGCATCGTCTGGATGAGCTGAAATGACAAGTAAATCAACTTTGTTCATTTTGCAAATCTCTGAAAATAAAGACAAAATTGAGTTAAGAAATTAATCCTTATTTTTGCAACAGATGTTTAGGAGACTTTTACTCATAGTTAGCGCAGTGCTTGTAAGCACTTTCTCCTATGCACAGCCCGCAGGAGCTATCGAGTCTGCCTTAGAATTAATGGCCGACACGGCGTCGTGGATAAACGCCAAGGAATTTATAAAAGAAAAAACAGTTAAAGTCGTACAAACCCCTGACCTGCCTGCCATTAATCTCGACTTGAAAGGACTTTCAGACTCCCTCTCCTATATCCCGAGTTACGCAAACTACCAGAGTTGGGACAATCAAAATATCTGGCACAAAAAACGTTCTGTCGTTTTTCCGAACGACTCTTCATTGATATTCCAATTAATTCAAGATTCCTGTGATTTCGCTTTCCCAACAGACATGGGTCGACAAACATCGCCATTCGGCCCTCGATGGGGACGTTTGCATGCAGGGTTAGATCTAGACCTCGATACCGGAGATCCTGTTTACAGTATGTTCGAAGGATTGGTGAGGATCTCTCAGTACAGCGACACTTATGGAAATGTAGTGGTGGTTCGTCACCCCAATGGGCTCGAAACATTGTATGCTCACATGTCAGCGAGAATTGTTGTTCCGGGGCAATATGTCCAAGCAGGCACCATGCTTGGGTTAGGAGGAAATACAGGAAGATCATATGGCGCGCATCTTCACTTCGAAACCAGATATCTTGGAAATCCTTTTGATCCGGCTTACATCATTACTCCGAATCAAAAAGCGCTTAAATCTTCCGTTTTCGAACTCACCAAAAAGAAATTAAACGACACCACCCATTCTCCTACAAAACCCTCTGCAAATACGAATAATAGAGGGAATTCCAACAACAAATACCATACGGTAAAACGAGGCGATAGTCTTTCAACTATCGCTTCAAAAAACAAAACCACCGTTTCAAAACTGTGCAAGTTGAATAAAATTAAGCCCTCAACAAATTTAAAAATAGGGCAAAAAATTAGGGTGAAATAGAATTTCAAACTAACTTCCCTCACGACTATCAAATTTCCTTTTAGTCAAGAACAAAAAGCACATAATGGTGTTTTATCTTTATGAGAAAACGTGTTGCCGTTATAGGAGCTGGATTCGCAGGTTTATCTGCCGCATGCCGATTGGCTCAATTGGGCTATGAAACCCATGTCTTTGAGCAGCACGCTACTCCTGGAGGTCGTTGCAGGGTTTTCGAAAAAGATGGATTTGTTTTCGACATGGGCCCTAGTTGGTATTGGATGCCCGAAGTATTTGACCAGTTTTTTGAACAATACGGCGAGAAAAGAAGCGACTATTATTCGCTCGAAAGATTAGACCCTTCCTATCGTGTTTATTTCTCAGATAAGATCCTAGATGTTCCTGCTTCAACAGATGCCTTGGGAGATCAATTGGAATTGATTGAAGCTGGCAGTAAAGAAAATTTGAAAAAATTCCTTTCCGAAGCAAAATACAAATACGAAACGGGAATGGGTGAATTCGTTTGGAAGCCATCGCTCTCGGCCATGGAATTTCTAGACCTCAAGCTTTTAAAAGCGGCTGTTCGCATTCATCTCTTCAATTCCATTTCATCGCACATTCGGAAATATTTCAAACATCCGGAAATTATTCAACTCCTCGAATTCCCTGTTCTATTCTTGGGCGCTAAACCAGAAAAGACCCCTGCGCTATACAGTTTAATGAATTACGCAGATCTGGAACTTGGAACTTGGTATCCTAAAAACGGGATGGGTGAAATTCCAAAAGCGATGGAAAAAGTCGCGAAAAAACTCGGAGTGTCTTTCCATTACAACAACACGGTCTTTCAGATTGAATCTCTGAATGGTCAAGCGAAGCGATTAATTACCTCTTCAGGAAATTTCGAAATTGACGCTGTAATTGCCGGAGCCGATTACCACCACGTGGAAACAAAAATGTTATCCTCGAAAGATCAATCTTATTCCGAAGACTATTGGAACTCAAGAACGATGTCTCCCTCGTCATTACTCTATTATTTGGGAGTGAACAAGCGCGTGGGTAACCTATTGCATCACAACTTGTTTTTTGACGAACCGTTCGACCAACACGCGAAAGAAATTTACGACAATCCACAGTGGCCTTCACAACCACTCTTCTACGCATGTGTGCCATCGAAAACAGACAATACAGTTGCGCCTGAAAATTGTGAGAACATTTTCTTACTTGTTCCAGTAGCACCAGATTTAACAAGTGACGAGACTTTGCGAGAGAAGTATCTTCTTAACATGTTAGATCGTCTAGAAAAGCGAACAGGAGAATCTATTCGTGAGCACATCGTCTACAAGCGAAGTTTTGCGCATGAAGAATTTATCTCTGAATACAATAGCTTCAAAGGAAACGCCTATGGGCTTGCGAATACGCTCAGACAAACAGCCATTTTAAAACCTTCGATGCGAAGTAAAAAATTGAGCAACTTGTTTTATGCAGGTCAACTTACCGTTCCTGGACCCGGAATGCCGCCAAGTATTATCAGTGGACAACTAGCGGCTGAAACAATGAACAAACTTCTTTTTCAATCATAATATCATGACAGGTAAACCACTCTTCGACAACGTTTCCTTCGATTGCAGTAAGCTAACAACACATGCCTATAGCACAAGTTTTAGCATGGGAATTCGAACACTCGGAAAAGAAATAAGAAATCCGATCTATGCCATTTACGGCTTCGTTCGTTTCGCCGATGAAATTGTAGACACTTTTCATGATTACGAAAAGCACGAACTCATGGAGCGATTCAGAAGAGATACCGTTCTTGCGATTGAAGAAAGAATTTCTTTGAACCCCATTTTAAACGCCTTCCAACATACCTATCATAAATACAATATTGAATGGGATTTAGTAGATACTTTTTTAAAAAGTATGGAAATGGATCTTAACCAAATGGAACACGATAGAGATTCTTACGAAACCTACATTCTCGGATCTGCTGAAGTTGTTGGATTGATGTGTTTACATGTTTTCGTCAATGGCGATCAATCGGAATACGAAAAGCTTAAACCATCCGCTATGAAGCTCGGTGCTGCGTTTCAAAAGATTAACTTCCTGCGCGATTTACATGCCGACTACAACGCTCTTGGAAGGGTTTATTTTCCAAATGTCGATATGACGAAATTCGACGAGCCAACTAAAAAAGAAATTGAAAAAGAAATCAAAGAAGATTTCAGACTCGCCTACATTGGGATACTTCAACTTCCGAAAGAAGCCCGTTTTGGAGTTCTCATTGCCTTCAAATACTACTACAAACTATTTCTTAAAATCCAGTCGCTTCCATGCGATCGCATTTTGAAAGAACGTGTGCGTGTTCCGAATCCGAAGAAAATTGCTTTGCTCGCAAAGAGTTATTTGCAACACAATTTAAATTTACTGTAATGAAATTCGCGGTTGCAAAAGCCTGGTTTGTACTCCTTCTTGTAAGCTTCACCAACGCTATTCTTTCGCAAGAAATTCAATGTCAAAAACTATTTATTGGCGCGCAAAACGAACCTGCGAAACTAGAATTCTACAACTACTGTTCAAGTATTTCAAACCGCAACAACACACAGCAAGCCTACTTCGGCGTTGCAACTGCTATGCACGCTGAATTGGTTTCAAATCCTGCGGAAAAACTCAGCTACTTCAGTCGTGGAAAAGACTTGCTAGAAAAAGCTATTGCAAATGATTACTGGAATGAAGAACTTCGTTTCTTGCGATATTCGGTTCAAGACAAAGCTCCTTGGATGTTGCAGTATCACGACAAACTTGACGAAGATTCGTACTACATATATCAATCGCTTTCAACAGGAAAATTGAATAAGACCAAAGCCTTTTGGAAAATCGTTATTCAGTTCATGATTCAAAGTGAAAATATAAGCTCAGACTTGAAATCGAAATACAGCCAGCTGTAATGGAATACGTAGTGCTCGTAGACGAACAAGACAAAGCCATTGGAAAAATGGAAAAACAACAAGCTCATGTTGAAGGTGTGTTGCATCGCGCTTTTTCCATTTTCATTTTCAATTCAGAAAAAAAATTACTTCTTCAGAAACGCGCCTCTTCTAAATACCACTGCGGTGGTTTATGGACGAACACATGTTGTTCTCACCCGAGAGAAAATGAAAATATTCAAGATGCCGCCAATAGAAGACTTCAAGAAGAAATGGGCATGCAGTGCCAACTTCAATCAATCTTTTCTTTTGTGTATAAGGCTGAATTTGAAAACGGATTAACCGAGCATGAATTCGACCATGTGTTTTTTGGAAAGTCAAATCAAACCCCAATTCTAAATTTAGATGAGGTTGAAGAATATAAATACATCGGATTAGAAGAACTACAGTTGGAAATAAAAGAAGCACCTCAGAATTTCACCCCTTGGTTTCTCATTGCCCTTGACCGAGTAACCGAATTTAACGCGAATCAATCATGACAATGAATATTGCAATTATCGTTATCACATTCCTTGTAATGGAAGGAATGGCATGGCTTACGCACAAATTCGTCATGCACGGATTCATGTGGTATTTCCACGAAGATCATCACCAACCAACGCCTGGTTTTTTCGAAAAGAACGACGTGTTCTTTCTTATCTACGCCATTCCAAGTTGGTTGTTAATCATGTTCGGAATGATGAATGGCAATGACTTCCGCACCTTCATTGGATTTGGAATTTTAGCTTACGGAATCGGATACTTTCTTGTTCATGAAGTGCTCATACACCGTCGATTCCATTGGTTCGACAATACCGACAACATGTACTTCCGCGCCATTCGCAAAGCACATAAAGTTCACCACAAGAATCAATACAAAGAAGAAGGTGAATGTTTCGGAATGCTTATCGTTCCCATGAAATACTTCAAGGCAGAAGCTAAATTCAAACAAGCAAAATCCGCCAAATGAATTCGAGCTACGCATACATTCTCGTAGATCTTTTTTGCCTAGCCGGACCATTCTTCTTGAGCTTTCACAAGAGCGTCGCTTTTTACAAAAACTTCAAACCACTCTTGATTGGTTTGTTGTTCATGTGTGCCGTTTACCTTCCATGGGATATTCTCTTCACCTATTGGGGAATCTGGAATTTTAATTCAACTTACACGCTAGCTCCAAGATGGTTTTTATTGCCCATTGAAGAATGGCTTTTCTTTGTTGCTGTTCCCTTTGCATGTGTATTTACTTTCGAATGCGTTCGCTACTTTAAAAAGACAGCTCCTTCAAAAAAATTCACAAGAATTACCGGCTCAACCATCGTGTTTGTGGCTGCATGCCTGTGCGTATACGCCGGTTTAGCGCAACTTTGGTACACCTTCAGTGCCACGCTTCTATGTTCAGTATTATTGTTCTTTCACATACAGCGCAAATCAGAATTTCTGGGCTATTTTCTATATGCGTGGCTCATTCTCTTGATTCCGTTTTTCATTTCCAATGGAATACTCACGGGCCTTCAATTCTATGAATACAATTTGATCAATACATCAAAGGTTGATATTACTGAAGCTATTGTTAGGTATAACAACCAATTCAATTTGGGTGTTCGCATTTGGAGTGTTCCAATAGAAGATTTCTTTTATGGTCTTGCCATGGTCTTGCTTACTGTTACACCATACGAGTATTTCCGTTTGAAATGGAATTCTAAAACTTCACTATAACAGGTCTGTGATCCGAAGCGCCCGCTTCACTCGTTGCATAAGAGTTGGCTTGCAATCCCTTGCTATGCAAAACATAATCAATTCGAAGCCCTAGAAGCGGTCCTCTGTATGTGCTGCCAATTCCTTTCCCTGCGTCTTGAAAGCTGTCTTCGAGGGTTTTCGTCAACCGATTGTAGGTATACGAAATTGGGGTATCGTTGAAATCTCCGGCTACAATCACCTTGTGTTTGCACGATTCAATGTGCGCCGCAAGAACGTTAACTTGTTGCGAGCGTTTCAAAGAAGATCGATACAATTGAATAAACAGAGGTTTACTCTCATTCTGAATTTCATTCATATCTATGTTCTCATCGAAAAGTTGAAGTGACTTCTTCTTTAAGCGAAAACTTTGCAAGTGCGCATTGTAAACACGCACCGTATCACTTCCCACCAAAACATCTAGGTAAATACAAAAATTGTTTACTTCATTTTCGAACGGAACTTGGCCTTGACTTACAACGGGATAATTCGAAAAGATGACCAAACCAAATCTTCCTCCATCGGAGAGCACATGCGTGGTTCTTTCATGAACCGTGTATCCTGAAAGGATTTCATTTCGCGCTTGCTCCGATAAAAAATCACCGCCGTTCGTATTCCAATAACATTCTTGCAAGCAAAGAATGTTCGGCTTTACATTTTGAATTTCATTCAGTATCGCATCTCTGTTTCGCTTAGCACTTTCACCGTCGTAATAACCCATGAGATGCGTATTGTGTGTCATTACGGTCATTCCAAGACCACCTGAAGACGGCTGACTACTTGAATGAAAGTTCAAAAACGAAAATAAATCGGGCAATGAAAAAGCAAAACAAACTCCGAAAGCTATGAGCCACTTCCATTCTTTTCGAAGAGACATAACAACAGCAGCGATTAAAAACAGCAGTAGCAAAGGCCAGAAGAACAATCCCAAAACGCTCAAGAACATAAAAACACTCGGGGAAAAATGCGACGATAAATAAGAGATTACGTAGCACGAAATAACGACAATACTAAAAAAGCGAAATACAAATCGGACAAACTTACCCCAATGGCTCAACTTCTTTATTTCTTTCGTTGTCGATTCCATCACTTCTCCTTTTGCTGTTCTAAAAACAATTTCTCCTTTGCTGAAAGACTTTCAAAACCTGAACGTGATATTTTATCTAAAATTGAGTTCAGATAATCTTCTTTCAATTTTCTTTCAGCATTGAACTCATCGTCGGTTTGAAATCGAACATTGCTGCGCTTCACCGTGAGCTTCGGAGAAGGTCTGAACCATGAAAATATTTTTTCTATCCAATTCATTTGTAGAATTTCAAATTTATCAAGAACCATAAAGAACAGCCCTCCAATTCCGCCGCCTATATGGGCAAAAAGGGATAGGTTCTTGGCTTCATAATTCAAGACATCTAGTACTTCCAAAAATAAAAACACCGTGCAGCCCAACCAAAAAGACACACCTCTTTTATCACTATTTCCTACATTGAAAAACAACCAACCCACCCACAAAGATGTAATTCCTGCGGAAGCGCCTATCAACGACACCTCTCTTTCAATACATAACAGGAAAACCACTGCACCAACTACTCCGGCAATCCAATATTTCAAAGCCTTTAAACCGACATACCGATCTTTCGACCAATAAATCAAGAGAAACAACAATACGTAATTCCAAATAAAATGGCTTACGTCGGCATGAAAAAAACTGTAGGTTAGCCAAGTCCAAGACCACGTATAAGATTCGCTTTTCGTAGAAAAACCAACGAACGAATCGAACGTGGCTAGATAAGTAGCACCCGAATAATTAACAGAAAGCAAAACGACAATTAATCGAATAAGAAATCCAAATGCCAACACGGCACTTATAAATTTCAATCCTATTGGTGCATTGCGAAAACGATTTACCATGCATTCCCCTTTTTCTGCCAATACTTAAGCAGAAGATATCCGAAAAGCATTCCACCCAAATGCGCATAATGCGCAACATTGTCTCCCGTTGTTTGACGCATCGCTAAAAAGAACTCGATGGCTCCGTAAATCATAACAAAATATTTTGCCTTGAGTGGAATTGGCGGAAACAGTAACATCAACTCTGTGTTCGGGAACAACATTCCGAATCCAAGTAAAACCCCGAACACGGCGCCAGATGCGCCAACTACGCCTGTGTTAATTGCAGAATACAATTCAACCATTTGAACTTTATACGCTTTCCCTTCTTCTAATCCGGTGATCATGACTTGATAAATCTCACGATCACTCAACACCGACATCATCTTTTGAATTTCAAAATAACTAACACCCATGTGCAAGAAGAAAGCACCAACACCGCAAGTCATGTAATAGATCACAAAACGCTTTGTTCCCCAATAATTTTCCAATGCCGTTCCAAACAAATACAAGGCATACATATTGAAAAATATATGTGTGAAGTCATACTGCGAATGCATGAACATGTGCGTCACAATTTGCCAAGGTCTGAAATTTGGACTAGCAAAATAATAACCTGTTAAAGCGTCGTTCAATCCTGGAACTACGAAACAAGCCAAGTAAATAAGAACATTAATAATTATAATGTTCTTTACCGCTGGTGTAAGGTTCATTCTCATCGTATTTTATTTTCCCAATTGATCTTCTAAATGATCGATTCCGAAGGTTAGGGCAATAGCCTTTCCGTCTGGAGCGAAATTTTTATTTTCACATGCGTTCCATCGAATAAGCAAATCCAACATCTCAGGAACCGTTAACATTTGTCCTTTCTTCACAGACAATCTGCGTGTATAATCCTTCAATAAATTCATTCGTA
>JBIKRF010000120.1:0-5851 GCA_044349305.1 Flavobacteriales bacterium
TCGCGGCTTCGAATTTGGGTAAGCCAGAATTTGTTGCAGCTTTCACGGAAGCCAATAAACTCATGGAAGAAAAATTTTGGGATCAAGCAGCGAAAGAATGGAGAAACGTATTGGCAATGGATCCAGAAAACATTAACGTAAACTACAAATTGGGCTATTGCTTGCTGCAAACCGAAACCAACAAAATAGATGCTTTAATGTATTTGGAAAAAGCTGCTTCTGGGAGATTGAATGCGAGTTACGATCCGTATGATCCAAATGAAAAAGGAGCGCCTCTTGAGGCACTTTATTATTTGGGCATAGCGCAGCATTTAAATATGCGATTTGACAATTCCACCGAAAGTTTAGAAACAATGGCGGAGCAGATGAATAAGAATCACCGACTTTCAAACCAGATTAATCGAGCAATCGAAACGAACAAAGAGGCTAAAAGACAAGTGGCTAATCCAAAAAAATACAAAATCAAGAATGCCGGAAAAGTTTTAAATAGTACGTACGCTGATTTTGGTCCTGTATTAACATTCGATGAAAGCAGTATTTTCTTCACCAGTCGTCGCTTACGTCCAGATTCGACAAACGCGAATATTCGCGATGTTGAAACAGATAAATACCGCGATGATATTTATGTTTCATTTAAAGGAAGAGATGGTCAATGGGCGCAACCTGAATTGTTGAATTTGAATTCAGACGACCACGATGCAACCATATCAGTATCTCCAGATGGTAATACATTGTTCATTTATCAAGATAGTCTCGGAGATGGCCAAGTGAAGTATTCGACTTTAATTGGGGAAACATGGAATGCTCCCATTAAATTGGGTTCTGACATAAATACCAAGTATTGGGAAACGCACTGCACCATTTCTTCGAACGGAAATGAATTGTATTTTGTTTCTGATCGTCCGAATGGACAAGGGAAGCGTGATATTTACCGCTGCTTCAAAAACACCGATGGAACATGGGGGAAATCGGAAAGTTTAGGTGCATTGATCAATACAGCATATGACGAAGATGCGCCGTTCTTAAGTCCAGATGGAAAGTTTCTTTACTTCGCTTCAAAAGGACATTTAACAATGGGTGGATTTGACTTATTTGTAAGCAAAAAGGATAAAGATGGTAATTGGGGAGCTCCTGAAAATATGGGCTATCCGTTGAATACCGTTGACGACGACGTGTTCTTTCAGCCAATGGCCGATGGTAAGCGTGCTTATTACAGTTCAAGACGCGATGGTGGATCGGGTGACTTAGATATTTACGAAGTTGAAATGCCTGAAACAATGGGTGCTCAATTAGCAACTTTGAAAGGTGTGTTTAAGCCAATTAAAGACAAGTCTCTGCCAACTGGTTTAAAAGTAGCCATCATAAACAGTAAAACAGGTGAAAAACAAGAAGTAATTGGTAACTCCGGTAATGGCGAATTCTTGGCTGTGCTGAAGCCATGTTCTTCTTACCAAGTGGAATATTTAGACGGTGCTGATAAAGTGAAAACAGAAGTTCTTACGATACCTTGTGAGAATGAGAAGTATGAGTACACCCGTGAAATTCAATTGGTATCTAAAGAGATTGTGAAAGTTGATGAGATTAAGTTTGATAACGAGAATCCTATTCAAACCAAAATCGATGAGACGGCGGGGTACGCAGAGTATTCTCACTTCTTCTTGTATGGCAAGAGCGATTTTTCTACAGATGAAAAGGAGTTCAAAGACTTCATTGCGCTATGCAAGAAAGTCATTGATCAAAAGGCCTTTGTAACCATAACCGTTGAAGGAAGTGCTTCCACTGTTCCATCTTCAGGAAGTAAATCGAATGAAAAGTTATCGGCAGAGCGCTCGGGTAATGCGAAAGCAGCTTTAAAAAATGCGCTCCTCAAGAGCGGTTACATGGAAAACGTCGATTTCAAATTCGCTCAACCAGTGAATATGGTTCAGGGTAAGAAGTATGAAAATGACGCAATTAAAAATCGCGCAGAGTACGAGAAATACCAATACATCAAAGTAAAAGTTCAATAAGAATATTACATGCTTCATTTAAAGAGACCGTTGGTTTTTCTTGACCTGGAAACCACCGGGACCGACGTTGCGAGAGATCGCATCGTGGAAATAGCTTTTGTTAAAGTTATGCCAGATGGAGCTACAGAGACGCTTCCCGAGTTTAAAGATACCAAGTTTTTAATTAATCCTGGAATGCCTATTCCTATTGAATCTTCGATGGTTCATGGAATTTACGATGCCGATGTAAAGAACGCGCCGTTGTTTTCAGACTGCGCCCCCATGTTGAATGACTTCATTGAAGGATGTGACTTGGCTGGATTTAACAGCAATAAATTCGATATTCCTTTGCTTGCTGAAGAATTTCTTCGTGTTGGAATTCCATTTACATTGGAAGGAAGAAACACAGTAGATGTTCAAGTGCTTTTCCATAAGTTGGAACCTAGAAATTTGTCGGCGGCTTATAAGTTTTATACCGGTGGCACATTGGAGAATGCACACTCTGCTTTAATCGATACTCAGGCTACGTATGATGTTTTCAAGGGTATGTTTGAAAAATACAAAGATGAAGAGCGTGCACTTCCAAATGCAATTGAAGAAATTGAGACCATGAGTAGTTACGGTAAGCGCGCCGATCTCATAGGGAATCTTCAGTACAACGAAGAAGGGGAAATGATCTTCGGGTTCGGAAAACACAAGGGAGTTAAAGTTGCCGATGTGTTAACGCGAGAACCAGGGTATTTCGGTTGGATGATGAACGCCGATTTTCCTTTGTACACGAAGGAAGTCCTTCGGAAGTTTCGAAACAACATGATGGCATAGACCTATGCGCGTTGCGGTCCTCGTCTCGAATGATCTTGCATACGATCAACGAGTAAGTAAGATTTGCGATTCCCTTCAACATAAAAATTGGGAAGTAGAATTGGTAGGCGTTTTAAAGCCTGAAAGCATTTCCCTTCAACGTAATTATTCTACCAAACGTTTACGTTTATTCTTCAGCAAAGGACCGTTGTTTTACGTCATGCTGAATGTGCGCATGCTCTTCTATTTACTCTTTCATAAAGCCGATGTCATTTGGGCGAATGATCTTGACGTCTTGTGGCCAGCGGTGTTTATGAAGAAGCTTCGAGGGACAAAAATCATTTATGATTCACACGAGTATTTTACGGAAGCGGAAGGCCTAACGGGAAGAGAGCGTATTAAAGCCATTTGGACGCGTATTGAAGAACGGTGTATTCCATTCGTCGATGTTTTTATTACAGTGAATGAAAGCATAGCTGAAATCTACAGAACGAAGTATAAGCGCGAGGTATTTGTTCAACGCAACATGCCTGTTTTGGTTGAAGATATTGAAGCGCAGGTTGACTTGTTCGAAACGAAAACTGTTGTGCTTCAGGGTGCGTATATAGATCCCGATAGAGGAGGAATGGAATTGGTAGAAGCGTTTCAATATTTGGAAGACATTGAATTGTTGATTGTTGGTGCAGGAAGAGATTTAGAAAATATTAAGAGGCGTATTGTTGAATTGCATTTGGAAGAAAAAGTGAAAGTTCTTCCACGAATGTCTTATTCCGAATTGAAGAAATTAACCCAGCGCGTGCACTTGGGTGTGTCTCTCGATAAGCCGTTGCACATGAACTATACGCTTTCACTTCCAAATAAACTGTTCGACTACATTCATGCTGGTGTGCCAGTGCTTGCAAGCAATTTGGTAGAACCTGCCCGTGTTGTAAACGAATACAAAGTAGGAGAAGTCGTTACAGAGGTAACTCCTAAAGCAATCGCTGAAGGAATTCAAAAAGTATTGAACTCCTCGTCTTACGAAGCGTATAGAACTGCCACTAAAAAAGCAAAGTCAGCATTGCATTGGCAAGCCGACTTTGATAAACTAGATTTCTCTAAAATTTCTTAGAATATAAATCCTACAGCGATGCCTGTTCTGACGAAATATCCGACATAAGGGCGGAAGACTTCATTTGGAGAAGAAACGAAGGGCTCGTTGGTTGAAATACGCTTGTCTCCGCTGTTCCAAATGGTGCCGAAATTGACGTCGATACTAATTTTATCTTGAAAAATTCGCTGGTAGCCAAACGACATTCCCACACCACCGGTGTTTATGTTTCTCTTGTTATAATCGTAATTACTAATGAACGTTACGGGGTCAAAATCGGTGTATATTTCTTCTAAAGCTTCAATGTATTGGTAACGCGCAAACATGGAAAGATAAATTCCTTCTGGAGCATTGTATTTTCCCATGTAATAACGGAATTCTGGTGTAATAGCAACGCGAGAAATATAGCTGCTTGCAAAGCCGTCACTTTGATCTTGATACAATGCGCCAAGAACAAAACTAGATCTTTCTTTCGTTTGATGCTCGAAAGAGACATTCGCTGTGCGCATAATAGGAGAAGAAATATCCAATTTGATAATGTTCTTGTTCTGTGCTGAAACCACGCTTGTGGTCAATATCAACACGATTACGAATAACTTGCTTATAAACTGCATATATTTTTCTTTTTGTATGAATAAATTTAGTGCAATTTCGCTAAGTCAAAAAGAAAAAGCTATGACAAAAATCTTTAACATCATTTATCTCAGTTTGGCTCCCGTTTTATTTGGGTTAAGCTGGTTTATTTCTCATGAGTTGTTCAATCACTTCATGAAGAATAAGGGCACGTTGGAGAATCCAGCGAAAGACAATTCTTTTGTCTTCGCTTGTGGTTTTTCATTCCTTTACCTGTTGGTGTTTTTTATCATACGTGACCTCTATCCGAAAAAAAATAACAAGTCGTAAATACATTACAAGATCACACAACAAATTTGTCAAACATTTAAACATTAAAGAATCATGACTGAAGTAAATAAAGAAAAGTTGAAGGCCCTTCAATTGACTATGGATAAGTTAGAAAAGACCTATGGTAAGGGTGCTGTAATGAAATTGGGAGATACCGCAGTGGAAGCTATGGAATTCATTCCTAGTGGATCATTGGGATTAGACCTTGCGTTAGGTATAGGCGGCTTTCCAAAAGGAAGAATCGTAGAAATCTACGGTCCGGAATCTTCGGGTAAAACAACCTTAGCTATTCATGCAATTGCCGAGTGTCAAAAGATGGGCGGAATAGCAGCTATCATTGATGCTGAGCACGCGTTCGATAAGTTCTACGCTGAAGCGTTGGGTGTAGATACCGAAAATCTCTTGATCTCTCAGCCCGATAACGGTGAGCAAGGTTTGGAAATTGCCGATAACCTTATTCGCTCTGGAGCCATTGACTTAATTGTCATTGACTCTGTGGCTGCGTTAACGCCACGTTCAGAGATTGAAGGTGAGATGGGTGATTCAAACGTTGGTGTGCAAGCGCGTTTAATGTCGAAGGCATTGCGTAAGCTTACAGGTACCATTAGCAAGACAGGATGCTGCTGCATCTTCATTAACCAATTGCGTGAAAAGATTGGTGTCATGTTCGGTAACCCTGAAACGACAACAGGTGGTAACGCATTAAAGTTTTACGCTTCTATTCGTTTAGATATTCGTCGCTCAACACAGTTGAAAGACGGTGAGAACGTAATTGGAAATCACACCAAAGTGAAAGTGGTAAAGAACAAAGTTGCTCCACCATTCAGAACTGCTGAATTCGATATTATCTATGGTCAAGGAATTAGCCGTGTGGGCGAGTTGATTGACATGGGTGTTGATTTAGCCATTGTGAAAAAAGCAGGTTCTTGGTTCTCTTACGGTGAAACCAAATTGGGACAAGGACGCGATGCGGTAAAACAATTGCTAGACGACAATCCAGAATTAATGGAAGAAATCGAAGGCAAAGTGAAGGACGCTATTGCAGCGAAGAGCGCTTAAGTCTTTCAAT
>JBIKRF010000121.1:0-5812 GCA_044349305.1 Flavobacteriales bacterium
AACCTTCAGGGTTACCGCATTCAAATTTTCTTTGGGCCACTTGATCAAGCTAAAGCAAAACGTCAAGAGTATATGATGAAAGGATTGGTTCACCAGGCTTACCTCGAGCAAAATGTTCCAGATTTCAGTCTGCGCATGGGCGACTTCCTCACCGAAAGCGAAGCAAAACAAGTATTGAAAAGCATTCGCCCTATTTACCCGAATGCCTTCTTGGTTAAGGGCCACATAGAACCCCCTAACTTGAATTATTACATCAACGCAATCAAAGATCCTGAAAATTAATCTCATCCTTTGAGAAACATCAGTCAGCGAATTGCTTTTGCTCATGTATTTAACTTTCTTCTTCATTCGTAACTTCGCCACATGCCTATTTACCATACACTCGGAAAAATCCCTGCAAAACGTCACACAACGTTTTACAAGGAATCTGGCGAATTGCATTACGAACAGCTATTCGGAACAGAAGGATTCAGCGGCAACTCGTCGTTGCTTTACCACTTGCACAGACCTACTCAAATCAAAAGCATTAGCTCTCCAGTTGATGTAGCGCCTAAAGCAGCGGTCTATCACAACATAGAGCCTCGAATGCTCAGTGGATTTAACGTTGCTCCGCAAGACGATTTCTTAGACAGTCGAACTGTTTTGCTTTTCAATAACGACCTACACATCTCAGTTGCAGCACCGCGCAAAAGTTTAACTGAATATTTCTACAAAAACGCCGATGCCGATGAAGTCATTTTCATTCATTGTGGATCCGGAAAATTGCGCACATTCCTTGGCAACATTCCATTTGAATACGGAGACTACTTGGTTATTCCGAGAGGCATGATTTATCAAATCGATTTTGATACAGAGGACAACCGATTATTCATTGTTGAAAGTTTCTCTCCAATTGTAACGCCTAAACGCTACAGAAATCAATTCGGTCAATTGCTTGAACACGCACCATTCTGTGAGCGCGATATCAAGCGTCCTTCAGAGCTTGAAACACACGACGAAAAAGGAGATTTCACGGTAAAAATCAGAAAGGAAAATCACATGCACACCTTGGTGTATGCTACTCATCCTTTTGATGTTGCCGGATGGGACGGTTACAACTATCCTTTTGCGTTCTCGATTCACAATTTCGAACCGATTACCGGACGCATTCACCAACCACCACCGGTGCATCAAACGTTCGAAGGACACAACTTCGTAATCTGTTCGTTCGTTCCTAGATTATACGATTATCATCCGCAATCCATTCCCGCTCCCTACAACCACAGCAACATCGATTCAGACGAAGTGTTGTACTATGTAGACGGCGATTTCATGAGTCGAAATCACATTGAAAAAGGATTCATTTCCCTTCACCCAGGCGGTATTCCTCACGGACCACACCCTGGTGCATACGAGAGAAGTGTAGGTCAAAAAGAAACGCAAGAACTTGCGGTTATGATTGACCCTTTCAGACCGCTTCGAATTACCGAAGCAGCCCTTCAAATTAACGATCCAAATTATATTAAAAGCTGGTTATAATGAATGTTTACGACGCAGGTTCAGAAATAGAAAAAATATTTGCTGACGCACAAGATTTCCTACCTCTATTAGGTACCGACTACGTTGAATTGTATGTTGGAAATGCAAAACAATCCGCACACTATTACATGAGCGCTTGGGGATATAAACCTCTTGCTTATCGCGGACTTGAAACCGGATCGAAAGATGCCGTTTCGTATGTTCTTCAGCAAGATAAAATCCGTTTAGTTTTAACCACAGCACTTGGTCCTGGTGGCCCAATAAACGAGCACGTTAATCAACACGGAGATGGCGTTAAAGTCATTGCCTTAATGGTAGAAGATGCAACGAAAGCGTGGGAAGAAACTACTGAACGCGGAGGCGTAACTTGCCTTGATCCGATTCGTCTAAACGATGAAAATGGAGAGGTTATCCTAAGCGGAATTCGCACCTACGGTGAAACCTTTCACTACTTCGTAGAGCGCAAAAATTACAACGGTGTTTTCATGCCAGGCTATGTGAAATGGGAACCTAAATTCCAACCGAAAGATGTTGGATTGAAATACATCGACCACATGGTGGGAAATGTAGGTTGGAATGAAATGAATCAGTGGGTTGAATTCTACGCAAAAGTGATGGGGTTCACGCAACTTGTGAGCTTCGACGATAAAGACATTTCTACCGAATACACCGCCTTAATGAGTAAGGTAATGTCGAACGGAAACGGTCGTGTTAAATTCCCAATTAACGAGCCTGCAGAAGGAAGAAAGAAAAGCCAAATTGAAGAGTACATTCAATTTTACAACGGTGCGGGTGTTCAGCACATTGCTGTTGCAACAAACAACATCATTGAAACAGTTACCGCTTTAAAAAACAACGGCGTTGAATTCCTTACAGTTCCAAACACCTATTACGAAACGGTTTTAGAACGTGTTGGAAAAATTGATGAAGACCTTGCTCCGCTTCAAGAACTTGGGATCTTAATCGATCGCGACGACGAAGGGTATTTACTTCAAATCTTTACCAAGCCAGTTCTCGACAGACCAACCATGTTCTTTGAAATTATTCAAAGAAAAGGAGCTCAGTCGTTTGGAAAAGGAAACTTCAAAGCACTTTTTGAATCAATCGAACGCGAACAAGAAAGACGCGGAACACTATAATTCGTGAAGCTATCGCTCTTCATTGCTAGACGGTATTTGTTCGCGAAAAAATCGCGAAACATTATAAATGCCATTTCGCTCATATCCATGAGCGTTGTGGCATTTGTTGCTTGCGCAATGATTCTTGTAATGAGTGCTTTCAACGGATTAGAGCTGCTTATCGAAGACCTTTTCTCGAGCTTCGATGCGCCCATAACTGTTGTTGCAAAACAAGGAATCCAGATCGAAGAGAAATCCATTCCCTTTGAAAAAATTCAACAACTCGAAGGCGTAACCGCAATCGGAAAAGTTATTGAAAATGATGCCTGGCTGCAATACAACAACTCAAACACAGTAGCCACTATCAAAGGCATTGAACCGCACTATGTAAAAACACTTCCTACCGATAGCATGGTCTATTCTGGTAAATTTCTGTTGGAAGAAGATTCAGCGAATTTCGCTGTCGTTGGATTAGGTGTGCGCGGTGAACTTCAATTCCCCTCTTCCTTGCAACCGCCCGTTATTTTGAATATTAAAACTCCTGTGGCAGGTAGAAGACTTTCTACCAACAGAGAAAATGCTTTCAACGAAACAAACCTCAATGTTACGGGTATATTCACGGCTAATGCTGAACTTGATAAGAAATACATCTTCCTCCCTTTCCGTTTAGCGCGTGAATTGTATGAAATGGATTCAACTTTTACTTCATTAGAAATTCAAACTTCTCCGAATACAGATTTACCTGAGTTGAAGGAGAAATTACAAACCCTTCTTCCCGATCTGAACGTTCAAACAAGAGAAGACAAAAACGCCTTGGTATACAAAACCAACGAAAGCGAGAAATGGGCCACTTACCTCATTCTCGTTTTCATTTTAATTATTGCTTCCTTCAACATTTTAGCTTCGCTTACCCTTCTAATTATTGAGAAGAAAAAAGACATTCACGTCATGTACAGCATGGGAGCTACGAAAGCTACCATTCGAAATATATTCATTCTAGAAGGCGTATTCATCAATCTCACAGGCGCTGTAATCGGCACCGCGATTGGATTGGCGCTAACCTACTTACAACAAAACTTCGGACTCGTGCGCATGGAAGGTGCTGTGGTCGAATTCTATCCAGTGCATATTATAGCTTCTTCTGTTGCGCTCATTTTCGTAACTGTCTGCGCTATTGGAAGCTTATTCTGCATTGCTTTTGTTCCTGCTTTATTGAAAAAATTTCAATACAACAAATCGCAAGATTAAGCTAGTTCAATTTTATTTCCAGGCAAACACCTTATCACTCCTTTCAACTCCATTTTCAATAAATGCAGCGCTAAATTCTCACCTTCGAATTTCCATTTCAAGACATCCAAATCAAGCGCATGTTCTCTTCGAAGCAAATTAAAAATCTTCGTCTCCTCCACTCCCAATTCCGGAATAACCAATTGCGTAGCTTTCGCTTCTAACTTCCAATCCATAAGCGAACACAACTCTTCGGCAGAAGTAATGAGATGCGCTTTTTGTTGTCGAATCAAATTGTTACAACCTCTGCTATAGGCATCGTTTGCACGTCCCGGCAATGCGAATACTTCCTTATTAAAATCATTCGCGAAATTCGCCGTTACAAGAGCTCCTCCTTTCGCTGCCGACTCAACCACCATTAACACGTCGGAAAGTGCAGCAATGCACCTGTTACGCGTCTGAAAGTACTCACGTTCTGCCTTAACGGTCGGAGCTAGTTCTGAAAATACTAAACCGGTTTCTTCAATACGACGAACCAACTTCTTGTTTTCCTTTGGATAAATATTCTCGTGTCCGTTGGCAATGCACGCCCAAGTGACCATGCTATTCTCCAACGCCGACGTATGTGCTTGTGCATCGATACCTAAAGCCAATCCACTAATAACAACCACATCCAATTCACGAAGTGAAGCAATAAGTTCGTTGCAGAAACATCTTCCATAAGCCGTTGCATTTCGGGTTCCAACAACACCAATGGTGCGAGAAGGATTTACCTCAGCATTGCCCCGCTTAAACAAGAATACCGGCGCGTCATCGAAGTACTTCAATCGCTTGGGGTATTGCTCACATTCAAAACTTACTATTTCTATTTTGTGTTGAAGGGCATCGCTCATCTCGCGCTCAGACTTCTGCAAAAATTCAGTTTGCTTTTTCGTGTCGAAGGAAAATCGAATGGGCAGCTCCCATTTTGAAATGGGAGTGTGAAAAGCAATCTCGGCTGAACCGAATTTCTCGATGAGTTTTCGAAAACGAATAGGACCCAAATGCGGCACATTGGAAAGTGCCAGTGTATACAAAAGTTGTTGCGCGTTGTTCATACACGCAAAATTCAGAAAAGGCGTTCAACACCTTCACAAACACTTATGCCATAAAAGGGAATATTATTTCTGCTGAATGAACAACTCGATAGCTTTACTCATACTTGGCGCCTTGGGGTTAGGTGCCATAACATCTATACGAAGCTTCGCGTTTTCAACAGCCTGAGCAGTAGTTTGTCCGAATACCGCAATCTTCGTAGTATTCTGCTTGAACTTAGGAAAGTTCTTGAACAAGGACTCAATATCTGAAGGTGAAAAGAATACCAACATATCATACTTCACATCGGCCAAATCGCTCAAATCACTACATACGGTCTTGTACATGACAGCCCTAGAGAAATCAATTTTTTCTTTCGTTAAAATCTCTGGAATACTAGGCTTCAACATATCTGAACATGGAAGCATAAACTTTTCTGTTTTGTGCTTCTTAACGAAATCCATAATCTCTGCAAACGTTCCGTTACCGTAGAAAATTTTGCGTTTTCTAAACTGTGTATACTTCTGCAAGTAAAACGCAATAGCCTCACTCAAACAAAAATATTTCGTTGCATCAGAAACAGTGATACGTAATTCTTTTGCCAATCGGAAATAATGATCCACTGCATTTCTACTCGTGAACAACACCGAGGGGTGTTCGGCAAAGTCAATTCGTTGCTGACGGAAGTCTTGTCCACTAACGCCTTCAACATGCACGAAAGGTCGATAATCAATTTTTAGCTTATGCTTTTTAGCAAGATCTACATATGGGTTTTTGTCAGACCCTGGATCTTGTTGCGTAATTAAAATTGTTTTAATTTTCTCTGCCATCTCTGAAGGTTGAGGATATCCTCTAAAAAACGTTTAGCCAAATTA
>JBIKRF010000188.1:0-5792 GCA_044349305.1 Flavobacteriales bacterium
TTGACAGTAATAAAGTAGTAAAGGCTTTCTTGTTAAGAAAAGCAACAGAGCTTGAGAAGGAGCAAATGAAGCAAATGCAAGCTAATATGCAAAATCCCGGACAAAATAAAAGTGAATTAATTGGAAGTGAGGCATTCCCATTTTCAGTAAAAGATATTTACGGTAATAAGTATTCGCTTGAAAAGTTAAAAGGAAAAGTGATTGTTATTAATTTTTGGTTCGTTGAATGCAAACCATGCGTAATGGAAATTCCAGAGCTAAATGACTTAGTTGATAAATATAATGGAAAGGAAGTGGTTTTTCTTGGTTTTGCCACTAATGACAAATCGAAAATTGAGAATTTTTTAAAAACAAAAACCTTTAAATACAACATAATTGCTGACAGTAAAGAGGTAGCAGGACTATATAAAGTGAATTCTTATCCAACCCATTTAGTAATAGATACGAATTCTATAATCTCAAACTATATGATTGGCTTAGGGCCGACTACTGTCAAAGACTTAGATAAGACAATTGAATCACTCTTAAAATAACCATGCCTTACAGCGCTCAAGCGCATCCCGATAAGATTAGGCGCCTGTGCGCGGCACTTTAACTGCAAGGCTTCAAAGTTGGCTGTGATGAAACAAATTTTTCCTACAGGCTCTTTAATTAATATAACTGTGCCATCCTCAGCAATCGGATACATCAATATATTCATCAAAAGTGCGTTATTCGATTGAACAAAAAACAGTCAATAGCTGAAAAATGAACATACAAAACCAAATGGACACCTGTCACATTATACTGTATGGAAATGGCACCTCAGTGATTGAAAACCAAGCGATGTCTCGGTCAGCCTTTTTAAACGTAGATTTATCCAAATCACATAATCACCCACGATGGCTATTCGAGGTCTAATTTTATTGCTTTTTTCGATTATCTCTTTCTTGGGGTATGCCAAAGATTTACGTCCTCAGGATTTGAAAATTACGTTGGAGCAGCTTCCTGTTTTAGAACACCAAACGAATATAATCCCGCTGCGAATAACCATTCAGAATGTTTCAAATCATCGTGGTAGCATTCTTGTTCCGTATGCCCAAAACTATGGAAAACCTCTTTTTCAACTACGTGTTTATGAAATCGACCAAGCGGGTCAATATAATTTGGTTTATACCTCTCAAGATTTTTTGGATATGGACACCTCAAAATATAAAACAGAGGGTAGTTTTTGGCAATTGGAACCAAATGAGCGGTATTCCTTGCCTTTGTTTGTAAACGACGCCCAAAATGCCAGATTGCGATTTGAATCATCCATTCAAATTCCTGATTTGAAAAAGGGGAAATACGCATTTCAAGTGCTTTACTGTCCAGAAAATTCTTCGTTTTTCAAGTATGCATTTCGCCAAATTACAGACACAGACCCTATTCCCGAAGATGATGTAGATAAATATCCAGATCATTTTATTTGGGAGGGGAGTTTTGCAAGCAATTTTTTGGAGTATCCGTTTGAAATTTTGCCAAAACTTGTCGTTTATGAGCCAACAAAAAGTGCGTTATGCCGTGCTGTGAGGAAAGAAAACTGGAGCAAGGTGAAGAGAATTTGGAGTAATCGTGACAAAAACAAATCAGACAATTGCGTCTTATGGGTTTATAATGGGGCACAGTCGATTCAGGCCTCACTACCAGCATATACAGGACACGAAGTGATCTTTTACACAGATTCCGGCATCAAGTATGTATCGTTCACTTATCAAATAGGCAAAATTTACCGCTTGCGATCACGTATGGCTTGGCTGTTTTATGCAACAGGTTTCAGACGACCTCCTTTCAAAACATCCAAAGTGACTTGGAGCAAGTTGATTAAGGTTGAAGAAATTTAGTATAAATGGCGTTGATGCTGGATTTATTGCAAAATTTCGCGCTGTGATTAACGGAGTAAATGGACAATAGAATGACAGCAACAATGCATAAAAAGCAATCGCTTAATACATATTTTGCGTCAAGCGGGGTGGCGTGCAAACTTGGAGCTTTGTTCTTTTATTGTACTTTAGTAAAAAATTGAAGCTTTGAGGTTCGAAAACGGGGCGTCACCGAAAAGCCAAAGGAGTAGGAAATAAAATTTTATAAAAAAATGAAAAGTGTTTTTTTGGGGGGGGTGCTAGGCATTTGCATGACAATCAGCTTAGCGTTCAACACAGATAGAGATGAATCCAGCTATTCGAATGCGGAAGTAACAAAAATTGAGGGATTTTATATTTTTATGGATAGCAAGCCTGTAATGCCTTACGACAGTTTGGGAACTGTGGACTTAGGATTTGTTAGCGGAACTCAATATGAAACAATTAGGGCTAATTTTATCAAAAGAGCTAGAAAAAAGTACCCGAATGGAGATGGCATTATCTTACATTTGAATAAAAGCGGGCTAGACAAATGCAGTATCATAAAATTTAGATAAAGTAGACTCAAACCAGCCCTAACAGCACCTCCGTAAAGACAGGGCTTCGTGTTTCATAAATAGCTTCGTGGTTACGCAAAAATCAATTTTTCAAATCAAGTTTTTTGGTAAAAGTTTCGCCTTGCGGATAGCCGCCAAAGGCTGTAAGTAATTTTACGGAAACAAAAATCGTTTTGAAGAATGAGGTTTAACAAAACTTATATAATTCTATTTGCCTTTCTTAATATATCACTCTTTGGGGATAAGATTCAAGCATGTAGTATGTATAAAATCACCGTTGATGGAAAAACAATGGTTGGTTGTAATGAAGATGCCTGGAGAACAACTTCAAGCATTTGGTTTGAAAATGCTAAAAACAGCCGTGAATATGGCGCAGGCTTTACAGGGTCAAGACAGGTAGGAGCAAACAGAACTGCCCCTCAATCAGGAATGAATGAAAAAGGACTTGCATTTTCTCGATTGGCAGCGTATTACCCAAAGCAAAAAAAAACATTTCTAAATAGACTTAAAATCGGAAATGAGGTTGATTACCTGACAAGCATCTTACACAAATGTGCAACTGTGAAAGAAGTCAAGAAATATATTGAACAATACGACCATAGTGTGTTTTTAGATGATGTGTTTATCTATGTCGACAGCTCAGGTAGTTATTTGATTGTAGAACCATATACATTAATTGAAGGTGATGAATCGCATTATGTACTCTCTAATTTTTGTCCATCCATTACAGACCGTGAACAAGCAAGACAACTCGAACGCTACAGAAATGGAGAAGATTTTTTAAATAATCGTGAAGTAAATGCCTCTTTATCTTTTTGTAAAGACCTTTCAGACACAATGCATGTTTGCAGAAGCAGAAATGGAGATGGCACACTTCTTACTTCTATTTGGGACACACAGGACAAATTGGTTAACCTATACTTTTACCACTCGTTTGATACCACCGTACAATTTAATTTGACTGAAGCCTTGGCGAAAGGCGACCACACCCTTAGTATCCCCGATTTATTTCCAAAGAACTCAGAATTTGAAAGACTTGCTAACTATAAGACTCCTCATAATACTCCTATTTTTAGAATCTCACTTGTAGTCTTAGGTGGAATTCTAACCTTTTTCGTCCTTCTCATAGGCCTTTTCTTAATCAGAAATAATAGCATAGGAATCTCTATCAGGGCAGCAATACTCATAGCGGGGATGAATTTATTATTGACAAGCTATTTGTTTGTATTAGCTACCAATCTATACATCTACTATTTTAATGCACCTTACATCCATTACAGTTCAAATTTAATAAGTGCCTCATCCTACATGCCGTTTTTACTACTCTTGACTATTGTTCCTTTTACCTTATATACCTTAAAACAAAGTAAATCAATCAAAACAAAACTTTGGATAAAGGCTATGTTAATCTCTAATAACATGATTTATATTGTGTTAATTTTAGCATTTGGGTATTGGGGCTTGTTTAATATTTGGAACTAAGAAAAAGCACACAACTGCATCTATAACTTATGGCGGGGAAGTGGTAAATTCAAGCTTTTTACATTTAAGTAAGTTTGGTGCTAGCATACGGTCAAATGCTTCGAAATCCGCTTCTTCACCATGCCCGAAAATGTGAGCAGTCATGCTTGGGTAGGCAGCTAACTCCAAAATACCTGCAAGAAATCAACTAAATGCGTAAGGAACTTTTCAAATTTATTAAGTACGCTTTGCTGTTATGTGTAGCAGCATGTTTACTTATCGCCTTCATTCCTAGCGTTTATGATGTTCCTCAGTTACAAAAACGTAAAAACACGCAATATTGGGATTTACCAACAGGTTCTAAGATTGCCTACACTTTAGTAGCTGCCAAAGGCACAAAGAAACCGCATCCGATTATTTATTTGCACGGAGGACCTGGAGGATTTGTCTCAAACAGCCACATTAAGTCATTAGCACCGCTTTCAGAAGACGGCTACGACATTTATCTATATGACCAAATCGGTAGCGGGCTATCAGACAGATTGACAAACATCAAGGAGTATACTGCTGACCGACACAAAAAAGATTTGGAAGAAATCATAAAGAAGATAGGCGCAGAGCAAGTAATCCTAATCGGACAATCATGGGGTGCTATACTTGCTATATTATTTATAGCTGACAATCCACAAAAAGTTCAGCAGGTTATTTTCACAGGGGCGGGGCCTATTCAACCATTTCGTGTGGATTTGCGAAGCACCACCCCACCTGACAGTTTGAACTTGAGGAACCCACCTTACTCAAACAAACAGGCCAATGAAAAATCAAAAAGCGTCCGAACTGCTGTGGTAAGCTTTTGGGCAAAAGCCTTCGGCAAAAAACTTGCATCTGATAAAGAGGCAGATGATTTTCAAACGCATCTTAATCAAGAATTGAACAAAGCAACCGTATGTGATACTTCCAAAGCATTGAAAGCGGAAGGTGGAGGAGGTTTTTATGTGCAAGTAATGACCGTGCAGAGCTTCAGTGAAACCAAAGACCCAAGACCAAAACTTAAAGGCCTGAAAATGCCTATCCTGATTATGAAAGGACAGTGCGACAATCAACCATGGGTCTACATGCATGACTATTTAGAGCACTTTCCAAATTGCCAATTAAAAATTATCCCCGATGCAGGTCATGCTATTTCAGTGGAGCAACCGGAACTTTATCTAAAAACTATGCGTGACTTTTTGAATTAGTACATACATTGCCAACAGCTATGGCGTACAATCGCATGAACCACTGACACGGATTTTGCTTCATTTGGCGTACAGCGCAAATAAAAACAGCTGCGTGAATAATAAACTTTGGCGCTGGTCTCCAGCTTTGGCTTCATAATCCTCCAACCTAAAGTCCGAAACCCTTAGCTGTTATTTTAAAACAACCGATTTTAGAAAAATGAACACAGACCAAAAGTATATAGAAATAAACCGGCAGTCTTGGAATAACAGAACCGACATACACATACAATCGGAATTTTACGACCAAGCCGGGTTTCTGAAAGGGAAAAACTCTCTAAATGACATTGAGCTAAACTTGCTTGGCAACATAAAAGGAAAATCGATTTTGCATTTACAATGTCATTTTGGACAAGACACAATTTCGTTAGGAAGACTTGGTGCAGACGTTACCGGCGTTGACTTGTCGGACAAAGCCATTGACCGTGCAAAACAAATTACAAAGGACACAAATTCAAATGCAAAGTTTATTTGCTGCGATGTTTACGACTTACCAAACCATTTAAACGAAAAATTCGATGTGGTATTTACAAGTTATGGCACCATTGGTTGGTTGCCTGACTTGGACAAGTGGGCCAAAATTATATCCCGGTTTTTAAAGCCAAATGGACAGTTTG
>JBIKRF010000122.1:0-5730 GCA_044349305.1 Flavobacteriales bacterium
GTTTACCCATAAGAAGATTTTTGTCTGCGCTGCCCTTCTGCGGCGGCGCAATGCCATACGCTTCCAACTTAACACGTGCTTCTTCGGTCATCCAATCTGTTGTCCAGGCCGGAGAAAGAATCGTCTTCACATCGAAATTTTCAACGTTCATTTCCACCAACATTTCACGAACATCTTGCTCTATGGCATGCATTGCCGGGCAACCCGAATAGGTTGGTGTAATCAAAACAATAACTTTGTTGTCTTCGAGCTGAACATCGCGTACAATGCCCATTTCAACCACATTCAAGACGGGAATCTCGGGGTCTTCCACTTCTTTGAGAAACTCCCAAATTTCTTGAATCGAGTAATTCATTTTACCACTTTGAATTCGGGTAAGTTCTTTGAAGAAATTGCATTTCGCTCAACAGATGTCCGAGGTGTTCGGTGTGCTTTCCTTCGCGTCCGCCTTTGTGCATCCATCCTGAAACAGGCATTTGCAAAGTGGCTTCGTTCAAAGTTGCTTGAACATTTTCCATCCAGGTTTGATGGAGGCTTTCAACGTTTGGACAAATACCCGTTGCTGAAAGATCGGTATCGTTTGCATTTGGAATAAACCATTCACCGGTGTAACTCCAAATGTTGTTTACTGCTTTTTGAATGCGTGCATGACTTTCTTCCGTTCCGTCGCCCATGCGCAACACCCAGTCTCGGCCGTGTTGCAAGTGGTAACGAACTTCTTTCACAGACTTCAATGCAAATTCTTGAAGGAAAGTGTTACTCGATTTAGAAAGTTCAATGAGATATAAGTTGTACCATTCCGAATACAAATACTGACGGGCAATGGTAAAGGCGTAGTCTCCGTTTGGAAGTTCCAACGCCAAGAAATTTTTGTAATCCCAAGCATCGCGAAGGAATGCCCAGTCGTCTTCTGTTTTGGTATCTCCGCTAGCCTCTGCTAAATGCTTGAAAAGTAGCGTTGCTTGACCAATGTAATCCAACGCCATATTGCTTAACGCAATGTCTTCTTCCAACACAGGTCCGTGTCCGCACCATTCCGAAAGGCGCTGTCCGAGTATAAGGTTGTTGTCTGCTAAATGCAGCGCTAATGCTTCTTCTTTCTTCATGATTACATGTGTCCGATTTCGTCAGGAATGTCGTAAAATGTTGGGTGACGATAAACTTTGTCGTTTGCTGGATCGAACATAGCGTCTTTGTCTGCCGGAGCAGAGGCTGTGATTTCAGAACTTGGAACTACCCAAATGCTAACGCCTTCCATGCGACGCGTGTATACGTCACGTGCATTTTCAATAGCCATTTTAGCATCTGCTGCGTGTAAACTTCCAACGTGTTTGTGCGCCAATCCGCTTTTGCTGCGGATGAATATTTCCCATAAGGGCCAGTTCGACTTACTCATAATTTCTAATTCTTGCAACGAATTTAATCCGATTCGCGTGTACAAAAATCAGTTTCCATAATAATTCTATATTTGTGAGGAAAATCATCACGCAAATCCTATGTCGAATCTTTCTGTAGCCGAGTTCCAACAAGTGTTTCCCGATATCTACGAGCGTAGCACAGTAGAGATTATTTTAGAAACTGCCAAGTTGAAAAAACTGCGCGCCGATGATTGGATGGTAGACATTGGAGATCCGATTGTGTACATGCCATTATTGTTGAAAGGACAATTACGTATTCTTCGTGAAGATGAAGAAGGGCATGAGTTGTTGCTCTATTACATTCGTCCAGGTGAAACGTGCGCAATGTCACTTACTTGTTGCAGCGGAAACGCCGTGAGCAATGTTCGCGCGGTAGCAGAAGAAGACACGGAGTTGTTGCTTTTGCCAATTCAGATTATTGATGAATGGACCACGAAGTATCCTTCCTTCAAATCATTTATTCTTAAAACCTATCAGAAGAGATTCGAAGAATTGCTTAATACCATTGATAGTATTGCCTTTCATAACCTCGATGATCGCTTGTCGCAATTGCTGAAGCAGAAATCAGAGAAGGAGGGAAGCGAATTGAAAACCACTCACCAAGAATTAGCAAACCAATTGAATTCTTCTCGCGAAGTTATTTCCCGTTTGCTCAAGCAAATGGAGCGAAAAGGAAAAATTCAAATGGGAAGAAACAAGATTACTCTTTTATAATTCTTTGCGTTACGTTTCCTTCTTTGCTTGTTATTTTAATCAAGTACATTCCTGCTGGAAGGCTGGACAGATCTAGTGTTCTCTTTTTACTTAGGAATGAGTCTTCCAAAACAGCTTGTCCTGAAATTGTCATCACAGTCAGCTCTTTTCTTCCACCTAAATCTGCATTGATTTGAATAAAACCGGTTGTTGGATTCGGGAAGATTTCTATTTGCTTCATCAATTCATTCACACCAACTCCGCATTCACCCGCGGTGAAATCCACTATGCCGTGGAAATAGATTGCTTCGCAAGAATTTCCATAAGTGACACCGTCACAACCACACACAGGATCGTAAATCGTAAAGCAACCTATGTTTGGATCTATGAGTGAAGAATCCACGCAGACTCCTGAGGACGCACAATTGCTAAGGCATTCTTCGAGTGTGTTGTAAAACGAAGTTGAGTAATCAATGTTGCCTGCAACATAACCGCATCCGCTGTATCCTGAACAAGACGTGCCGTTAGAGGCGAACCCAAGAAACATTTGGCAAAGACCGAAGTCTAGTCCACTGACATTGCTGCATAGTGGCGCTTGTTCAGTGCATGCACCGTCTGTGTATGTTAGGACTCCGCCGTAATTTACGGCTTCACAAGCATTGACATAAGTGATGTTGTTACATCCGCATACAGGTAAAAAAACTGTCGGGCAAATCGCATTCAAATCAATAAGAGTCGAGTCAATGCATTCAATAAATACAGTAGTATCTTGAAGGCAGGAAGCGTTGCAGGCATAAGATGAAGTGTAGAACCCAAGCGAGTAATCGATTCCATCTGAACCGATATAGCCGCAGCCGCTTAATGAAACGCAACCGCTATCGGTCATGGCTATACCCAAAGCCATGTCGCACATTCCAAAATCAACTCCAGTGGGAATTGGAAGACAAGTTAGACCGGTGCATTCACCGTCGGTCCATGAAGTTACACCGCCGTAATTCGTTGCTTCGCAAGTGTTGCTGTATGTGTTACCGTCGCATCCGCAAACGGGTGCCCAGATAGCAGGACACATCACGTTCAAATTAATAAGTGTTGGATCAATGCATTGAGCAGATCCGAGCAACGAAGAAATAGAAAAGAGAAGTGGAAAAATGTATTTCATAATACAGAGATAAACTGTTGGGGCAAAAGGTTGTTTGGGTTGAAAAATAAAAGCCCTTCCGGGCTTTTAAAATTAGTCTTCTTCTTCGTCAGATTCATCGCCGTCGTCTGCAGCGTCGTCGTTGTCATCATCACCGTCGTCGTCATCGTCATTTGAATCGTCATCTGACTTGAATCCATCTATGTCATTCAAGTTCAAACCGTCATCATTTCCTTCTTCCTCATCGACCTTCATGTTCTTGTCAATTTTGAACAAGTAAATGGTGTCTTCAGTGCGGATTTCAAGAGCTTTAATAAATTCACCTTTCGGTGTGGTGAAAGATACTAAATGTTCATTTTCGAAACCGTTCGGATAAGCGGCTTCAATTAATGCAGCATGTTCGTCAGTAATGCTGTTGTAGTCTTTAATTACGCGTTTCATAATTCAAAAAAAAACTCTTAGTGATTTAATAGCCAAGCAAAAATAAGAGGAGCAACAATTGTCGCGTCACTTTCAATAATAAATTTAGGAGTGTTAATGTCTAATTTACCCCAAGTAATTTTTTCGTTTGGAACTGCACCGCTATAAGATCCGTAGCTGGTGGTACTGTCTGAAATCTGACAGAAATAACCCCAGAATGGAATGTCATGCATTTCCATGTCTTGGTAAAGCATAGGCACAACACAAATTGGGAAGTCACCTGCAATACCTCCACCGATTTGGAAGAATCCAACTCCTTTTCCACCTGAATTTTTTGTGTACCAATCTGCTAACCACATCATGTATTCAATACCGCTCTTCATGGTGGTAGGTTGAATTTCACCTTTGATGCAATAGCTAGCGAAAATATTTCCCATGGTGCTATCTTCCCATCCTGGACAAATGATTGGAAGGTTGCGCTCTGCAGCAGCAATCATCCAAGAGTTCTTCGGGTCAATTTGGTAGTATTGTTCCAATACACCGCTCAATATCATTTTGTACATGAATTCATGCGGGAAATAACGCTCGCCTTTCGCTTGCGCATCTGCCCAAAGAGCATGAATGTGTTTTTGCAATCTTCTGAATGCTTCTTCTTCTGGGATACACGTATCGGTTACGCGGTTCAATCCACGTTCCAACAAACCCCATTCTTCTTGCGGAGTTAAATCGCGGTAATTCGGAACACGCTCGTAGTGATCGTGAGCAACAAGATTCATAAGATCTTCCTCGAGGTTCGCACCGGTGCAAGAGATGATGTCAACCTTCCCAGCGCGAATCATTTCGGCTAGAGAAATTCCTAACTCTGCAGTAGACATCGCTCCTGCAAGTGTAATCATCATTTTGCCACCTTCTGTTAAGTGTGCTTCGTAACCTTTGGCTGCGTCAACCAAAGCCGCAGAGTTGAAGTGCAAATAATTGCTCTCCATGAACTCACGCATTGTAGAATATTTTCCCATAGTATTCGCGAAATTCGAACATCAATTCGAATTTTCAATAAAAAAGTTTGTGATTTTTTTTAGGGTAAGAATGTTGAAAGAAAAACAAACGTTTATCTGTTTGCTTTTTCAGTGCGTTCATTCACCAATTTCACGATATAACGAATGGTTCTGCGCTTAATCAGTCGCTCCAATTCTTTATCTGTTCCTTCAATAACGAGAAACTGAAACTTGAACTTGATGTGCTCGCCGGTAATGGCAACCACTTTTAAATTGTAGGAACCCGGCTTAATATTGGAATGAAATTCCTTCATTCCGTCAATGATTTCAGCTTCCAATTCAGTTACCTCATGAATTGCAAGAATATCGATTTCGAAATCGAGACTGGTTTTCTTGATTTCTCTTCGTGTATAGTTCACAATATCGGAACTGAAAACAACGCTATTTGGGATATAAATCAAATCATCATCCTCGTTCAATAAGTGAACACTCGACAACGTTATGTCTTGAATTTTTCCTTTATGAAGTCCAATTGAAACCTCGTCTCCAATGTTCACTACACGTGCGAAAGTCATGTACATTCCATTGATGAAATTCGAGATGTAGTCTTTCGCAATTAAAACAATGGCTGCTGCAAGAAGTGATAAGGTAGTCAGTGCTTTCTCCAGAGAAATATTTAAGATCGCTAAAAGTAATAGCCCTGCATACAAGGCGAAAAGTACTTTTTTAATGTGACCAATTCCATACAAGAAGTTATCGCGCCTTCCTACTAATTCAGAACGGTAGAATAAAACAACAATTTGATGAATGATATCTGTGATTAAAACCGTAATTGTAATGCGGAATACCGACTCGGCCATGTAGGCTACATATGGAATTTGCTTCACAAATTCGATGATGCCATTTTTGTAGGTAAACGCCGAGGTTATAACAATAAGTACGACAACAAGATGTATACTTGAATTTCTTTTAATCATTGTAATATCCTAAAATTTCTAATATGTCTTTCGGCTTTTGCTCTGGAGCAAATTCCTTGTACTTGACCTTTCCTTTTGCATCTCGGTCA
>JBIKRF010000037.1:0-20918 GCA_044349305.1 Flavobacteriales bacterium
GGCAAATCAAAGGATTACAATATTCTAATACCAAAAACACCTGATACTCATTATAGAGACAAAGGCTGGGTAAACTACGGCGAATGGCTAGGAACTTTTAAGATATCAGACAACTTGAAGGAGTATTATTCTTATGAAGATGCAAAGAAATATTTAAAGCCTTTTAGGCTCAAGTCTAGATTAGATTTTGAGAATTTCAAAACACAACAATCATATCCTGAATACTTACCAAAAATGCCAGATATCAAATATCGCAAAACAGGAGAGTGGAAGGGTTGGCCGGATTTTCTGTCATATAAAAGAATACACAAATGGGAATTTGTTCCATTTATTGAAGCGAGAGAAATAGCCCGGAAATTAAAACTTAATAATAGAGCAGAATGGTTGGACTATACGAAATCAGATAGTTTCCCGAAAAATATTCCTAGGGCACCTCACGCAGCATATAAACAAGAGTGGTTAGGCATGTCGGACTGGCTTGGGAAAAATACAACTGACAATTAAGTCGTGCTATAAATGTTTATGAAATCTCGAAGTGTTTTCTTGCAAAAAATCGAGAACTAAAATCTATTAGAACTGATGATTGACCCTGACGATCCAAATTTCAAAAATATTGAATTATATGAAAAAAGTGTTTTGAAAAAGGTGCTGCCAAATGCACATTTCAAAAAAACTGGTTTCACGCTATCCGGTGATTTGCCATTAAAAAAATTCGACGCATTGATTTCAAGTGAAAAACTTTTTGAAGAAACACAGTACAAATTTGACGAGAGTTCCTCTTTCATTCACTTTACTTCATTGCCTGCATTAAGTCAAATTCTTAAAAGTGGTTTTTTGAGAATGTCTGATTTCAATTGCCTCTCGGATAAATCAGAATTACATTTCGCCTCAAGTATATTCTCCAACGGTGAAAATAAAAAAATAGAAGAAGCTAAACCCAATATATTCTGCCTGTCAGCGTGTTTATCACGTCCAGAAATTTTGGATAGTCAGCACATGTGGAATCAATACGCAAGCAAAGGAATGGGATGCGCAATTGAATACAAATTTACCTCCACCAAAATTCACAACATGATATTTGGTAAAGTACTTTATGGAAAAGAGAATTTGAAGAATCTACGAAAACTCAAAAAATTAGATGACGCATTTAAAAATGAGCATGATTTAGAAGTTACTGATTTGCCAGTGCTTCTTTTGAAGGTTTCAGCTTTTCATAAAAAGATTTCATTCAAAAAGGAAAACGAAGTTCGATTATTGTTCTTGAATGACGGTTTTTTTTCGAAGGAAAGTATTCATCGAAATCATTATGAAGATTTATATACAGACCAACAAGTAAGAAACTTTATCAGACTCCCCATTGTTGGGAAAAACACTTCCGTAAATGCTTATACCATCAACCTAGAGAAGGAACTAGGCTTTTCTCCACAAATAGAAATTTCCAGAGTGATTATTGGACCAAATAATCCCAAGCATTTGGAGGTAGCTAAACTTTTAAATCAATTTAAAAAAGAACATGGATACAATTTTGAAATTTGTTATTTCCACAAAGAAATCAAATCGATTAACTGAGGTAGACAGAAATCCCCTCTTCCAACTATAGCAATTTCTACTTCTCCCGATAGTTCATCGAGAGTCCTGAATCTCCCATTACTCGAAGCCTCACAGCCACTTGCTCACTCGAAGTATTTTCAATTCGAATAGAGGTGTTCTTTTCCACTTTCAATTTTATCTTTTCAGTTGGACGCAACGACACCAAAGAGTGTCTTCCACCCGACAAGGGATATTGCCAAATATCTACCGGTGCAATGGAGGTGTTCGTTACCGTAACTTGAAAACGCCCGTGCTCATTGTCGCCTAGAATAAATGCATCGTTCGCCGTTATGTAAGTCGTTGAATTGAGCGTTCGAAAAGGCAAACACGAGGTCATTGAAATGAAAAGTGCTAGAATGAGGTAGAGTCGTTTTTTCAAAATCCTAACATCTATTATTTACGACGTCATCCTTGAACTGAAGTATCTGTTTCTTCATTTCCTTGATCTCCTTCATCTTTTTTTCTAAAGAAAGCAACTTGTCATCAAGAATCTCGAGCTTTTGTTTCTTGGTGTATTTCCTGTTGTACCAAGCGTCTATCATTTGACCAATTTCTTTAATCGTGAAACCAACAGACTTCGCGTCATTAATGAACTCCAGCTTTTCTATTGTTACTTCATCATAATGAAAGTAATTATTCGACTTGACAGATTCATCTCGCTTGCCTTCAATCAATCCAGACTTTTCATAGAAGCGTATGGTATGAGCTGAAATACCTGTTCTTTTGGACAGTTCGTTTATTAACATGCTGCAAATATATGGTGTTGAAAAATAAATGTCAACCTTAGACTATACTCTAATGTTGTGGGATCAAAATTAAGCAGATATGTTTGCTCCCAACCATAAAAAAACAAAATGAGTAAAACAATCTTAATTACAGGTGCAAGCAGTGGCATAGGTAGAGAAACAGCCAAATTCTTTCATGAAAAAAAATGGAATGTAGTTGCGACTATGAGAAATCCAGAAATGGAAACCGAATTAACCAGCTTGGAAAATGTTATCGTAACGAAACTTGATGTTTTAGATCTAGACTCGATAAACAAAGCAATAAGCTATGGAATTGAAAAATTTAAAAGAATTGACGTTCTCCTGAACAATGCCGGTTACGGAGCATACGGTCCTTTAGAGTCATTTCCTCGTGAAAAGATATTGCGCCAATTTAACACCAATGTCATTGGTCTTTTAGATGTTACAAGAGCAATACTCCCGCATTTCAGAGAAAATAAAAACGGAACAATCATAAATGTTTCATCAATGGGTGGTAAAATGACATTCCCATTAGGATCGCTATACCACGGAACCAAATTCGCTGTTGAGGGTATTTCAGAATCTCTAAGATATGAGGTAGAGCAATTTGGAGGCTCTGTTAAAATAATTGAACCAGGTTCAATTGCTACAGATTTTGCAGGTCGTTCTTTTGATTTTAACAATGATGAAAAACTAATTGCCTATCAAAATATAGTAACAAAAATTATGACAGCATTCCCGGAAATGCTTAAAAAATCATCTCCAACAAATGTAGTTACTGAGGTCATTTTTGAGGCAGCAACAGATGGAACCAAAAGACTTCGATACATGGCAGGTAAAGACGCTAAACTCCTCAATTTATTAAGTAAGATTTTCGGATATGGATTTATTTACAGAATGAATAGAAAGTTCTTCAAACTATAAGCGATGAATCCAATTGTGAAATATTTTACCGGAGAAAAACTTGAAAGTTTCTTGTTTTTAAGTTTAAGTCTTTTAGGGATAGCTTTAGCAGTGATATTCCTTTCTGTTACTAAAACCTCTTTTACGAAAGGAATAGCGATTCCCTTTATTTTGGTTTCTGCTTTAGAAATTGTGGTTGGCCTAACGTTAATTTATCGTAGCCCAAAAGATATTAAAAGAGTGCAAACCTATCTGTCGAAAAAACCGGAAATGATTCAAACAGAAGAAATTCCTAGAATGGAAAAAGTCATGCGGAATTTTGTAATTTTTAGATTCACTGAAATCACTTTAATAATCATAGGGGTTATTCTTATGTACGGAACTCAGCAAAATTCCCTTTGGAACGGAATTGGATTGGGATTGTTTATTCAATCAAGTGCAGTCCTACTCCTTGATTTCTTTGCAGAACGTAGAGGAGAGGTTTATCTTGAATACTTGAAGTCTATAATAGACAATTGAAAAATCAAAGCATATACAATCACTCAATCTCTTGATGATTATATTACCAAATAGGGGAGCAAAGCCTTGCAGAAATGCGAGGCTTTTTTTATTTCACCGCTTCTTCCAACTTCGCAATATCGAACTTCGACATTTGCATGAATGCGTAAGCCGCTTTTGGGGCGGTTTCGGGATTGGTCATGAGCTTGCCCAACATACTTGGAACAACTTGCCAAGACACACCGTATTTGTCCTTCAACCAACCGCATTGACCCGCTTGTCCTTCTTGCGTGAAGTAATTCCAGTAGTGATCAATTTCGTCCTGCGTATCTACCGATAAAACAAAAGAAACCTTTTCATTGAAGTCCATGTTCTGAGGTCCGTTGTTCAAACACATCAATCGATTGCCTGCTACTTCAAACACCGCCGCCATTGGGTTCTCTGAAATGAATTGAAAATCGGCAAAGACATTCTTGTAATACTCCGCCATTCCCTTGGCGTCATGCGCCCACAAACACGTTGAAAATTTGGTTGCCATAGTACTTAGTTTTTCGATTCGACATAATTCTTAAAACGATCCAAGATCATCTGCCATCCCATGCGCTGCATGTCTTCCGGATTCTCATTCTCTGGATCGAATTCTTCCGTGACCTTCACTCCTCCTTCAACTTCTTCAAATGTGGTATTCCACAACCTTCCATCTTCAAGAATAACATCGACGCGCTCATTCACAACAACAGAAGTATACGTTCCACTAAAATCAAATTGAAACGAAGCGTCACGTGCAGCCATGGTGTATGTAAAACTTCCACCTACCGTTAAATCTACTCGTGCAGCCGGACAATGCCAATCGACGTCAGCGAAATTCCAATTGCAAATGTGTTCCGGAGTAGTCCACATCTCCCAAACGTTTTGAATGGAAGAATTGATGTGCGTTTCAAGTATTATCATTCAACAAAACTACGAAAAGCAAAAAGAAAAGTAGTCTTCAAACTATTTCGAAGTACATTGAAAAAAATATTTGATATGTGCTTTTCCGCTACCGCTAGTTTTTCAGCTTCTATAGTCATTGGAACTCTTGGCGTTGTTACCTTCAATAAGAGTAAAAATTCCAACTTGAAATTTCTCGGTGCTATTCCATTTCTTTTTGCTGTTCAGCAATTAACAGAAGGGTTTGTATGGTTAAGCTTCAACAATTTCAACTTTCAATTTATTCAAGAAACGGCTACTAAAGCGTTCTTGTTTTTCGCTTGGGTGTTGTGGCCCATACTTATGCCCTATTCCATTTACAAAACAGAAACTCCCGGACTGAAAAAGAAAATCAACTTTTATCTATTCCTTCTAGGAAGCGCATCTGGCCTTCATTCCATCTACACGCTTCTTGCCGGAAATCCGCAACCCTTGGTGAATGATTTTCACATAGACTACACCGTAAGCGCTTCAGCATTCGAGAATAAAATTCAAATAATTCAGCAGCTGACGTATGTGATCGTAACCGTTGTTCCGTTGTTCGTTTCTTCACTGAAAGGAGCCAAGGTGCTGGCCGTTGCGAACTTCATTGCATTGGTCTTGGCATTTATCTTTTTCAAACATTCGTTGCCAAGTACCTGGTGTTTTTTCGCGGCTATTTTAAGTGGAATTATTTATTGGATTGTTCGAATGAATTCGAAGAAGATCATTGTTTAATTGAATTCAGTTTCATAAAAAAAGCCCTTCCAATCGGAAGGGCTTTTTCATTACCTAATAATTAACTACTTCTGAACCATCATACGTTGTGTTTGAAGTTCACCGTTGTAGATGGCTTCAACAAAGTACAATCCGTTTGCAAGTGGACGCTCGAAGGTGATGTTCGTATTTAGAATACCGTCAACTGAATAACGGTTACTCCATACTTGACGACCCATAGCATCTACTACGCGAATTTGAACGTTCTCTGAAGTTACTCCAGAAAGATTAATGTTTACATCTGTTCCGTGTGTTGGATTCGGATACAAGCTCATGTTTACTTCATTCGCTATTTCCATTCTTACTGCTTGGTTAGCTGCTTGACTTCCGTCAGCAATCATACCAGCAGATCCAACAATACTCATACAGAAAGGAGTACCCCATTGGTAGTCTGTTCCAGTGTATGGTAAAATTGGAGCAGTGCGCACTGAGTATGTTTTACCGTATTGTAATTGCAATACACTACCCAAGTTAATGTAGTTAGAAGCTGCGCCTCTGTTTACAGAAATAGGAAGACCTACTGGTTGACTTTGAGCGTCTAACTCAGTGAATTCCCAGCGCCAGTTCGTTGCACCACATACCCATGGCAATGCAGCTATGGTAGCACCACGGAAACGTGGACCAGCAGCACAACGGTCAGAAGTACGAAGAGCAGTTACTGGTTGAGCAGCAGTGCTCATAGAGCATGGTGCTAATCCAGGTACTGAAATAGTTTCAGCAACTCCAGCACCGTTGTTGATTGAGTATGTATTTGTAATCAATACACTGTAGGTAGATCCGTATGGTAAAGTTGGCAATACGGTGCTCAATACACAGATGTCTGAGTTTTGAGTACGTGTGTATACGTTACCTGAAGCAGGTCCGCTTATTCCTGTGAATGTATACGTGTAGCTAGTTCCCGTTGCACCAGCCCAAGTTGCCTTGAAGTACTGACACAAGCTGTATGGACCTGGACCGTAGTCACATCCACCACGCTTCAACATCTTCGAGCAGATAGAGTATGTACCAGTACCTAAAGCACTGTTGTAGTTACGCACACCTATTTTGTAGACTTGACCTGCAGTTAATCCGTAGTGGTTCAATGTTTCACCACCTAGACCAGCTACTGCGTTTTCTTGTGCTACGAGAACACCTGCAGCCGTTTGCAATTCAATTAAGATATCTGCGGCCGAAGAGTTAACTACGATGCTAATACCTTCTGAAGTTGCAACGAACTGATGCCATTTGTCTTCACCTGTCAAACAAACTGTTTGAGCAGAACCAGAAGCAATGGCGTTTACAAGCGTACCGTTTACTGCGTTACAGTTTGGCCAAATGCTCGTAGTCATTGAAGTTGCGTTCGATGGATTGTCACCAGCAATTGCAGAACAACCTTCGTTGATTTGCCCGTTACAATTGTCGTCAAATGCAGTGCTGCAAGACTCTGTTGCAGTAGGATTAACAGCACCGTTGTTGTCGTTACAGTCGGTGTTGGTTAAAACATATCCAGCTGGCTGAGCACATGCATTAACTGCAGTTCCCGCACCGAAGCCATCTGAGTCAGCATCTGCATAATAGTTTGTGAAAGTTAAACCTTCTTCAGCAACACCGCTACAGTTGTCGTCAATTCCGTTACATACTTCGGTTGCACCAGGGTTAATGGCAGCAACTGCATCGTTACAATCGGTCGCATCTGTTACATATCCTGCTGGAGCACCTGAACAAGTGTAACCTTGTATTGAAGCTGAAGCATCTCCGAATCCGTCAACATCCATATCAGCATAGTAAGTTGCACTTCCACCAGTTGCTGTCACATCCCAAACACATGATGTTGTATTAAATGTTGCAGTCTCATAACAAGCCAATGTAGGTTGTGATGGTTGCGTCCCTGTTACTTCCCATGAACAAGTGTTGCTGTTATATACATAGGATTGGTAACATGCTAATGCTACTGCTGGAGTAGTTATAGTACCCGTCGCAATCACCAAATTATCAACTGTAACAAAGCCAGTACCAGCGGTACTGGCAGACCCACCGATGCTTATAGTGGTAATTAATGTAGAATTCGAAGTTACACCAAAGAAGTCACTAGCAGAAGTAGTGCTGAAACTGGTAGTAGAGCCATTCAAATAAGTGACTGTTATTGTACCAGGGATGATGGCGAAAGAAAAATCAGTAACAAAGGTATTTAAACCTACTGCTGTTACGCCAGGATTAAACAAGAGTGTAAGAGTAGCATCTGCATTGTTGGTGGACATGAGGCCCGAACCTGCATAGAGATCTCCCGGTGCCGACGCTGCCCACGTTGGTGTGCCCGCGCCAAAATTTCCACTTAATCCATTTGCATAAAATCCATCATAGGTATCAAATGTTTCAGTTGACGAAATAGTGTAGCCTGCGGTTACAGCAGCAGTAGTGAAAGCCGATAAACTATTATAGTTTGTTGACGGTTGCGAAGAAGGCATTGCCGGTTGTATTTCTATTGAACCATCGCAATCATCATCGGTACCATTACAAACTTCTATTGCACCAGGATTAACTGCTGCATTTGCGTCGTTACAATCAGTAGAGTTAGAAACATATCCAACAGAAGCAGTACATCCTTGAACAGATGAAGAAGCATTTCCATAAGTATCACCGTCTACATCAGCGTAGAAAGTAGATTGAACACCTTCGTCAGTTGAACCATCGCAATCATCATCGGTACCATTACAAACTTCTATTGCACCAGGATTAACTGCTGCATTTGCGTCGTTACAATCAGTAGAGTTAGAAACATATCCAACTGGAGCGCCTGTACAAGAAGCTTGAGAAACTGCAGCATTACCATAAGTATCACCATCTGCATCTGCATAATAAGTAACATTTGCAGCACCTTCTGCAACCGTATAAGAACCGGTAGCAGAACATCCGCCTGTTTGAGTAGTTACCGTTACAGAATATGTGCCAGCGGTTAATCCGCTAAGATCCTCAGTAGAACCACCGTTACTCCAAGCATATATCAATGGTGTTGGAGAACCACCTGTAGCCGTTAAATCAATAGAACCATTTGCATTTCCAGCGCATAGTGCAGCAACTGTTGTTGCAGACAATGTTGGAGCTGTACAAGTGGCTCCGAGTGAAACGCCATTAAGGGTGATTGACCCTGTCCATGTTCCGCTGGTACCCGCGGCTCCATATCCGTTTCCGATCCAAATAACAGGATCAGAAGACGCGCCTGTGAAAACTAATGGTGTGGTGAGAGTTACAGTTCCGATGCACGTAGTACCCGGCGCATCTGATCCACCATTAGGCCAAGACTTTCGTTCAAGCGCATTTAAGTTCGAGAAACCGCCCACCTGTAAGAAGCCTCCAGTCGCTAATGGATCAGAAGCTACATAGACGCATATATCGTCTGCGTAGGTATACGCTACAGATGAATTCAGTGTCACGTTCACAGAAACAGAGGTCAGTGTTCCTGTGACTCCAGGTGCAGTTCCACCTGCTACTTGATTAAAGTCGAAGCCTGTCCATGTTTGATTGTTCATAGTATAAGTGAACTGCGCCTGGGCAGTATTAATACCAGACAAACCAAACTGCAGTGCAACATAGGCTGCTACAGTAAGTAATTGTTTTTTCATTGTTTTAGTTTAGGGAAGTTTAAAGATTAGTGGAGAATACATAAAATATATGTACAAAGATACTTCAAATTTTTGCAAAAAGAATTAAATTATTATTAAAAGAGCATTAAATTAAATTGAATTGAAAGTATTCATTCATTTGAAGTATGCTGAAAACTGTTTTTGGGAAAGGACATCAATAAGAATTGGGCAGGTGATCAGCATAGTTTTTCCATCTTCCAATGCCATCTGCATTGATTCTTGTGCTGACCTGATCGTAACTGAGTGTATGAACTGTCCGTTTATTCCTTTGTGGACTGATGCAAGCAGCGTCGTAGGGTAATTCTAGAAATTCCAGAATACCGGCAATGCTTGCTTCCGGCTCGCGGATCAGGGTCTCCAAACTGATTTCGTGCAAACTCATACCTAGTCGCTCATATATGATTCCGGAATAGAAATGATCACATTTCATAAATTCAAAAATGGAAGTGATGCTTGCCGTAAAGCTCCAGCTGGGATCGAAGTTGTTTAAAAACAGACTAACGGCATTGTCTCTAGGATCACGCCGTATGCGTATGATTTTTGCCTGGGGAAACAGTGCAGAAACAACAAGAGGTTGCAGGGTGGGGAAAACGGTTTTGTCGATGGTCCAGATGTTGTTATCGATGTTGCTGCGTGTCTGACGTAAATATTTCTCACTGCACTTGTCGAGGAATTCAGGGCTTACCTGCAGGACAGCAACGGGCCACCCCTGGCCTTGCTTGGCAATGTCGTTGCCAAGGTGTCCTGTGATATTGGTCTCCCCCAGCGCACGAATGGATGGATGGCAGTCCAGCATTTGTTCCAGAAGCGTGGTCCCGCTGCGGGGCAGTCCGTGGATGAAACATGTCTTGCTAGTAGATTGGGATGACCTTCTGATTTGCCTTACGACATCGTCAGGAATAGTTGCGACCTGCATTAAAGCTTCTTGCAACTGGTTTAACGGATAAATATGTTTGTTTCTGGCATGAATCTTTTCGGCCAGTTGCCAGGCTTCTTCATACCGTTGGCTTTTGTCGAAGAGTTTGACCAAATCAAAACCGGCCATTCTGAACAAGTAGTCCGGAATATTCTTTTGAAGCAATCCTTCCAGCTGTTGCTCTGCCAAGGCATAAGTTTTATCATACCTCATGGCCAGACGGGCTGACATTAGTGTCCAGCGCGGATCATTTTTGAATTTACGGCATTTATCAAGGTAATCCCTTAGTTCGGGATAAAGGTGGTTGCGAAGCAAGATTTCACAGAGTACTGCTCCACCTTCTACCTCTGTAGCGCTTCCGGGTGTGGCGGCTTTTTGTGCATATTGAATCGCAGTAGTTACTTCGCCGGCATAATGCTTTTCAATGGCGATTTGCAGGAAATTATTCATCTGGTGTAGATTGTATAATCGGTACTATTATAATTAAGGTGGATAATTAAAAGCATCGGTAACTCCCCTTTAGTAAAATTTGTGTTGCGAAGCTAACTACTTTATTCCTTTAGGCTGCCTTTTACATTAAGGATTGTTCATAGCGTTCGAAAGGAAACATTATCTCACACGACGGGGGGCTCTACCGAGAATCTCAATGACCAGAAACAAAAAAGCCCTTCCAATCGGAAGGGCTTTTTCAGTATTAATTTCAATCTTATTTCTGAACCATCAAACGTTGCGTTTGAACTTCACCGTTGAAGATGGCTTCAACAAAGTAAAGTCCATTTGCAAGTGGTTGCTCGAAGGTGATGTTCGTATTCAACACGCCGTTCACAATGTAACGGTTGCTCCATACTTGACGACCCATAGCATCTACTACACGAATTTGAACGTTGTCTGATTCAATTCCAGAAAGATTAATGTTTACATCTGTTCCGTGAGTTGGATTCGGATATAAGCTCATGTTCGCTTCGTTGGTTGCAAGCATGTCGCGTTTTGCGTTTTGAGCAACTTGACTTCCTTGCTCCAATACCATTCCAGCTGAACCTACGATACACATGGTTTGAACAGGTCCGAAAGCACCTTCTCCGTAAGAGAATACAGGAGCAGTTCTTACAGCATACGTTTTTCCAAATTGAAGAGCAACAACCAATGACAAGTTGCAGTAGTTACTTGCTGCACCACGGAAGTAAACGATTGGAATTCCTACCGCATTTCCTCCAGCATCTAATTCTGTGAATTCCCATTTCCAATTGGTTACTCCACAAACCCATGGTAACGAAGCTACAATTGCACCGCGGAATCTTGGACCCACAGAACAACGATCTGTAGCACGTAGGGAGGTAGCTGCTTCTTGCTCCATTGTAATCGAACATGCCGACAAGGCAGGGACTTCTACTTGCTCCAATGCACCCGATGCATCGGCGATATTGTAAATCGTAGTTACAGTTACATTGTAAGTGCAACCCAAAGGAATTGTTGGTGTTACAGAGGAAAGTGTTAAGTAATCTGAACTTTGCGTTTTCACATACGTGTTTCCTAATGCTACACCGCTTGTTCCAACAAATGTGAATCTGTATTGAACTCCAGTTCCTGCCCAAGTTGCCTTGAACACTTTACACAAATTCAAGTTGCTTGACCACGTTGCACTCGAACCAGTATCACATCCACCACGCTTCAACATTTTCACGCAGATTGTATAAGATCCAATACCCAAAGCACTGTTGTAGTTTCTTACTCCAATCTTATAAACTTGACCCGCAGTTAGGCCTGAGAAGTTTAACACCTCTCCGCCCAAACCTGCAACTGCATTTTCCGTAGCAAGTAAAACCCCTGCACTTGATTGCAATTCTACCAAGATGTCATTGGCTGTAGAACCTACTACTATGCTCACAGCCTCTGAATTTGCAACAAACGAATGCCATTTATCTTCTCCTGTTAAGCAAATAGATTGTGCTGAAACAGAAGGACCAAATCCTGAAAGCGTATGTGTTTGACTGTTACAAGTTGGGAAGAACGAGGTTGAAACACTCGTTGCTGTAGACGCGCTTTCGCCTGCAGCAGTTTCATTGCCACAACCTTCATTTATAACAGTGTCACAGTCGTCATCTATCGCGTTAGTGCAAAGTTCCGTTGCATTCGGATTAACAGCAGCATTCGCATCGTTACAATCCGAATTAGAAGTTACATATCCAGCACCCGGACTTGTACATGCATTCGTTGCAGAACCTGCTCCGAATCCATCTGCGTCTGCATCTGCATAATAATTTACGAAAGTTAAACCTTCATCTGCTGCACCAGAACAGTTGTCGTCTGCATTGTTGCATATTTCAACTGCAGCCGGATTCACAGCAGCCAAGGCATCGTCACAATCTGTGCTGTTTGCCACATATCCGTATGGTTGTGTGCAATAGCTCAAAGTAGAAGAAACATTTCCATAACCATCACCGTCAACATCGGCATACCATGTAGACGAAGCACATGGAGCAAATGCCACTCCGCGGTAGGCCTTAAACGTTGTGCTTAATAACGTAGAAATAATATTCAATGTTGGAGTGGTTGTTCCATTATCATCGAAGTAAATAACTTGCGTTCCGCTGGCATTAGACACTGTAGCGTAAATTCTTGGATTCACTCCAGCATAAAAATCAACTGCAATGCCATAGGCACCTGTTGAAGCACCCACACTCATTGTGTAGGCCAATGACCAAGTGCCTGCAGTGTTTACCCATTTCTGAATTCCTCCTCCAGTTGTTCTAGAATCAGCAATATAACAAACGGTCTCCGCATTATTGAATTGGAAACCATACGGACTAGCAGGCGCTAAACCGGTACTAATAACAAGGGTCGATACTTGACCACTTGTTGTTGGTAATCCAGAACCTGCCTTATAAATTCCAGTTGCTCCCGAACCAGTAGAGAAGTACAGATTGCCGTTATGAATTCCAACGGTTCTTGTGTTTGAAACTGTGCTAGACACAGCGGAAGAGGTTCCCGTGCCCAAGTAGCTAATTCCACCCGTTGCGTTGCCACCCCAATAGTTATTTCCGTCACCTGCCGCACTTCTTAAATTACTTCCAGAAGTTAAGGTAGACGTAACTCTTGCATAAGATCCGTAGTTGTTACCGAAAGTTCCGACAGAACGGAAAACATTCGCTGCACCAGAAACGCTAGCTAATCCAGAAGCAGCGTCGTATCCCGGAATTACTAATTTCGAGAAATCAGCTGTACGCGAAATAAATCCTTCCGATGTTGAGTTTCCTGCCATCACTAAACGATTCGATCCTGTTGTTGGAATAGAAAAAGTACCAACTAAACCTGATGTATTGTACTCTTCAATAAAGAAAGGAGTAGCCGCTGCGCTTAACGCTGCAGAACCTGTTCCAACACGCGTCACGACTATGTTACCTGCTGTAAAGTTGTTGTAAGTACATGTAGCGTTGTCAGGGCAAGTCACAGCTGCGTTGTAGTTGTTTGCATTTACATCGAAACAACCTGAAACAGCACCTTCGTCGATACCAGCAGTACAGTTGTCATCGATACCGTTACACAAGTTCTCAGTTGCACCTGGATTGATTGCTGCGTTTGAATCGTCGCAATCTGTAGTTGGAAGAACGGTAGCAGAATATCCTGCACCTGGTGTTGTACAAGCCAATGTTGAAGAAGCAGCATAACCGTCTCCGTCTGCGTTCAAATACCAAGCAGTTGCGTAAGTGCAAGAACCGTCTGAAAGATTCGCTAACGCGTCGTAGTTACACGCTGTGTTGTCTAAACAACCGTAATCTGCGCAAATCGCATTTACGTTGGTGTTCAAATTAATATCGGTAGCTGTGTAATTCGTTACCGATTCAGCTGCAACTAAAATAATCGCATAGTCTGTTCCTCCTGTTGTTGAAGAAGGTAGTGTAACTATGATGGAACCAGAAGTTCCAGAAACTCCGTTAACTATTCCAATTATATCTGAAGAAGAATATGTCGTATTGTTTGCTATTGTTAAGTAAGCCACTACATCGTATGGCTGTGTAAAGTTGGTTGAAGTGAATGTCAATGAACCTGAATAAGATGGGCAAAAATCTGAAGTGCTTCCAGTCAAGTTGATAGTAGGACATCCTTCATCAATTGATCCGTCGCAGTCGTTGTCGATACCGTCATTACAAACCTCAGCAGGACAAAGTGTTCCTGAAACGCTGAAGTTATCTACGCGGCTTGTACCGCCAGAAGCAACTACAGCGTTCGAAATTGATACGGTAGAAGTATTTGTTACTCTGAAATAAACCATCGGTTGCCCAGCTATTCCAGAGATAGAAGATAAATCGAATGTACGCGTGTGCTCTCCCTTGTAATTGGTCGAATTCCACGCATTGGTGTTTGATAGCGTATAAACTGATCCAACATTGGTAAAGTTCGTTCCGTCTATACTGTAGCTGAATTGGAAATCACGAGGACCTGTGTTACTTCCTGTTTGATCTACAGAAACATAAACAGCACTAAATCCTAGTGTGCTCGCTTGGAATTGGTAGTAGTCACCAATTGCCCAGTTGTTTCCACTTAAAGAAGTTGTCGAACCATTTCCTCCTGAATTTGTCCAAGAACTCGCAGCGCTTGCGTGATTGCCTTTCATGCTACTTCCAGAAGCGTTAACTCCAACTGTAGCGGCCGGACCGTTATAAACGGTGCCACTTGTTGAAAGGGTTCCCAAGGCTTCGTAATTCCATTTCGCAATACCTGTTCTTACTAAAAGTGATACGGTGGTAGAACCAGAGGCGTTATTCGCATCACCCGGATTGGTAACCGTAATATCAGTTGTTCCCGGTCCTACAACTGTCAGCACATTTCCTGCAACCGTTGCCACAGCTGTGTTTGAAGAGGTGTAAGTCGGAGTGAAAGGAACAAAGTTTGAAGAAGACGTTAACGTTTGAGCTGGATCGCCTGTAACCATTGGAGCTATTGCAAACGTAATGGTTTGAGTTGCCGGAAGAATATTTCCGGTTAATCCCGTTGGTTGTGTTAAGATGTAATTACCAGCTTGGGCTCCAATTAATAACGAACTCGACGTAACTGAGATTCCATTCGCAACATTCGCATCGGCAAAGTTCCCTACCCCGACAAGTGTCACAGCATCGCTATTGATCACACCAACCAATGAACCTGTGATGATTGCTCCTACGCCACCGTCATAAAATTTATCGGTTACCTGTGCATTTGAAACAGTTAAAGTAATCGGATTAATAAACAAATTCTGAGCAACGGCAGGCGCTGCCGCATAAGTCGCATCACCGGCTTGATTTGCGGTAATGGTAACGGTACCTGCAGCCAAAATGGTCATTATGCCTGTTGCGTTATCTATCGTTGCAACAGAGGTATTCGAAGAAGTATAAGTAACAGGTAAACCTGAAGTAGCAGTGGCTGAAAGAGTAATTGGTGCATCTCCGTAATTCACGGGAATGGACAAAGGGAAAGATATCGTCTGACCCGTTAATGTTGAAGTGTTAACTATTCCCAATAATCCTGATATAGTCTGAGTTGTCGCGTTCAAGCTTGTAATTGAAACATCGCCGGTAAGAATGCCTATGGCTGCCGATGCTGCAATGCGAATCTCAACTAAAGCATTTGTTAGCGTTTGTGCACTCGGCGTTAGAGTCGCCGTTGATCCAAAACCACTGCCTGTAGAAACTTCGAATCCAGCAGGAGCAGTAATTGTCACGTTTCCTTGAAGCCCCACACCACTTACATAAATCGACTGAACCGCAGATGGTATACCTTGGTTGGTCGTGAACATATCTAAAGGAGAAGGTGCGGTGGTGTATGTAAGACTCGGAGCAACGTAAACCGTTCCTGTTACAGATACATCATCAATCGAGAAACTCGGACGACCTCCTGTACCAGAAACATCTTTATACACCCAACGCAATTGCACCTCTGAAAGGTTATCGCATGACGCAGGTAAATTCACATTGATTGTGCTTGGATTTATTGAGCCATTCCCAGTAATATTAGCAACTGTATTGATGTTTTGATAAGCAGTTCCAACGTCCATGAAAGTGCCTGTAGTGCCAATGCGGTATTGCAAACCAAGAGCACCAACTCTATCCGTTGATTGTGTTCTTTGTGTTGCCGCTAAATAGGAAATTTGCACATTGGTATACCCCGAAGTACTAATAGAAAGACAAATTGCTTTACCTCCGGTATTAGCAGTTCCCGAACTCAACATACCCAATTTCTGATTCATGTCGAACACCCCAGCAGATGTGGTTGTATTCGAACCAGTTGCTTGAGCCTGATTCGCTGTTGGGGCAGCGGTTATAAACGCTGTTGAAATTGAACCAATGGTCCAACCTTGCCATCCAGCTATATAAGTGGTAGTCGAACCCGTGTAAGCACTGAAGTTTTGAGTATAAGGAATACTCTGTGGAGTTGGATTGGTTTGCGCGAATGCAACAGTTGTTGAAAACAAGGCACAAAGCAAAAAACTCAATACGTTTGAAAATCTAGATAAAGACTGCTTCATAATATGAAATTTTGGTTGAGGTATTCGGCGGTAAAAATACTCAAACAGAAGGTTTTACAAATGAACATAATGTTAACAAAACACCACAATGTGGATGACGCTAGGCGATAATGGAGAGAGAGAGAATATAATCGTTCATGAAATAACCACTGCCGACATCGAAATCCTTTTCTTCCTTTATCTGGAAACCTTGGCTCATATAGAATTCAAGGGATTTGTTGTTACGGTTGACCGTAAGTTCAACGAATGGTTTCTTTGAATCTATTGCAAAGTCAATGGCAACAAGAAGCATCTTCTTTCCGAAGCCCTGTCCTTGCATTTCTGGACGCAAATACAATTTGTGAAGGAAGATGCATTCGTCCTTTTCTTCAAAAGACAAAAACCCTTGAGGCATGCCCTCTACTTCCAACAAAACAAACTTCACCCCTTCACCCAACTGTTGTTGAAGCTTATCCAAATTGTACATAAGCGAGAGCATATACGAAATCTGCTCGGGAGAAATCATGTAATCATATACGCGCGGCCAGATATCATGAGCCAAAGTCTTCACCACACTCAATTCATCTCTTTCCAACAACCGCATGACATACGCTGAATTATTCATATTCCAAAAATAACAGGAAATACCGCTAACTTCATTTTCGTATGGTTACCTTTCGGGAGAATATTATGGGAAAGAAAAAAAACAAATTCGGAAACTTTAAACGCGACTTAAGAAAAGAAGTCATTGACCTCTTTGAACGCGCTCCGGAAACCGCTGTGAATCACAAACAAGTGAGCGCAGCATTGGGAATAGCAGATGCAGGCGTGCGCACACTTATCTACGAAATACTACTGGAAGAAGCAGACAACGGAACATTAAGAGAAGTTGAACGTGGAAAATATATTTTGAAGGACGCGCCGAAGAACCTCGTTCAAGGAACCATTGAGATCAATCGTTACGGAAAAGGATACGTTACCGTACCCGGAATTGAAGACGATGTAGAAATTGAAAAAGGAAGAACGGGATTCGCTTTGAATGGCGACTTGGTGGAAATACAACTCATTCCACGCAAGAGAAGACCTTCTGGCAATATTGTTCGCGTAGTCGAACGTAGAAAAAAATTGTACGTTGGAACCATTGAGCGTTATAAAGAACACGCCTTCCTCCTTCCTTCCGATAAAAAAATTCATGTCGATTTTTTCATTCCGAAAGATGAATTGCACGGTGCTATTCAAAACGATAAAGTAGCTGTTGAAATGATCTCGTGGGATAACCCCGAGCACAAGCCTATTGGAAAAGTTGTTCAAGTGCTCGGTCAGCCTGGATCTCACATGGTGGAAATGAACGCGATTATTTTGGAGTTCGATCTACCAACCGAATTTCCAGAAGCTGTTCATCTCGAAGCTGAAGCCATTGCATCCGAAATCACAAAAGAAGAAGTGGCTAAACGTCGCGACATGCGCGGCATTCCAACGTTTACCATTGACCCTTTCGACGCGAAAGATTTCGATGACGCACTTTCGTATCAAAAACTTCCAAACGGAAATTTAGAAGTAGGCGTTCACATTGCAGACGTGAGTCACTATGTGCAACCGAATTCTTTAATAGACAAAGAAGCTACGCTTCGCGCTACCAGTGTTTACTTGGTAGACCGTACCATTCCCATGCTTCCAGAGAAGCTTTCAAACTTCCTCTGCTCGCTTCGTCCGAATGAAGACAAGTTGTGCTTCAGTGCTGTGTTTGAAATGAACGACAATGGCGATGTGCTGAACCGTTGGTTCGGACGCACCGTTATTCATTCCGACAGAAGATTCACCTATGAAGAAGCACAGGAAAGAATTGAAGGAAAAGGTGGAGACTTTGCAGATGAAATTCTTCACCTCGATATGCTCGCAAAAAAACTTCGAGCAAAGCGTTATGCCGCCGGAAGTATTGATTTCAATTCTGAAGAAGTTAAGTTTCAACTCGATGAAAAAGGAAAGCCTGTCGGCGTTTTCATTAAGAAAATGAAAGATTCCAATCAGTTGATTGAAGACTTCATGTTGCTCGCGAATCGCGAAGTCGCGTTTTTCATTGGTCATCCGAAAAACGGAATGGTATTGCCGTTTGTTTATCGTGTGCACGACGAACCAAGCCCTGAAAAAATTGCTTCACTGAAAACGTTCTTAAAACACTTGGGGTATAAACTTCCGAAGGTAGTTCGCAGCGAAGAGCAAAACGAAATTAAATCTATCATTGAATTGGTAGATGGTCAACCCGAAGAGTCTTCCGTGCGAACCATGGCTGTTCGCAGCATGGCAAAAGCGGCTTACAGCACGCACAACATTGGTCACTTCGGATTGGCATTCGATTACTACACACACTTCACTTCACCCATTCGAAGATTCCCAGATGTGATGGTGCACCGCTTGTTGCAACATTACCTCGATCAAGGAAATCCAGTGAATGAAAACGAATACGAACTTCACTGCCAACATTCTTCAGCCATGGAGAAACGCGCGGCAGAAGCGGAACGCGCAAGCATTAAGTACAAACAAGTGGAATACATGCTTGAACGCAAAGGACAAATTTTCGAAGCCACTATTTCTGGTTTAGCAAACTGGGGTATGTATGCGGAAGTAAACGAAACCCGTTGCGAAGGACTGATTCCGCTTGATACGATGACGGGCGATAACTACACCTTCTCTCCAGAAGAATACGTGGTTCGCGGATTGAAACGCAAACACGAATTCAGATTGGGCGATCAAATAAAAATTCTTGTTGTCGATGGAAACATTGAACAACGAACACTCGATTATATTTTGGTAGACAAATGAGTCACACCCTCTTTCCATTAGACGATTTTGAATTCCCTCTTCAAGAGCTGAATTGGATCGATGTTCGAAGTGAGGGAGAGTTTGCTGCTGGTAACATTCCTGGCGCTTTCAATATTCCAATACTGAACAACGAACACCGTGTTCTTGTTGGAACTTCATACAAGCAGGAAGGAAAAGACTCTGCGGTTGAGTTGGGTTACAAATTGGTTTCACCACTTTTTGAAAGTCTTGTTGCGCAAGCAAAGACATTCGTCAAGGAAAATAAAATTGTTGTCTATTGCGCGCGCGGTGGCATGCGCAGTCAAATTTTCAGCGACCTTCTTTCGAAAGAAGGCATTGAAGTTTGCCGATTAAAAGACGGCTACAAACGCTACCGCAATTGGTGTTTAGAGAAATTCAGCAGAGAACATTCTTCCATTGTTTTATCTGGAAAAACTGGTTCGCAAAAAACCGAACGTTTATTCGGTTTGAAAAATCTAGGAGAAAGTGTAATTGATTTGGAAGGTCTTGCTCATCACAAAGGATCTGCTTTCGGATCGCTTGGTTTGCCCGAACAGCCCTCGCAAGAGCAGTTCGAAAACAACCTTGGTCATGCACTTTATTTCGAATTGAAAAAGAACTTACCGGTGTGGTACGAAAACGAAAGTCGATTCATTGGGAAGATAAGAGTGCCCGATTTCATCTTCAACCGAATAGTAAAATCGCCTCGCATTGAAATTGAACCTTCCTTCGAAAATCGCTTTCAATTTTTAATGGAAAACTACGGATGCTTTTCCAACGAAGACTTAATTGAAAAAACACAGTTGCTAACCAAACGCATGGGCCTGGAAGCGAATAAAAAAGCCATTGAAGCCATTGAAAATGGAGACAAAGATGAATGGTTGAATTTGCTTATGCATTACTACGACAAGGCCTACGACCTAGGTAGAATCAAGCTTTCCTTTCAACCCAAATTTCTTAATGTTCCTCTCGACGAATCATTAGGCTTACACGAAATTATTGCAGCTAAAGAAAAACTTCTTTCATGAATTATCCATTAACGCAATTCAGCAAAGCATCTGGATGCGGTTGTAAAATCGCTCCTTCAGAGCTCACAAAAATTCTTTCGCATTGCGGCACTTCGCAAGTAGACTTGAATCTACTTATTGGAAACAGCAACAACGACGATGCGGCAGCCTATGCTTTGAATGAAACAGACGCGTTGCTTTCAACCACTGACTTCTTCATGCCCATGGTAGACAACGCCTACGACTTCGGTTGTATAGCGGCGGCCAATGCGCTTTCAGACATCTACGCCATGGGCGGAAAACCCATCATGGCCCTAGCTATTTTAGGGTGGCCTTTGGAAAAACTTCCAGCAGAAGTTGCGGGAGAAGTTATGCGCGGTGCGAAGGAAACCTGTGCCAGCGTAAGCATTCAGATTGCAGGCGGACACAGTGTTGAAAGTCCCGAACCGTTCTTTGGATTATCTGTGAACGGCATTGCACCCATTAAAAATTTAAAACAAAACAACGGCGCTAAAGTGGGTGATCTTGTTGCGATAACGAAACCACTTGGTCTAGGAATCGCATCTACCGCAGGAAAGCGCGGTTTGTTATCGGAAGAAGAAAAGGCAGAATTCA
>JBIKRF010000123.1:0-5599 GCA_044349305.1 Flavobacteriales bacterium
GTTTCGATGCTGGCCTTTTCACCAGTGATAGCTGGACAATGGTTTAGTCATTGTGTAGATGGATATCTTGCAAGTCTGTTGTTTTTGTTTTTTGTTCTTTTAATTCAGCTCGTCTCTTATCCTTCTGAGAAAAAACATTGGGTTCTAGCTGGGGCATGTTTTGTTCTTCTGATAAATGTGAAATTTACCTCTTTGGTATATGCGGCGCTATTCGTGCTGGGTTTTATAGTCTTTGTTGCGATACGCAAACCTAGCCTATTAAAATCTTATATTTTCGGTTGGGCCTTGTTAACCCTTGTTGGGGTAGGTTGCTTTGGATATCCCACCTATGTGAGAAATTATGTGGAAAAGGGACATCCATTATTTCCCTTAATGGGAAAAAACAACGAGGGAAAATCAATTTCAGAGGTACAGTATGCTCGTAATTTTTTTGAGATGAATCGCTTCGAAAAGTTTTACGCAGCACATCGTGCTATTCCGATTTATACAGACCATACACACGATGCTTTCTCAAAACCTCTATTTAATTTAGCCCATAGCAAAAAAAATTGGGGCTATTATAAAAATTTCCAGCCCACTACTATGAGTCCACTTGGCCCATACTGTTCTGAATTGTGGGTATACTTTTTAGCTTTGGTATTGTTCTTTTTCTGGAAAAATAAAAAACCTTGGTCGATTGCGTTATTTTTTCTAGTTGTTATTACGATGATTATTCAACCCGAGTTTTGGAATTTCCGCTATGCGCCGCAAATCATGTTGCTATTTGGATTGGTATGTGCCGAATTGTTTTCCCGCAAGAATAGAATCATACAGGGTGTCACCTTATTGTTTGCTTTGCTGTTTATCTTCAATGAGTCTATAGCAATGTGCCAAAGCTGGAAGTGGTTTCAAGAAAAAAATGAACTACTTGATAACAATTTACAATCACTTTCAAATAAAGAGGTAAAAATTCAACGAGGTTGGATGCAATCCTTTGAGCTTAAATTCGAGGCATACAACATCAAACCAAACTATGAAGTAGAATCGGGTGATAGCTTGGTAAAATTTGAAGGGGACAACTGTACAAATTGGCAATACGTAATTCCTAAACAAGAATGAAGACCTTAGCACAACTATTACGGATTAAAAGCTGGGTTAAGAATGGTTTCATTTTATTGCCTTTATTTTTCTCCTTTAAACTCAACGACCTAAACGCGGTGCTCCTCGCATTAGCGGGCGCCTTAGCATTTTGTCTTACAAGTTCCTCTGTTTACATCATAAACGACTACATGGACGCGACGTCAGATGCTTTGCATCCACGTAAAAAAAACAGGCCCATTGCCAGCGGCAAAATCAGCAAAAAAAGTGCGTTGTCGATTGGTTTGCTCTGTTTACTTTGCGCTTTAATTATAGCTAAACTAGCGAACCTCCCCCTAGGTTTTATCGCTATTTTCTGCGGCTACTTTTTGCTAAACTTGGCCTACTCTTTTGGTTTAAAACAAATGTCTTTGATTGAACTAATGGTCGTCGCTATTAATTTTGTTTTACGCGTTCTTGCTGGCTGTATTGTGATTAGCGTTGCGCCCTCGAATTGGATTTTAGTGGTGACCTTTTTCTTGTCTTTTCTCATGGTGTCGGTGAAACGGAAGTCCGAATTACAAATGCTCGAAGAAAAGGCAGTGGAACACCGTAAAGTATTGAAAACCTACACCGTCTCATTTCTAAACATGTTGGTTTATATCTCTGCAACAGTAACCATTGTGGCATATTTACTTTATTCTATCGACCCAAAAGTTATCAGTACCCTTCATTCCGATCAATTAATTTACAGCACCTTGTTTGTCTTTTTAGGAATAGTGCGTTTCATTCAGATCAGCGAGATAAAGGTCTACGATGCCGAGGGAGACCCCACAACTATTTTATACAAAGACAGGTTTATTCAAGCAACCATTGTCGGTTGGCTAGTTTATTTATTTATTGCTATTTATGTCTGCTGACAAGAAAAAAATAGTAGTATTCGATTTCGATGGCACCCTGTATTCCGGCGATTCATTAATTGATTTATGTTTGTTTTACTACCAAAAAAAACCGTTGAGGATTTGGTACGTTATCATTCAAGCTTTGAGTTTTATCCGATGGAAAACACATCGCATTACCACCACACAATTCAAATCAATTTTTGTCGGTTTTTTGCGCGCCGATTCGGAAACAGAGATCCTGCGCATTGCGCATTTGTTCTGGTTAAAGAACCGCAAATTCAAACTTCAAATACTAAATGAATTCTATCAGTGGAAAAAAGAAGATGTGGTTCTTACTATTGTAAGTGCCTCGCCTGACTTGTTTTTACAGCCCATCGCAGCTAAGTTAGGCGCCGATGTCATCATAGCAACAGCGCTCATACCTTCAAAAAACAGACATCTGATTCTCGAGAATTGCAGGGGTGAAATAAAAATTAAACGTCTTACGAATTATTTCGGCGCATATCAACTTTTGGCTGCATACTCCGACAATGAAGATGATATTCCGCTTTTAAAAATGGCACACGCGGGCTATTTTGTAAAAGATGAAAAATATGTAGCAATTTAGTCGTGTTCGGAGTGATGAATCAAGAGGAAAATTCCCGTAAAACATATGATAGTAACGCGAAGCGCTCACCCTCCCCAATTCTCTCGATCTAAACTTCGATACTGAATAGCTTCTGAAATGTGTTCGCTTAGTATTCTTTCTGAAGCTGCTAAGTCGGCAATCGTGCGAGCAACTTTCAAGATGCGTTCATACGCTCTCGCAGAAAGCTGAAGCTTATTCATCGCCAACTTCAACAACTCTGAACTCGCTTCATCTAACGCACAATGCGCCTTCAACTCCTGCGTATTCATCTGCGCATTGTAATTCGTTTTACTCTCTCTGAATCGCTCCGATTGCAAATCCCTTGCCCGCGTAACACGCTCGCGAATACCTACGCTTCGCTCTCCAGTTCGCTGCTCATGCAAACGCGCAAATGGAACCGGCGTAACTTCAACATGCAAGTCAATGCGATCCAACAAGGGGCCACTCACCTTGCTCAAATATCGCTGAACCACGCCCGATCCACACGTGCACTCCTTTTCCGGATGATTGAAATAGCCACACGGACACGGATTCATGGAGGCGACCAACATGAAGCTCGCCGGATACTCAACACTGAACTTACTACGCGAAATAGTGACGTTGCGATCTTCCAACGGCTGACGCATAACCTCTAACACCGTGCGCTTGAATTCAGGCAATTCATCTAAGAACAAAACACCGTTGTGCGCCAACGAAATCTCTCCCGGTTGCGGGTACGATCCTCCGCCCACGAGCGCGACGTCAGATATCGTATGATGCGGACTTCTAAACGGACGATTCACAATTAACGCGTCGTGTTTTTTCAATCTTCCAGCTACGCTGTGAATCTTCGTGGTCTCCAATGCTTCATCCAAAGACAACGGTGGAAGTATGGAAGGAAGTCGTTTCGCCAACATAGTCTTTCCCGCACCTGGCGGACCAATGAGGATAAGGTTGTGTCCGCCTGAAGCCGCAATTTCAAACGCGCGCTTTATATTTTCTTGTCCTTTAACATCGGTGAAATCCAACGCAAAATGCTGCGTCTGCAGCGACTGAAATTTTTCCTTTTCGAAGGGAAATTCTTCTAACTTTCCTTCACCCTTGAAAAAATTTACTACGTCTAAAATGCACGGTGCTCCATAGATTTTCAATCCATCGACTACCGCACATTCCGGTGCATTTTCAATGGGAACTATAATCCCTTCAAAGCCATCGCGCTTCGCTTGAATGGCCATGGGAAGAACACCTTTAATCGGACGAATACTTCCGTCTAACGACAACTCACCCATAATAATATATTTTGAAAGGGCTTCATTCGGAATTTGTTCGGTTGCTGCTAAAAGCCCCAGCGCAAGGGGTAAGTCATACGCCGTTCCTTCTTTTCGAATATCCGCAGGTGCCATGTTAATGGTATAATTGCGAATCGGATTCTTCATTCCTGAATTCGTGAACGCCGCGCGAATACGCTGCTGCGCTTCTTTTACCGAAGTGTCTGGAAGTCCAACCATGTTCACCAACGTTCCTTTGTCGGCATGAACTTCAATGGTAATGAGATAGGCATTCACGCCATAGACAGCGCTGCCAAATGTTTTTGCAAGCATAATTTTTTCTTGCAAATGACTTTTCAATAAAACAAAAAAGCAAGAAAGTCATATGCCATAACCTTCTTGCTTCTCTTTCTGAAACCCAATTCAATCAGGCGTTTCAAAGCATTTCATGTTGCAATAACTACTTTAAGACTTCTTCACGAACTTCGTTAAAATCACGATTTGTTGTCCGTCTACCTTCCCTTCAATCTGCTCAAGGTTATCGTGAACCAATCGAATGTTTCTTACGGCAACACCTACGTTCGCTTTCACTTGAGATCCTTTTACTTCCAACGTTTTAATTAGCGTAACGGTGTCTCCGTTTTGCAAAATAGCTCCGTTCGAATCTTTGTGAAATTCCACTTCTCCTGAATCCTCTTCATCCCCAGCAGCACGCGCCCACGTCAATTGATCTTCTTCCAAATACATCATATCAATCGCATCTGCAGCCCATGAATTCGACTTTAGGCGGCTTAACATTCTCCATGATACTACCTTCACCGCAGATACTTCGCTCCACATGCTTGTATTTAAACAACCCCAGTGGTTTGCATCAAGCGCAGCGCGTTTTTCCAATTGTGCTTTACACACCTCACAAACTAAAATAGTCTCGTCTTCATTTCCGTCTGAATGCGGAGGAACTTCGTAAACCGATAAACTTTCCTTCGATTCGCACAATTCACAACTTCCTTTGCTCCGCGCATGTAACTTTTGTTCTGTAGTCATTTCTTTAATTAGTTAATATTTTTTTCAATGAAGTCAATAAAACTATGAATGACTTTAATGTGAATTTCTTGAATACGATCGGCGTATCCCATCCACGGAACACGCACCTCGAAATCGCACAAAGGAGCCAGTTTACCGCCGTCCTTTCCCGTTAGGGCAATGACCATCATCCCCTTCGCTTTCGCTGCTTCAGCGGCCTTCAAAACATTCGCAGAGTTACCGCTGGTTGAAATAGCCAACAACACGTCGCCTTCATTTCCTATGGCTTCCACCATGCGCGAAAAAACAAAGTCGTAACCGTAGTCGTTTCCAACACAGGACATGTGCGACGGATCTGAAATGCTCAAGGCTGCAATAGCCGGACGATTGTCGCGGTATCTTCCAGATAGCTCTTCAGCGAAATGCATGGCATCGCACATGCTTCCGCCGTTACCGCACGACACGATTTTCTTACCCAATTTCAATTGAGAAGACATGCACTGAGCGCTGTTGTTTACGGAAGTTAAAAAGTCAGGCGAAGCCAACAATTGCGAAAGCAACTGATGCGCTTCTTCAAAATGTTTCTGAACGATCATGCTGCGAATTTACAGCAATCATTGCATTGGAATGTATTTGAAATCGCGAATAACCACTTCGTGCGTCAATCCGTTGTTCGGACCCACGGCAGAAAAAGGAAGTGTCCACAAGTTCATGCGACAATTGGTCGTTGCTCCTGGGGCTGG
>JBIKRF010000038.1:0-20649 GCA_044349305.1 Flavobacteriales bacterium
TTGTGTCGGATGCCCTCACATTTGGCGGACTTCTTACAGCATACGGAGTTATTCGTCACGGAAGTTCAGACTTGTGGCCTGTTGGTGAACAAGTATTCGAAGCCCTGCCTGGTCTTCACGGTTCTTACCCTTTGATGTACGTTGCTTTGATGACCTTCATCCTTATCATCTCTTCTGTAACAATGGTATTGGCTGTAGAAGCTGGACACCGTATGGACAAGAAGGGTGTGGTGAAATGGTTAGGACTTACAATCATTGGAGGATTCTTCTTCTTAGGCTCTCAAGCTTGGGAATGGTCTCACTTTATTCACGGTTCAGGTGGTGGTTTTCAAATTAACCAACCCATGACAGTTGCTGCAGCCGACGACGCGGGAAACACTTATCAAATTACTTTAGACAACGGTTCTTGGGTTCATATGACGAGCGACTTCGGTCACAAGTATGAGCACGCAATGGAAGCTGCTGAAGAGCCTGTTGCTCATGACGCCCACGGTGGACATGGTGAACACGCTGCCGCTGAAACACACGAAGACATTTCGACAATGGTTCCAGAGGAAATCATTTTGAACAAATACACGCTTGAGAACAAAGACGGAAAAGACCTTCGTAAGTTGGTGGTGAAAGGAGACGATGCGAAAAAGATTTGGGCAGCGAAAGAAGAGGGCTCAATGGCATTCGGAGCAAACATGCACAAGAACGAATACGCTATTCAACAACAATACGCAAACTTCTTCTTCTTTGTAACCGGTTTCCACGGATTTCACGTATTCTCAGGGGTGTTAATCAATATCATCATCTGGTTAATGGCTGTTAAAGGTGTATTCGAAAAACGTGGTCACTACGAAATGATTGAGAAAATCGGATTGTACTGGCACTTCGTTGACCTTGTATGGGTATTCGTATTCACATTCTTCTACCTTATCTAATATCGCTGATTATCATGGAAAGAGACGACTTAATTGTAAACGAGAGCTACGCTCTTAATGCAAAGCACGACGAAGCTGCTGGAAAGCAAATTCGTAAAAAATTATATGCGGTTACTGTTCTTCTTACAGTTATCACAATCATTGAAGTATTTATGGGTGTTGCTTTCAAAAGAAACGGAACATTCACTTGGGAAGCAATCAAATTAACGTTCTTAGTACTAACGTTGGTGAAGGCTGCTTACATCGTTCTTATCTTTATGCACCTTGGCGACGAGAGAAAGAACCTGAAGTATGTTGTACTTCTTCCTTACGCATTATTCATCATGTATTTAATCTTTATTGGATTGTATGAAGGTGTGAGTGTGCAAACAGGACACAACATCTTCGGCTAAGCTGAAGATCAATGAAAAACAAAAAATTAAAAAAGTATATCCTATTGGTGGGTATGCTTTTTTTTATTCCCCTAACCTTACTCATTGTCTTAGGGCCAATGGGAAAGCACAACTTTAGCGAACCACTGTACTTTGGTCCCGCTTGCGATACGGGCTGCGTATCTTCAGATTACCAAATACCCGATTTTGCTTTTACCAATCAGGACAACCAACTCATCAACCGCGACTCGCTCATGGGGAAAATTTGGGTGGCTGCATTTGTAGATTTTGAAGATCCAAACCTTCCAAAAATTACGGAAAGACTGCTTATTCCGAATTTTAAATTCAGAATGGAGCCAGACATCTACATCATTTGTTTCGATCCAAATGGATATTCAGATACCGCTGCGGTAAAGAAATACTTGAATCAAAATTTGAAATACGACGACAACAGAAGCAAGTGGCAATTCCTTCAAGGAGACTCAGCTGCCATGTCTTCTTTCGTTCGCAACGGTTTTCTAATTAATGATTTAAAGAATGAAGCGGTGTTTCGTTTGTTAGACGAGTCGGGACACATTCGAGGACTATACGGCAACACGGAATATCACTTTGAAAACCTCATGGAGGATATCGCGATCTTAAATAAAAAGAGAAAGATTAAACGTGGGTACTAAACGTATTTTCCTTTTAGCGTTCATTGCTTTTGCAGCATGCTCAGATCCGGTTAAAACGCCAGATCAAAAGCAAAAGACCCTTCCTTATTTCGGTGATTTCGGAATTGAAATCAAATACAACGACAAGGGAGAGGGCATCTCAGATACAGTCTATGATCCAATACCACTGTTTGCGTTTACCAATCAAGATGGCAAAATCATCACCAATGATTTCATAGCTGGAAAAATAGCCGTAGTCGATTTTTTCTTCACGAACTGCACCAGCATCTGTCCCATGCTTTCGTCTCAAATGGCCCGCTTGCAGCATTCGGTGAAATCAGAAAACATCAACGACCACGTTGTTTTCCTTTCTCATACAGTAGATCCAAAGAACGACACGCCGGAAGCTTTGAAAGCATACGCCGATCGCATGGGTGCCGATTTTTCCAATTGGAATTTCGTAACCGGAAATGAAGAAGATATTTATTGGCAGGCCAAGGAAGGATACAAGCTTACAGCATTTCCCTCTGACACCGCTCAAGGTGGTTTCTTTCATACCGATCAAATTGCTTTGATTGATCAAGAAGGGAAAATTAGAGGATATTACGACGGCACTTCAACAAAAGCAGTGGATCAGCTGTTTACAGATTTACATTTGTTACTTAAGAAATAAGACCATGAAAGCAGAATTGAAAAAGAACGACAAACTAGCTAAAACGTTGATCTATCTCGTGTCGGCAGTTGTATTCTTAGTAGTCGTGTCTTTGCGCTACTTGAAATTTACCAATGTTGACCTAGGGTTCGATGTGCATTTATTGGCGAAGGCCAACGCGTTCATCAATGGAACAGTTTCGGTCCTTTTGGTAGCAGCACTTGTTGCGGTGAAGAAGAAAAATTTCGAAGCCCACAAGAAGTTAATGAAAGGTGCTATTTATTTAAGTGTTCTGTTTTTGGTTACCTACATCGGACACCACATGTTCGCCGGAGAAACTGAGTTTCCCAAGGACCATTCATTAAGAACATTCTACTTGATAATACTTTCAACACACATTGTACTGGCGGCGATTATTCTTCCTTTCATTCTATTTACCGCTTACCGCGCTCTAATTGCCGAGTTTCCTGCACACAAGAAATTGGCTAAATACACCTGGCCGATTTGGTTCTATGTTGCTGTTACCGGTGTGATTGTTTACTTCATGATTTCACCTTATTACCATTGAACATGAAAAAGCTAATCGTTGTATTGTTTTTCTTCGCGCTAAATCTCGCAACCTATGCGCAATGCGCCATGTGTAAGGCTACAGCCGAAACAGCAAACCAGAATACTTCTGGAAGTTTGGCTGAAGGGTTGAATACCGGAATCCTTTACCTCATGCTCATTCCATATACGCTTTTGGCTGTTCTTGCCATTGTCTTTTTTAGGAAGCGTATTGCGAATTTCTTCAAAGCGAATTAAAGGAACTTCAGTTACCTTTGAATACCGAAAGTCTAGTGATATTCGGAAATTTTAAAGATTTATGAAGCGTTGTTTCCTTTTATTCTTAGTTATTTTAGGAAGTCACATTTCCAAGGGTCAATGGACTTTGCAACAGTGCGTGGGCACAGCTATTGAACGTAACATTGGTTTGAAACGAAACAGTCTTGGACTCGAGCAAACCAAACTCAACCAGGAACAAGCCTTAGGTAATTTTTTACCGAATTTAAACGGACAATTTTCTCACGGGTACAATTGGGGGCAGCGCATTGACCCTTTCACCAATCAATTCGCAACACAACGCATTCAAAGCAATAGCCTGGGTCTTTCCACAAGTGTGAACCTCTTTTCAGGTTTGCAAAATGTGAATCAATACAAGAAGGCACAAGTCGACGCGCGCGCGCAAATGCTCACTTTCGACTACCAGCGCAATCAATTGGCTCTTCAAGTTTCAGTTGCTTATTTGAATGTATTGTTAACCAAAGAGCTCCAGTCTTCCTCAGAACTCACATTGAATCGCACCAAGGAACAAGTAAAGCGCATTAACGACCTAGTGAATGCCGGTAATGCTGCCGAAGGAAGTCTTCGCGACATTGAAGCGCAATTGCTTTCAGATGAAGCCAATTATATTTCTGCAGGAAACAATGTGCAGTCTGCAATTTTAGACATTGCCCAACTGATGCAATTGTCAGAACTAGAGCAAAGAAATTTTTCCATTCAAGCAGACCCTTCTGCCTTTAACATCGCGGAACAAATTCCAGATTTACCTCAATGTATTCAGAATGCTTTGTCCACCTTCCCTCAAATAAAATCGGCCGAACTTTCTTTGGCTTCAAGTAACCTGAGTCTCAATATCGCCAGAGGCGGAATGTCTCCGCGATTGAGCATGAGCTACTCCTACGGATCTGGTTATTCAGGTGCGTCAAAAGTGTTAACTGGAACGCCAGACTCGCTATCGTACCCTATTGGTCAAGTGTTCGGCTCGAACCAATACGTCTTCTCATTTCCACAAGCCATATATTCTGCCGACGATTACAAGACCAAGGCATTTGGAAATCAATTGAGAGACAACGTAAATCAATCGCTCTTCTTTAGTTTAACCCTTCCTTTATTCAATGGTTTTTCAAACGATGTGAATATTAAACGGGCAGAATTGTCGCGTGCGGATAATGAACTCACCGTTCAACAAACCAAAGTTCAATTGGAACAAGAAGTGCGCAAAGCGTATCTCGACGTGACTCGCGCAAAGGCCAATTATGAAGCCACCCAAAAGGCAGTGGAAGCAAGTCACCTCGCATTCGACTGGAACGAACTTCGATTCAATCAGGGTGTTGTTGGAATGTCTGAATACCTCGACGCACGCAATCGCCTGCAGCAAGCGGAATCGAACTTTGTTCGAAGTAAATACGATTGGATTTTTAAAAGGAAAATAATCGACTTCTACATGGGAGTCCCACTAATGACACAACCATGAAAAACAAAAAAAGATGGATCTGGATTTCGATAATCGTATTGATTATTGCGGCCATTGTATTGCCTATGCTATTCGGTTCTGGCGATGCGAAAGTTGTTACACTTGGAAAGTCTGAAAAAAGAGATTTGAGTGAAGTGGTTGCGGCAAGCGGAAAAGTGCAACCGTCAGTGGAGGTGAAAATTCAATCGGAAGTTTCCGGACAAATTGTTGAATTACCAGTAAAAGAAGGAGACTTCGTGCAGAAAGGACAATTACTTGTGCGCATTAATCCTGATCTTTATGTGTCTGCACTCAGCCGCGCAGAAGCCGCCTTAAATACTGCGAAGAGTAATTTGTCAAGCGCGAAAGCCAGACTAACGCAAGCGAAAGCCCAAAAGCGTTTGCAAGAAACAACCCTTGCTAGACTCTCGAAATTAATAGATCAAAAAGCAATCTCGCAAGCCGAATATGATAACGCAAGTAGTTCGTTAGAAACAGCAGTGGCTGAAGTAGAAGCTGCAGAAGAAAGCGTACATAGCGCAAACTTTGCTATTGCTAGTGCAGATGCAGGAAAGAGCGAGGCGCAAGAAAACCTTAGAAGAACGACCATCGTTGCACCTATTTCAGGTACGGTAACCGCTCTTGCTAAAGAGCTCGGAGAAACGGTGCTTGGAAACAACATGATGAGCGGCGATGTGATCATGAAGGTTTCTGTTTTGAATGAAATGGAAATTGATTTAGAAGTGAACGAAACAGACATAGTTCATGTGCAAGTGGGAGATACTGCTGACGTTGAAATAGATGCATTCAGCGATCAAATCTTCAAAGGCGTTGTTACAGAAGTCGGTTCTTCAGCTTTGAATTCAGGACAAGGTCTTGCAGCAAGCACAGAGCAAGTAACCAACTTTTCGGTAAAGGTGAAAATTGTGAAAGAATCGTATGCTGGGGTTAGTGGAAATTCAGAGAACAATTCACCGTTCAAACCGGGTATGAGCGCAACAGTGAAAATTCACACAGACGAAGCCAGTCAGGCCCTTTCAGTTCCAACAGCCGCTGTGACAACACGCGCAGATTCACTTCAAAATAATATTTCCTTAACTGTTGTCTTCGTGAAGAAGGTCGATAATACGGTTGAGATGAAACAAGTTCAAACCGGAATTCAAGATGGAACGTTCATTCAAATTACAAACGGATTGAACGAAGGAGAAGAAATTGTGACAGGTCCTTATGAACTCCTATCGAAAGAACTTTCAAACGGAGATAAGGTTAAGTTAGAGGAGAAGAAATAATGTATTTGTGTTTGGAAACCGCTACGCGGAATTGCAGTGTTGCCCTCATAAAAGACAATGTACTTGTCGATGTTTTTGAGCGCGAAGAAAATGAATTCGTTCATGCGGAAGCACTCCACCAAATGATGAAAGATATTCTCGATCGAAACAATCTGAAACCTTCAGAATTAGCAGGAATAGCGGTAGGAATTGGCCCAGGGTCATACACCGGTCTGCGTATTGGAGTAACCGCAGCGAAAGGCTTGGCCTATGCATTGAACATTGGAATGGTACCCATTACAACAGGAGAACTTTTAGTTAATTCAGTTGGAAGTGAAACGGGTTTCACGCCTGTTGCTTTAATCGATGCGAGAAGATCCGACGCTTATGTGTACTCAAAAGGAAATTGGTCATTCGCCACGCTGAATGAAGAATGGCGAACCAATTTCGGTACAGAAAAGGCAATTTTTGTTGGCGATGCAGCGTTTAAAATGAACGGTTTTTTGAGGAATGAAGATAAAGTGAAAGCGATCTCTCCAAGCGCGAAACACTTTGTGGGATTACTAACGAACAATTATTCTAAATTTGAAGAGCAAATGGCTCAAATTGAACCGTTCTACATGAAGGAATTTATTCCAACCGAATCGAAAAAAAATATTTTGAATGGATAAATTGAAAAAGCTCTTAACGGGTTGTTTGTTTTTAAGCGTTCTCTTCATTCCTATGCCGTCGTGCACAGACCGAAGTCAAATGCTGAACTCGGTTTCGTTCTCAATAAATGTGAATATTTTTGAACCTGCTTTTTTCGATTTAACAATTCCAACGGGTTGGGTCTACTACGATGGAAATACTGTCGATTTGATTATCTATCGAAATGACATCAATTTGTTCTCTGTCTTCGATGCAAGAAGCACACACAACCCCGACAATCCTTGTTACGTCAAAGTAAATTCAGACAACGTTACAATCTCAGACACTTGCTCCGGCAGTAAGTGGCTCCTTTCAGACGGAAGTTTAATCAACGGTCCAGCGCAATACAATTTGCTCGAGTACAACGCTGATTTCAATTCGGTGACAGGATATCTTCATTTGTATAATTAATTCCGCTTATGAAAATTGAACACATTGGCATTGCAGTGAAAGACATTGCTGCTTCGAACGAAATTTTCTCTGCGCTGCTAGGCGTCAGTCCTTACAAAGAGGAACGTGTAGAATCAGAGAATGTCATTACTTCGTTCTTCCAAGTTGGTGAGTCTAAAATAGAATTACTTCAGGCCACTTCTCCTGATAGTGCCATTGCAAAATTTCTCGAAAAGAACAAAGAAGGAATGCATCACATTGCTTTTGAAGTTCAAGATATTTATGCAGAAATAGAACGGTTGAAATCTGAGGGTTTCACCATGATCCATGAAGCTCCGAAAGAAGGGGCAGACAACAAACTCATCGCCTTTCTTCATCCGAAAAGTAGCAATTCAGTTTTAGTGGAATTGTGTCAAGAACGCGTGTAAAAAAAATGTATCTTCGCCTCACTTCAAATTAAGAATATGATTTCGTTTCAACGTGCAAACATTATTTTAGGTTGGTTCATGTTTATGGCTGCAACCGCTGTATACATGATGACCCTCGAACCAACAATGCCATTCTGGGATTGTGGAGAATTCATTGCCTCGGCGTATAAACTCGAAGTAGGTCACCCTCCTGGGGCGCCTTTGTTCATGCTTATTGCACGCTTATTTTCAGCATTCGTTGGAGTAGAGAATGTTCCTTACGCCATTAACACGCTTTCGGCAGTTTCTTCCGGAGCAACCATCATGTTCCTATTCTGGACCATCACGCATCTCGCGAAGAAAATGGTTGACAAAGACGGAGACAAAAACGACAACAAAAACCTAATCATTTTCGCAGCCGGATTAATCGGTGCATTTGCTTACACTTTCAGCGATACGTTTTGGTTCAGTGCTGTTGAAGGAGAGGTTTACGCTATGTCATCCTTATTCACTGCGGTCGTTTTCTGGGCTATTCTGAAATGGGAAAGTGAAGCCGATGAACCAAGCAATTTGCGTTGGATCATCTTAATTGCTTACCTCATGGGATTGTCAATCGGAGTTCACTTATTGAACTTGTTGGCTATTCCTGCGATTTGCTTTGTGTATTATTTCAAGAAGAACACATTCTCTTGGAAAGGTGTTGCCATTACTTCGGGTGTTGCACTAGGATTGTTATTCCTCATGCAAACCGTTATCCTTATTTGGTCAATTCAAATTGCAGCGTGGTTTGAGCGTTTCTTCACGAATACGCTCGGTTTGCCTTTCAACACCGGGGTATTCTTCTATGCATTAATTCTAATTGGCGGTCTAGTTGCATTAATTATCTATTCGAAGAAACGCGGTTGGGTAGCTGTGAATACACTTACTTGGAGCGTTGCTGTTGCGTTGATCGGTTATACAACATTTGCTACAATCGTTATTCGTTCACAGGCCGACACGCCGATGAACGAGAACAAACCGAACAACTTCTTCGCTTTGGTTTCATACATGAATCGTGAGCAATACGGTGATCGTCCTCTTCTTCGCGGACAATACTTCAACACGCCGCAAGTGCGTAACAAGCCGTATTTAGATGGAAATGAAGTGTATGTGAAATCATACAGCGTGCGTGAAGACAACAGCAAAAACAAGTTGGTGATTTCATTCAAAAATAGATTCGAAGCCGAGCAATACGTTTCCAACAACACCGATCAGAAATTAATGGTGAAGGAAGAGTATTTGGAAACAGGTGAAAAGAAAGCCACTGAACCAAACTATGCCCAAACACATGTGTTCCCTCGTATGTACAGCAGTCAAGGAAGTCACATTCAACAATACAAAATTTGGGCTGAACTGAAAGACTTAAAGCGCACGCCAACCTTCGGCGAGAACATGGGTTACTTCTTCAGCTACCAAGTGAACTGGATGTACTGGAGATACTTCATGTGGAATTTTGCAGGAAAACAAAACGATACGCAAGGACACGGAGATTTCGTTGACGGTAACTGGAAGACGGGTATCGGTTTCTACGATGAAGCACGCTTGGGTAATCAGGCAGCTGTTCCGGAATTGTCGAAGAACAACAAAGCGAACAACTCGTATTACATGATTCCGCTTTTAATCGGATTACTCGGTTTAGTATATCAAATGCTTCGTCACCGAAACGACTTTATAATTGTTGGTTTACTTTTCGTATTAACCGGATTCGCAATTGTGGTTTACTTGAACCAAACTCCGCTTCAGCCGCGTGAACGCGACTATGCATACGCAGGTTCGTTCTACGCATTCGCCATCTGGATTGGATTGGGCGTAACAGCCATTTACTTCTGGTTGAAGCTAATGTTGAAGAATGTTCCTTCAACGGCATTGGCAGGTATTGCATTCTTGGTTTCTCTTGTTGCTCCGGTTTTAATGGCGGCGCAAGGTTGGGACGATCACGATCGTTCAGACCGCAGAACAGGAATAGACATGGCGAGAAACTATTTGAATTCACTTCAACCAAACGCCATCATCTTCACCAACGGTGATAACGACACCTTCCCATTGTGGTATGCGCAAGAAGTAGAAGGCGTTCGTACCGACGTTCGCGTAGTGAACCTGTCATTATTGAATACCGACTGGTACATCGATCAAATGAAACGTCGTCAATACGAAAGCGCACCTGTGCCTTTCTCAATCCCAGAATTCAAATACCGTCAAGGTACTCGCGATTTAATCGTATTGAATTCAGACACCGCGTTTACACCACTCGAAGAGGCTCTTTCTTATTGCTTAGACGATTCGAAAATTCAAGACTTCGGTTACAAAAAGTTCAGCGTAATGCCGAACTACCAATTCTCTTATGCTGTATCGAAAGAGAACCAAGCGAAGTTTAGTCAGTATGTTGGAGCCAATGACTCATTGGTAAGCACCATGAGCTTTGCATTAATGGATGACAATGGAGAAAATCCGCGTCAGTTCATCACCAAAGCGCAATTGATGGTTATGGACTTAATCGTTCACAACAATTGGGAGCGTCCAATCTACTTCGCGGTAACTACCGGTTCTGAAGCCTACATGGGTCTTGAGCCATACTTCCAGTTGGAAGGATTAGCATACAGATTAACGCCGATTTACCACACCGATTTCGATCGCGATAACATGTCTGGTGGTGTAGCTTCCGAGTTGATGTACGACAACGTAATGAATAAATTCCAATGGGGAAATATCGATACGAAGGACATTTACCTCGATGAGAACAACCGTCGTATGGTAACGAACTTGCGCATGCAAATGAACAACCTTGCAGAACAGTTCATCATTGAAAATAAAATGGACAGAGCAGCTGCAGTGTTGAACAAAGCATTAACTGCACTTCCTGAAAAGAATGCGCCTTACGATCAACCACAAATCATGTGGCAAACAGCAGAGCTGTTATTCAAAGCAGGCGATCTTCAAGCAGGAACTAAATTGGCAGAGCGTGTATTCGAACTGAACAATCAAATGCTAGATTACTACGAATCGTTAACTCCAGCCGAGAAAAAAACCATTGAGCGTAAAATGCAAATGAGTGCTTTCGTTAACGAAGAATTGGTCAAAGACATGGAAGCTTATGTCCCTGGGTCAGAGGCAGCTAAGAGTATGCGCGCAGCGCACGAAGCAGCTTTGGATAACGTTGGACTTCTAGATCTTATGAAAGAAGAGCGTGGAAAGAAAGAAGCATATGAAGCACAAATGAAAGTTCGAGATTCATTAATCAAAGTACTCGGACAGGAAAAATTCGATTCACTATCGAAAGTAAAAAAGAGTCAAGGTAAATTCTAATATGAAATGAAGGAATTCCTTCGGTTCATTCAAAAAACCATAACAGCAAAGCGTTTAACAAACGCTTTGCTTGTTTATATAGGTTTTTATTTTTCGCGTTTCTTCAAATCGGCAAAGCCTTGGGGAATGCCCATTTCATTGAGCATTGAACCAACTACCGCGTGTAACCTCGGTTGTCCTGAATGTCCTTCCGGATTGAAACAATTCTCGCGAGACACAGGTAATTTGAAAGCAGAAAATTTTCAGCGGTGGCTCGGTCAATTGTCTCCGACACTCAGCTATCTGAATTTTTATTTTCAAGGTGAGCCCTTCATTCACAACGATATTTTGCAATTCATTTCGAAGGCTTCGCAAGCCGGTATTTATACTTCCACTTCCACTAACGCACACTTCATCACAGAAAAAAAAGCACTGGAAATTGTTCAGTCTGGCTTAGACCGAATACTTATTTCCATCGATGGAACAACACAAGAGGTTTACGAGCAATATCGCGTGCACGGCAGTTTGCAGAAGGTTTTAGATGGCACCAAGCATTTGGTTGAAGCAAGAAGAAATCTAAAGTCAAGAACACCGCATATCATCTTTCAATTCTTGGTGGTTCGTCCGAACGAGCATCAAATTGAAGATGCGAAGCAATTGGCGAATGAATACAAGGTCGACGAAATTCGATTTAAAACTGCGCAGGTTTACGATTATGAGGGCGGCAATCCCCTCATTCCAACCATAGAAAAATACAGCCGCTACAAACGTCTTTCGAATGGAAAGTTCATTGTGAAATCTTCCTTAGACAATCACTGTTGGCGCATGTGGAGTGGGGCAGTGGTTACGTGGGATGGAAAGGTAGTTCCTTGTTGTTTCGACAAAGATGCTACACATGAAATGGGCAATCTTTCGAAGGAAGATTTTAAATCTATTTGGAAGGGTAAAGCGTATGCAATGTTCCGCAAACAACTCTTAAAAGGAAGGAAGGAAATAGATATCTGCAAGAATTGTTCGGAAGGAACAAAAGTCTGGGCTTAGTCCTTTTGAATCAACGTAACTGCATAAGCGTTCACGCCTTCTTCTCTTCCAACAAACCCCATCTTCTCAGACGTGGTAGCCTTAATGCTCACATCTTCTTCTTCAATTTCACAAATGGAAGAAATGACTTTCTTCATTTCAGGAACGAATGACATAATTTTCGGACGTTCCATACATAGCGTAGAATCGATGTTTCCAACTTTCCACCCGTCGGCTTTCAATACTTGAATGGTACGTTGAAGCAGAATTTTTGAATCAATGTTTTTGAATTCAGATGAAGTATCTGGAAAATAAAATCCGATATCACGTTTTCCAGCCGCACCCAATAATGCATCACAAATAGCGTGTAAGAGTACATCGGCATCACTGTGGCCCAACGCTCCTTTGTCGTGAGGAATTTGAACGCCCCCTAACCACAATTCACGATTCTCAGTTAATTGATGAACGTCGTATCCAAACCCTACGCGAATCTTCATTATTCGACAGGTTCAGAAACTTTTGCATTCGCTCCAACACTGAAACGCAAGCTGAAACGCAAGGTGTTCGCAAGTGGATTTTGCTGAGTCGTGCTCACCAAATAACTCATGTCAATGGTTAACACTTGGTAGTGCAAGCCCGCACCAAACGTAATGAATTGACGATTTCCTTTCGTGTAATGTTCGTGGAAGTAACCTAAGCGAACAGCGAATTGTTTCGCGAAGTCATACTCCATACCCGTTGCAATATTGTATTCACGAAGTTCCTCGCGAAACTTACTTCCAGGGACAATAGACATGGTCTCCGGATCGTACATTCCGGGTGCATCATGAAACGATTGAATCATTCCAGTAGCAGTTCCAACGACAGGGTCGAAGCCAGAGATGATCGTATCACCGCCGTTGTTGTAGATAGGTGGTGAAGGAACTAAAAGTTTGTTCAAATCGAATAGAAAAGTGAGCTTGTTGTAGTCATCGAGATTTGTAGAAATAGCAGTCCCTAATCTCATGTTGGTTGGAATGAAATCACGATTGTCTGAATTCGTGTAGCTCATTTTTGCACCAATATTCGAAACGTTTAATCCCCAATTTATTTTTGATTTATGTCCCGCGATTTTAATCTTGTCGTTAGAATAAAAAGTAGAAATATCAACTGCAACCGACCTTCCGGGACGACTTTCAGCACCTTGAAGATTTGTTCTTCCAGTAAGATTTGAATTTATATATCGAAGGGCAATACCACCCGAAAATCTCTTGGATAATTTTTGAGAAAAAGCAAGGTCCACCGCATATTCCGCAGGTCTGAAATCCATAATGTTGGTGCCCATCTCATCGGTGAAAGTAATGTTCCCCAATGTGAAATAGCGAAGAGATCCGCCTATGGCTTGCGTTTTACTTACTTTTTTTATCGCGCTCAAATAAGTCAAACTCATGTCATTTACAAGTGCGCGCAACCAGGGTGAGTAAGATACCGAAACATCTAAATCATTTTCTGAAAAAGCCATCTTAGAGGGGTTCCAATGTATGCTGCTTGCATCTGGATCGAGCGCTACACCGGCATCTCCTAAGGCCCCGCAACGAGAGTCGGGAGCAATGGTTAAAAACGGAACTGCCGTAGTAATCGTGTTTATAGTAGCTTGACGCCCGTTCAACTCATTTGGATTCGAAAGTTGAGCGAACGCAACAGATGTTGTACAAACCAATGCAACAACTATAAGGTTTATTTTGAAAATACTTTTCATGCTTGGTGCAAATTTAACATACATATACCCTTCAACACATTATTTTAAAATTACCAATTTTTGAAAGGACTCTGCGCGTTCCCCTTTTTCATTGCGAAGCTCTAACTTGTAAATATAGGTTCCTCGTCCGATAGCATTGCCGAAATCATCTTTTCCATCCCATGGAATGTCTTGTCCACGAAACCCTGTTGCGAAAAATGAATTATCTATTGTTTTGACTAATTTTCCGCTCACGGTAAAAATTTGTACGCGTGCATCAAGTTGCTGGCAAGCTTGATTATGCTCGTAAATAAAATTCGTGTGGGTGGTAAATGGATTAGGATAATTTAGCAAATGGTTCAATGCAACTTTTGAATCTTCCTCAACTCTAAATTGAATTGTCGATTCGTTACTGTTGTTGAACACATCCCATGCTTTAACAGTCAGAGTGTGGTCTCCTATTGCCAGTGAGCTAAGCGGATAACGCACTTCCCCACTCGCGTATGTGTCAAGGTCAGATTCGTAGAAATCATTCAATACAATTGGTTTTGCGGAATTACCATCTATAATAGCTGTAAGATTGTGGCCAACACCATTCCCAACTGTGTTAATACCATTCTCATCTTTTAATTTGGCTACAATAATGGGGGTTGTATTTGTCGACCCGCCACTCACAAATGTGGTGTCGTTTAGAAACAAAGAAATCTCTGGACCAACAGTATTTAATTGTGCATTCGCATTCAAACTTCCAATTCGGAATGAGCTGCAATAACCATGACCGTCATTGTTTCCTGAAACTGAATAATAACTTACACGAGCGCTGTCTACGGAATAGTTAATATCAAATGGAACAATAAACTTAAAAGTAAATTCGCCATTCGTGACACTTGCTTTTCCTCTGTATATAATTTTGTTGAATGAATTGAATTCTTGGAATTGGCCTTCCTCTCCGTTTTGGTCGTTGTTTTGTGAAATAACTTTTGACTCTTTATCGAAGACTGTTGGATAAATAAAACCATTGAAGTTATTTAAAAAAGTTCCGCTGCTGTTGGTTACCCTTCCCTTAAATTCGACTTCGTCAAGTGCCTTAAGCGTGTCGTTGAACGCTCCCAGTTCAATATTATTAATGTGTGTGGTTTCAACGTTCAACATGGGATAAACCATTGTTAAGGCAGGATCACCCAACAAGCTGAAGTTTGGTTTACTGTCGTTTCCAATTGAAACTCCGTTTTTAGTGAGCATGTTCAATTCTCCTAGTGTTTTAAGAGACCCAGGGCCACTATGGAGCGCATGTTCAAAAAACGCCAAGTCCATCTCGTAGTTTTCACCGCTAAAAACAATTCGAGTAGTCGTAAGCATAGCAATTGCACCTCCGTTGGCGTTCATAACTAACCGTTCTCCTGCCGATTTAAACTCAGGATCATCGTATCGCGCTAATTCGCAAGTAGCAGTTAAGAAGACAGGAAGGCGATATTTATTTGTGAATCCTTCAATAGTGGGTAAGTCAAGAATTCGTTCGTGGGCCCAACCTTTTTCTCCCCCGTGACCAATGTAGGTAACGAGCAATGAACCACTTTGAACACGCTGCTGAATTGCTTTCTCACCGTCAATGTATCGTTCGCCTCCTGGTGTAGATATTTGTGTGAAGGCATCCATGTATATTTTGGAAATATCATACTCAGGGTGATTCGTTTTTACAATTTCGGAAAGCGCATCGGCTGAATTCAAGTGAACTTGTTCAAATGCACCCCCGCTGCCGTCCTGATCATCGGACACGAAAGTGACCACATTTCTCCAATTCCCGAATGGAGAATCTTGCATATCACCAAGACAATAAGCTCCACCATTGCTCGAGGTATTGGCCCCTAAATAGGCATTTATTTTACTCAAATAACCATAGGCTTCATCAAGCGATCCTGCCGGAATTCGCCCAATTCCACAGTCAAGCAAGCCCGTTGAATTGCCATCCTCTAATGGAGAGACCATCACATAATAATCATCGCTAACATAACTGCTTGTCGGGGACAAGGAATTGTTAGACTCGAAGATGAGGACGTTTGTTCCTGTGTGGTTTAACAATCCTTTGTTTCTCGAATAATCTCCATCCCCTAAAATGAGTAAATTTTTCGGTGCTCGCTTTCCTCCGTTAGCTCGATCATATTGCATTTTAACTAACTGACGAAAGGCCATTACATCCGGATTACCGCTTGAGAATTCGTTAAAAATTTGAATAGGAGTGGCTATGGCTACGGTTTGACCTTGAGATTTGTGAATAGCAGCAATTTCTTCTGCGACGGCCATTAATACCGGTGAACTTATAATGATTAATTCGGTGCTTGTCCAAGCGTGAATATCTTGATTTTCCACTTTGCCAATGGGTGTTGGCGAATAAAAACTCGATGCAAATGCAACAAATTCTTTGAGCTCATTAGTTGAGGTGACCCATGTCGTAAGTGGGCCACTGCTCGATAATGTCATTCGCTTGGGAGTGGTGAAATTGGTAATGTCCCAAACCTCATTCACAGAATAGGATTGTTCAATAATTTGAAATTCAGTAACGTTGCCTATGCCAACTGAAGTTGTATCTCGAAAACGCATTTGCGTGCCTTGCATTTTTAATTGCTGAGTGGCATTCATGCAGATATAATCCAACCAACCTTTAGCGTCTGCATTGCCTTTGTTGAAATTAACCGAAACGTTGAAATTTCCATTTGAAGGTTGAAAGGAAGTGTTGATTCTTCCAACTCGCGCTACTTGTGAAGTAGGTGAGTCTGTAACATTCCCGATTGAAACAGTATTTACATTGCCTTGAACGGTAGCGGTGAAAATTGAACTTCCTCCAATCGTTCGAGCTATAGCACTGAAATCCATACTCGCTGGCACAGTTGTTTTAACATTAGGAAAACTAAATGTATAGTTTCCTGATAAGACGGCGTCATATAAATCTCCGTAAAATTCTCTGCCCGATTTCGCAGGGCTATATTGGTCACTTTCAACGAAGATGAAATCTTGAAATGAATCTGAAACGCGGTTAGCAACTGCAGTGTTATTTTCAGTTGAAATTCGCAATGGATCTGTATCGTTTATTTTTATGAAATAATAGGCAGAATCGCTGTAGTAGTGTTTTGTATGAAACCATCGTTTTCTGCCAATACCGTCATCTTGAGCAAGTGTCCAAGTATCGGGTCCTTTGCCATAAAAAAGTATGTAATCATTTGGGTTGAAAACACCATCTGATTCACCTTGAATGTAAATCGCATTTTTTACTAAATCATCTGCCTTTTCTATTGCATTTTTTTCAGGAAGAAGTGACCCTCCGTTACCATAAATATTGATCGAGTTAGGATTTAATCCTGAAACGCTAATGCCTAACAACTCAAGAAAACTGCGGTCAATTTTATAAACTCCGTCTTTGGCAATGGCAATTTTATAGATGTCGCCATCCGAGAGAACACTATGGGCCGCGAAGCTTTTATTATTTTTTTTTGTTTCGCTGAAAGAAGTAGATCCAAGAACTTCGAAAGTAAGAAGACGCTCTATTTGTCCATTTCTTTTTCGGAATGGAAAAACACTAACCACTTGCTGATGCTTATCATCCGATTGAACAGACTCAATCTCAACTCGAAAATCTTCACCTATTAAAGGCAGTTGATCATTGTCGAAATAAGACAAACTAATTCCAGAAGTAGTAACTTGTGTTAGAATCGGCTGAATGAATTTTTCGTTTTTCAACGAGTTCGCTCGAAACGCGAAAAAAGGTAGGGGCGAGTTGTTTGAAATTATCAAAGACGAGCACAGATCTCCAACAACCGACAAATTGGTCCTGTTTTGTTGAATGTCAAGCCATTCAATTTTTTGTTTGGGTACAAGTATTACTTGAGCCGTGCTTTTAGCAGCGCAAAGGGCTGATAAACAAATAAGTAAAAGCTTTATCGTTCGCATTTAATCTTCTAAGGTTTTGCTTTGAGGCCAGACAATAACCAAAGATATTCCGATTTATTGTTTGGGCCTCATGTAATTTGAAAGCAAAAATGTTGTATAATTGCTATTCAAATCGAATATTTTTTACAAACTTTCGAATGAAGATTGCGATGAAATTAAAATTCTTAGGGTTCATGATCTGTGTAATGGGTTTAACTAACGTTATGGCCCAAGATCCCGAGTTCACACAGTTTTACTCAAACCCACTCTACTTGAATCCCGCATTTGCCGGGACTTCTAAATGTCCACGCTTTGTAATGAATTACAGAAATCAATGGCCTTCGTTAACCGGCGCTTACGTTACAACGTGCGCAAGTTACGACCAGCATGTTGAGACTGTTTCCGGCGGATTGGGCATCATGGTAATGAACGACCGAGCGGCGCAAAATACACTGAACACTACAGTAGTAAGTGGTATTTACTCTTATCAACAAGCCATAAATCGAAAATTCAGCATCAAAGCAGGTTTCCAAGCTTCTTATTTTCAAAAATCATTGGATTGGAGCAAGCTAACCTTTGGCGATATGATTGATCCCAGAAAAGGATTTATTTATGAGACAAATGATATCCCAAGAGGTGGAAGCGTTAAAAACATTGACTTTTCTGCTGGTGTATTAGGATTTAGCCAAACATTTTATGGTGGTTTTGCTGTACATCACTTGAATGAGCCAAACGAAAGTTTGATTGTGGGGACTTCTCGTCTGCCAATGAAATATACTGTACATGCTGGAGCGGTTATTCCAATCAAGCAGAAGTATAAAGATTCAAGCACACTTTCTCCTAATATCCTGTATCGTCGTCAAGGTGAATTCCAACAATTAAACCTTGGGATGTACGTTACGAAAGGGCCTATCGTTGCTGGGGTTTGGTTCAGAGGATTGTTATTTGGACAGCGATACAGCGATAGCTTCATTGCTACTCTAGGATTGCAAAATGACAACATTCGTGTGGGATACAGTTATGACATTACTGTAAGTGCCTTAACACCTGCTACAGGAGGTTCACACGAGGTGTCTTTGGCAATTAATTTCGATTGCCGTCCAAGAAAACCGAAGTTCCGCACAATAGCGTGTCCTTCTTTTTAGTTACACAAGAAACCCAACAGTTATTTCATAAAATAGGAAATCATGAAAAACTTTAAATTAACCTTAACAACACTCGCCGTTTCAGGTATGGTTGTGCTTAACTCTTGCGAAGAGAATCGCTCTTCTGCTACGGGTTGGGAATACAACAATCCCGATAATGGAGGATTCGATCGAGTGGAATATGCAGGTCAAGAGACCGGTCCAGGTTTAGTATTCGTTGAAGGCGGTCGCTTTTCAATGGGTCGCGTTGAAGATGACGTAAACTACACTTGGGATCATTTGCAAACTCCTGTAACCGTGAGTTCATTCTATTTGGATGAAACAGAGGTGACTAATCAGCACTGGTTAGACTACTTGCACTGGTTAGAGATGGTGTATGCAGATTCATACCCAGAATTAATTGGCCGCGCGCTTCCAGATACCAACTGCTGGAGACAGAAAGACCAAGACATGGAGAAATACGTAGAGTTGTACTTGCGTCACCCAGCTTACCAAGACTATCCTGTTGTAGGCGTTAGCTGGTTGCAAGCAAACGACTACTGCTCTTGGAGAACAGACCGTGTAAACGAGCAGATTCTTGTTCGTGAAGGCTTCTTAGCCCACAACCTTGCCGCTCAAGGTGCAGATGAGCATTTCACAACTGAAACTTATTTCAACGGACAATACGAAGGAGAGCAATTAGGAGAAGGTCTTCCTAACTACAATCCAAAAGGAGATCCTTTCCGTAAAGTAAGAATGGAAGACGGAATTCTTTTGCCACGTTACCGCTTGCCTTCTGAAGCAGAATGGGAGTACGCTGCAATGGCACTTATTGGAAATTCTTACCAAGAATTGATTACCGATCGTAGAACTTATCCTTGGAATGGTCACTACGTGCGTAATGGAGACAACGGAACAGAGTACTTCGGAACAATGCGTGCTAACTTCATGCGTGGAACAGGAGATGCAATGGGTGTTGCAGGTTATTTAAATGATAACGCGGATATTACTGCTCCAGTTTATCAATATCCACCAAACGATTTCGGTTTATACAACATGGCGGGTAACGTTTCTGAATGGGTAGCCGACGTTTATCGTCCGCTTTCAGACGAAGATCGCTCTGAATTCCGTCCATACCGCGGTAACGTGTATAAAACAAAAACATTGAACAGCGATGGTTCTGTTGCAGATAAACTTACCTACAACGTTTACGATGTAGATGAGGTGAAAAGATATTTGGAAAGTTTGAAAGATTCATCTTTGATTACGCGCAGTAAATACGGAGAAAAGGACATTCAGGTTTTAGATCAAAGTTTGGTTAAGGTTGATCAAGCAATCGAAAAGCGTGACCAACGTCGTGAAGAAGAGTCTATGGCAATCATGGATGAAATCATGGAGTTGATTCGCAGCTCGGAAGCTGATATCGCATACACCATGGTTGATAATATCGAAAACTTCATCGTAAGTACTTCTGGTCGTCAGAAAATGAGAAACGTTTCGTTGGAAGAAAACATCAACAGAACGAACTATCGTAAAGCAGACAACATTGATTACAACGACGGAGATTTCCAAAGTAGTTCGAAATATTTGAACCCAGACTTTGAAAACCGTGCAGACCGCATGTACGATTACGGTAAAACAACTTTAATCAACAACAGATCTCGCGTTTACAAGGGCGGTAGTTGGGAAGATCGCGTTTATTACAACATTCCAAGTACAAGAAGATTTATGGATGAAAGAAAATCAAGTCGTTCTTTAGGATTCCGTTGTGCAATGGACCGCGTAGGTTCACCATCGGGTATCGGATCGAAAGGAGGAGAATAATCTTTCGGAAATTTCAAAACATAACACCCCGCAATTGCGGGGTGTTTTATTTTAGCACCATGATTGATTTAATATTTCAGAAATACCTGG
>JBIKRF010000124.1:0-5549 GCA_044349305.1 Flavobacteriales bacterium
GTGGGCTTTTGTTCAACGTGTGGAAGAAGATCTTCATCGTAAGGAGATGAAGGCCATTAGTGACAGTTCGCTCATGAATTCATGGATGCGCTTGAAAGAAGTGAAGAGTAATTTCAATTCGGAGGAATGCGCAAGCATCGACTCTTTAGAGAGAAGGGTGATAGAAATGCTTATTCAATTTAAGGCGGTTCAAGAACTTCTTCCAACCTTCGACAGCTACAGCAATCCAATTGCACTCATGGAAGCGGAATCTTTTTTCATTGAGGGAAGCGGTATTCCTTTGGTAGTGGAAGAAGCTGAAAGCATTTTGAATAGATTAAGGAAGAAGCAGACGGAACGGATGAACGCAGAAATTGAAGAGATGAATGTTCAGTTTTCGCGACTAACAGGTGTATTGGTTGTGGTTTCGTTGTTTGTATTGTTCGCGGGAATTGCAATTGCTTACTTCACAACGAAATTGCGCAAGCAAAAGGAAGAATCCGATGTGCAGAAAGAGCAGTTGAATTTGTTGTATCGCGATTTAACAGACAGCATCAACTACGCACAGCGTCTTCAAAATACAATTCTTCCGAACATAGGCGCGGTTCGACAAATCTTCAACAAGAGTTTTGTTTTTTATGTGCCGAAGGCAGTTGTAAGTGGCGATTTTTATTGGTTTAAAAATGTAGGTGGAAAGAAGCTTTTTGCTGCTGCAGACTGCACGGGTCATGGTGTTCCGGGTGCATTCATGAGTTTGGTAGGTCACAATTTTTTGAATCACGTGACTAAAGTATTCCTAGATCCTTCTCAAATATTGAACAGTGTAAATCGGTTGGGTACCGAAGTCTTGCGCAATAACAATGCGGGTGTTCGAGATGGGATGGACATTGCATTGTGCGCCATCGATGAGAAGGAATTGATGCTGGAATATTGCGGAGCGAATATACCGTTGTACGTGGTTCGAAATAATGAACTCATTGAGTTGTCTCCAACCAAACGGAGCATTGGAACTTTCGGTGAACGTGGTGAAACATTTGCAACTCAAAAATTTCAATTGGAAAGAAACGACATGGTATACGCTTGCAGCGATGGGTATGCCGATCAATTTGGCGAGTCCAATAACAAAAAGTTCATGCGCAAGCGATTCAAAGAAATTCTCACTTCAATTTCTTTATTGGAAATAGATACCCAAGAAAAAACCCTTCACGAAACGTTTGACGCTTGGAAGGGTTCTATGGAGCAAACCGATGACCTATTGGTTATCGGAATTCGAATCTGATTTATTACGAAGCAAGGCTTGAACGATCGGCAACGTATGTGTCAACCGGGTTCACACAAAGCACAGGAATTTGTGCGTCGTTGGTAATGACTTGCTGTTCATAGCTCGAGTTGAATACATTCAACAATGAACTTTCGTAGAAATTCATAATGCAAATCAAATCAGCTTCAACTGCTGCTGAATATTTCAATAACGATTTCACGAATGAACCTTCAGACTTTGTTTCAGTAATTTCAACTTCAACAGGAATGTCCAATGATGTCAAATAATCAACGGCATAGTTCATATTGCGATCCAACTGATTTTTCAAAAACTCATCAGTTTCATTCGGAGAAATCAAATACACTTTCGAGTTGAAGTATTTCGCAACATCACGAACAGCACTTAATTTTTGTTTGGTCTCTTTGTGCAGGTCTAAAGGCACAACGATACGGTTGTATCCATGTTGACGAATGGTTCTTTCTTGAACAACGATGAAAGGAATTGAACTTTCAGTTACAATTTTCAATGCACGGCTTCCAGACATGAATTGCAATCCGCGCGCTCCGTGTGTGCCCATGATGATAAGTGCAGCATCCATTTCTGTAGCGGCCTTGTCAATGTCTTCGAAAATGTTTCCGATGCGCACGTGGGTATGAATCTCAACACCGTTTTCAACGCGAACGCGATCTTTTAATGCATCTATTTTCAAGCGAGCTTCAGAAACTTGCTTCTTGTTTTCTACAATGTGAATCAGATGAATATTGGCAAGAATGGTTTTGCCCATCAAAAGTGCATGTTCAATAGCAATATCGCTCACCTTGGTGAAGTCGATTGGAACTAATATTTTTTTAGAAAATCCCATAAAAGTAATTTTTGCAAAGGTAAAGTATTTAGGCCCTATCCGTTAAGACTAAAATCGAGTACTTCTTGGAAAAAGAAGTCCGGAGACTCGGCATGTGGCCAATGTCCCGAATTCTTCACTTCAGTGAGTTTAGCTTTCGGAAAGTATTGCTCTAGTTGCGGTTGATCTTCATTCAAAATGTAATTGGAAAGCTCACCTTTGATGAACAGGGTAGGTACTTGAACTACGCTGTTCAAGGGTACTTCAGCAAGAATTTCATCGATGTGATTTTCAAGCGCATCTAAATTGAAGCGCCAATCTAATTTGCCAGGTTCTTTCCAGTAAAGGTTTTTAAGCAAGAAGAGTTGCGTGGCTTTGTCTACAGTGGTTTTGGCGAAGATTTCCTCGGCTTCTGCTCTGAACTGAATTTGATCAATTGGAACAGAGCGCAGTGCTTGGAATACGGCATCGTGGTGACGCGGATATCGCTTAACGCCCATGTCTACCACAATAAGTTTTTCAATCAGAAATTCAATTTCTTGTGCAACGTTCATCACTGTCTTACCACCCATACTGTGGCCCAAGAGTGTAATGTCGCGCAGATTTTCAGTGGCAATTAAATCAATGGCATCATCGCGCATGAGTGCGTAGTTCATTTCTTCCGAATGAGGAGATCTTCCGTGATTGCGTTGGTCAATGGTGTAAACACAGAATCCATGTTCCGCCCATTTTTTAGCATGCGTCGTCCAGTTGTCACCTGTACCGAAAAGCCCATGAAAAATGAGCATCGGCTTTCCCTCTCCGAATTTATTGAAATACAGTTGCATTAGCGTAATTCGTTTTTGTACATCTGCACCGTGTTTTCCAATCCGAAATACAAGGCGTCTGAAATTAGCGCATGTCCAATCGAAACTTCATCCAAAAAGGGAACTTGCTGCGCGAAGTATTTTAAGTTTTCTAGACTTAAGTCGTGTCCGGCATTTACGCCCAATCCTGCTTCGTGAGCGGCTTTCGCGGCTTCTACAAAAGGAGCGACAGCCTTTTCTTTATCAGCAGAATATCCAACTGCATAACTTTCGGTATACAATTCCACCCTATCAGTGCCAGTGTCCGCAGCTCTTTTCATGAGTGCTGGATTGGCTTCCATGAAAATACTTACACGAATGCCGTGAGCTTTCAGTTCTTTCACTATTCCAGATAAAAAATCGAAATGCGTTTCAACGTCCCAACCTGCGTTCGACGTAATAGCATCGGGAGCGTCAGGAACCAAGGTAACTTGGTGTGGTTTCGATTGAATGACCAATTCCATGAAGTCAGGTGTAGGATATCCTTCAACATTGAATTCAGTCGTTACTACTTTCTTCAATGCCGGAACATCTGCGTAACGAATGTGACGCTCGTCGGGTCTCGGATGAACCGTAATTCCTTCCGCTCCGAAGCGCTCAATGTTCTGAGCTGCCACAATGACATCGGGGGTATTTCCGCCACGGGCGTTGCGAATGGTGGCGATTTTATTGATGTTTACGCTTAGTGCGGTCATGTATTCAAAATTGGTTGTGCAAAACTCGGCAATAATCGAATTGAAATTCACGTTGTGGAACGAAAAATGAATGTACGTTTGACCGTCGTTCAAAGAATCCATGAATAAAGCACTGAATTTAATATCGAAAAGCCTACCCTTCCTTAATCGAGGCGAGTCGGCTTTGCATGTATTGAATTTAATGGATGAGCTTCGAGTAACAGATTTACCTGTCGTTGAAAACGGTTTGTTTGTTGGTTTGGCCAACGAAAGTGACTTCCTCAATGCAGAGGTATACCAAGGTGAAGTTCAGGCAGAATTAGATTTGCTTAATGTTTCAATCTTACCAGAAGCACACGTTTTAGATGTGTTGAAGGTTATAAGTGAAAATGACATTTCCGTTGTTCCGGTGGTTGATGAAGGGAATAATTATCTTGGAAGTATTACTTCTGCAGATTTATTGGATCATCTTGCCGAAATGCTCGGTGTTATGCGCGAAGGCGGAATCATTGTCCTTCAAGTTGTTGAGCGCGACCATAGCATTCAACAAATTGCGAGAATCATTGAAGAGAACAATGCAAAAATCCTAAGTCTTTCTGTGGTTCCGGCCTCGGAAGGGAATTTGGAGATGCACATAAAAATCGATCTTCCCGATTTGAATCCGATATTACAAAGTCTCGAGCGATTCAACTATACCATATTAAGTAAGTTTCAAGCCTCTCAATACGACAATGAGTTGAAGGATCGCTACGACGAACTCATGCGTTACTTGAATATGTAGTGTTTGCTGAAAAGCGCTACCTTTGTTTTTTACGCAATTATGTTAGTTTACGTTTTTGGAAAAAAGTTTGAAGCCGATTTGGCTCCTGCGGTGCAGCAATTTCTCGAGAAAATGGTGCGACGCGGAATTTCCATTTGCGTTTACAAAAATTTCGAGCGTTTTCTTGATTCCCATATTCAGATTCCTGCACATACTACTTTCGAAGAAAATTCAGAATTTGAAAATGCTGCGGCTTTGTTCAGTTTTGGTGGGGATGGCACTTTCTTAGATGCCGCCAGACTAGTTGGCTCGAAGCGAATTCCAATTTTAGGAATCAATACTGGCAGACTCGGTTTTTTATCGCACGTGAGTGTGTCGGAAGTAGACGAAGCTCTAGAGCAATTCGTTAACTCTGAATACACGATTGATCCGCGTTCATTCATTCAAATCAAATCAGAGCAATTCGATTTTGGCGATTTCCCATACGCATTAAATGAGATTACCATTAACAATGCTATTCGGAATGAAATGATTAAAATAAACGCGTCGGTGAATAAAGCTTTCCTTAGCAGTTACTGGGCCGATGGGTTAATCGTTGCAACGCCTACGGGTTCAACGGCTTACTCACTTTCTTGCGGAGGGCCAATCGTAACTCCGAATTCGAATAACTTTATTATCACTCCCATTTCAGCACATAATTTAACAGCACGTCCACTTGTTATTGGCGATGCTTCCACAGTTAAACTGAAAGCAGAATGTAGATCTGGACAAATTCAAATTACTTTGGATAGCACGCAATACGTTTTAGACAGTGGTGCTGAGATAACCTTATGCCGTGCACCTTTCGAGTTGCAAATGATACTTTTGGAAGGACGCAATTTCTTCAGAACCATTCGCAAGAAGATGGGATGGGGATTAGACATTCGAATGGATTTACAATAAATAATTGAAAAAAGCATTGTCTTGGTATGAATAACCGTTTACTTCTCTTTGTACTCCTTTTTTTTGGAAACTTCTCTGTATATGCCCAAAGGCTAAGCAAGGAAAAGAGTAAGGAATTGTCAATTTCTGCTGGAACGGCTTATTACATTGGAGAAATAAATCCTTCAAAGCATTTCGGAACCAAAGAAAAATTAGCTCTGGGAATAGCAATTCGAAACAATTTGAATAAACGTTGGTCAATTCGAAC
>JBIKRF010000039.1:0-20473 GCA_044349305.1 Flavobacteriales bacterium
AACGGTTCCGTTGACATAGGAATTGTTGTTCACGTGTTCCATGATATCAATTTCACCACATTGTGGCCATCCAACAGAACCAATGTTTTGTCCAAGCATCCAGAAGGCCGGCCATAAGCCTTGTCCAGCAGGCGCTTTCAAACGACCTTCTACTTTTCCATATTGAAAAGAGAATTTGTCTTTGGTTATTAAGCGTGCTGAAGAATAATTGCTGGTGTTAATGATTTGCTCTTTGGCAAGAATGTGAAGCTCGCTGTTGCCAACGAAGCTGTTGTTTGTGCTGGCGGTGTAATATTGAAGTTCGTTGTTTCCCCAACCCCAATCTCCCGTGCCAATTTCGTGGGTCCATTTGGAATTGTCAATGGTAGTTCCATTGAACTCATCGGACCAGATGAGGTTCCATGTTTGCCCTTGCGCGTGGCCAAGGCCACACGCAAAGACGAACAAAAGAAGTTTGACTTTCATTACTTGATAATAACGGTCTCGCGAACGCTATTGTAATTATTTGAAACTCTGATTTGGTATGCACCTTTTGCAAGGTTTTCCAAATTGATGTCGGTGTTGTTTTGGAACATTTTCATGTCTTGAACTTTTCTTCCAGAAAGATCGAATACTTCGATGGTGTATGGAAGAGCCATGTTGCTGTTGATACGAATGTTTCCGTTTGAAGGATTCGGATAAACAGAGATTGTGTTTGAATTTTCGTTTACGAAATCAGGACACAATGTGCAGCTTTCCCAACAAACAGCAGGAAGAGTTTCAGCATCGATAACAGTGATTACACGGTTTGTGAATCCATCTGTAGTAATCGTACAAGTTGAACCTTCAACCATAGCTTCTTGTCCAGCCCAGTTGTCGTATGCAAATTTGTACTCGTATGTTCCAGGAACCAAAGCAATAGTAAGTTCCCAGATATTATCCCCGTTAGCATCTGACATTGGTGCGCATCCTCCGCACCAGTTGTTAAATGTTCCGTTTACTTCAGGAGTAGTGAACCCTAGAGCTGTTGCATATTGCATATCAACTTGGAAAGTTACATCAACAGGAGTTGCTGTGCTACCGCAATCGATGCAGCTGGCCCAACATACAACAGGAAGTACGATATCGTTTGAGATAACCAAAGAACGGTTAGTGAATGCACCGTTTGTAATGGTACAAGCATCGCCAGGATTCAATTGCTCTGAACCTGCCCAAGCGTCATAAGCATATTTGAATTCGTAAGTACCTGCAGCAAGTTGTGTTGTTCCTTCCCAGATATTGTCTCCGTTTGTATCTGTCATGGTGAAACATCCACCGCACCAGTTGTTGAATGTACCGTTTACTTCAGGAGTAGTAAATCCTGTAACGTTTTGCATATCCACTTGGAAGGTTACGTTGTAAGTAGTTGGAGTTTGGTCGCAGCTCGTGCAGCTCGCCCAACAAACAACAGGAAGTGTTACGTCTGCATTTACGTTTAACGTACGGTTTGTGTAACCGAAGTTTGTAGTTGTACAAGCGCTTCCTTCAGTAAGAGCTTCTTGTCCTAACCAAGCATCGTGAGCGTATTTGAATTCGTAAGAACCGCCCGCAAGTGGAATAGTTAACTCCCAAATGTTGTCACCGTTCGCATCGGTCATTGGAGCGCAACCTCCGCACCAACCGTTGAAAGTTCCATTTACTTCTGGAGTCGTGAATCCAGTTACGTTTTGCATGTCAACTTGGAAAGTAACGTTGTATGTTACAGGATAAGTACAAGAACCGTCGTCTTCTGTTGCGGCTGCATTGTAGTTCAATGCAGTTGCATCAGTACATCCAGCGATAACTACTGGTGTATAACAATTCAATTCGATGTTATCGACAAGAAGTGTTCCACCAGCTCCAAGGAATGCGCCTGCAGCCATGTTGAAATGCATGCGGAAGTTAGAAGCAGCTGCTACGTTGTTGAACGAGTAGGTGTAGTGCGTCCAGGTGTTTTCATTTAAACCTCCGTTTTGAATATCGAAGTTATTGGTAACACCTGTTCCTGGGAATTCAGTTTGAAGGTGTAAAGCCGTTCCAAGAAGTGGTCCAACAGACTTCACATCAAAATCAAGCTGAACAGTAGTGTTTCCATTGTAGTTAACAGCGTTGTTTAAGTATTCAAAGATGTATGCTTTTCCGATAGCAGTTGCTGTGTTAGATCCACTTAAGCGAAGAGCACCAGTGGCATCCCAAGTCATGCTAGCTTCTGGAAGTGTTGCATCTGCAAGGGCAGTCCAGTTTGAAAGTGAACCTGCGTTGTCGAAAGGCAAAGTTAAAATGTCGCAGAGATCTGGAGTAACTCCACCGCAAGAAGAACATTTTCCGTATGTGTCGTTGGTTGTTGTACCTACAACAATTTGTCTATTTGCGTAAGTTGCACCGTCTGTTATCGGAGCGCAAGTTCCGCCATTTTGAACATCGTCTATTAGGTTTTCTTGTGAAGCCCAATTGTCAACCATGTATTTGTACTCAACGTTGCCTGCAGCAAGGTTTACAGTAACGCTGTATATACCGTCAGCGTTTGCATCAGTAAGAATGTTATATGTGTCAGCACCACACCATCCGCACCAAGGACCAGTAATGTATACATTGGTAAAAGGATCGGTACAGTTCATGTCTACGTTGAAGTTTGTAGCGAACAGGCAAGTACCATCGTCAGTACTCGCTGCTGCATTATAGTTTATAGCGTTCATGTTAGTACAACCGGGAGTAGAAATCACTGAGCAAGCAGTGCATAATCCGAAGCAAGCAGGACCCAAGTCAATATCTGAAGTTCCAACAGTAATAGTGCGATTGGTATAACCGTTGCTCGTTACTGTGCAAGAAGATCCTTCAGTAAGCGACTCTTGTCCAGCCCAGTTGTCGTATGAGAATTTGTATTCATATGTTCCAGCAGAAAGCGATAACATGATTTCCCAAATTCCGTTTCCAACGTTTGTCATTTGTGCGCAGCTTCCGCACCATCCGTTGAATGTACCATTCAATTCAGGAGTCGTGAATCCGGTTTCGTTAGACATGTCAACTTGGAAAGTAACGAAGACAGGAGGTCCAGCGCAAGCTGAGCAACTGCTCCAACAAACAACAGGTAGAGTTGAAGCTGCGGAAACATTTAAACTACGATTGGTGTATCCAAAATTTGTCACTGTGCAGTTTGAATTTGGATTTAAACTTTCTTGTCCAGCCCAGTTGTCGTATGCGAATTTGTATTCGTAGTTTCCAGCAGGTAGGTTCATCGTTAATTCCCAAATCCCATCAGAATTCGCATCCGTCATTGGATGACAATTTCCACACCAGTTGTCGAAAGAACCATTAACAGTAGGTGTTGTAAACCCAGTGATAAAAGACATGTCGACTTGGAAAGTTACTGGATAAGTCGGTGGAGCTTGGTTGCACGCTGTGCAAGATCCGAAACATACAGTAGGAAGGGTAGCATTTGCTCCAACCACCAAAGAACGGTTTGTGAAACCGAAATTAGTAACTGTACAAGAAGATCCTGGAGTCAGAGCTTCCCAGTTTGCTCCAGAATTAGCGGTGAATTTATATTCATAGGTGCCGGCAGGAAGGTCAAGTGTAATATCCCATATGCCATCGGCGTTAGCGTCAGTCATTGGGGCACAAGTTCCACACCAGTTGTTGAATGTACCATTTAATGAAAGGTTTGTAAGTCCAGTGCTCGTCATATCTACCGAGAAGGTGACATTGAAAGCAGATGCACTCGAAAACATTCCAATTGAAATGATAAGAAGAGCGAGTAATTTTTTAAACATAAGTTTGATTTTAAGTTCTGCTAATATAGACTAATTGTCCCTTGTACAAAAAGCTAAACAAAAAAAAATAAGGGGGCCGAAGCCCCCTCATCTTTAAACTACTGAACTAACTTACTTTCTAACTAAAAGTCGTTGTGAAATTGTTTCTTTTCCAGAAACAACTTGAATGAAATAAATTCCATCGGCAAGCTGTTGCTCGAACTCAATAGAGGTGTTGCTAAGCTCCAATGTATTGTATTTGTTTGTCCAAATTTCCTTACCCATAGCGTCAAGCATGCGAACTTGAACGGTTTCAGTATCTATTCCAGACAACATCAATTGAATGTTATTTCCATTCGATGGGTTCGGATAAATGTTCAAGTCCATTTGTTCCGCAACTTCTTGCGAAGCACCTTTTGTCGAACCTTCCGCAGCATTTTGCGAACCATCTACAACCATTCCAGCGGTGCCAATGATACACATGTTGAATGCAGGTCCAAAGGCATAGTTTGTTCCTGTGTATGCCAAGATTGGCGCAGTTTGAACCGCATAAGTTTTACCGTATTGTAGTTGGGTTACACTAGATAAATTAAGGTAGTTAGAAGCTGTATTGCGTGTGAATTCAATCGGAAGTCCAACGGGATTACCAGCTACATCTAATTCTTGGAATTTCCATCTCCAACTTGTTGCACCGCAAACCCAAGGCAATGAAGCAACAGTTGCTCCTCTGAATTTTTGTCCAGCGGAACATTGGTCTGAAGTTCTTAAAGACGTAGTTGCCTGAGCACTTGTAGAAACTGAGCATGGCGCAAGAGCAGAAACGGTTACTGTTTCTGAAGTTCCAGCAGCATTTGTTAGAGTATACGTGTTGGTGATTACCAAATTGAAAGTAGATCCGTATGGTAGGATAGGTGTTACAGTGCTCAACACACAAATGTCTGAATTCTGCGTACGTGTATATACGTTACCTGCAGCTGGTCCTGAAGTTCCAGTGAAAGTATAGGTGTATGTAACTCCGGTTGCACCTGCATAAGACGCTTTGAAATATTGACAAAGTGTATATGGACCAGCACCGTAATCACAACCACCGCGCTTCAATGTTTTCACACAGATGGTGTATGAACCAATACCCAAGCTGCTGTTGTAGTTACGAACACCAACTTTATAGACTTGTCCAGCAGTTAACCCTGATTGATTCAAGATTTCACCACCCAAACCAGCTACTGCATTTTCTTGTGCAATCAATACACCTGCAGCAGTTTGAAGCTCAATAACGATATCGTTTGATGTTGAGTTTACAACGATGCTAACAGCTTCAGAGGTAGCAACAAATTGATGCCATTTGTCTTCACCTGTTAGGCAAGTTGTTTGCGCAGATGCAGATGCTCCTGCACCAACCAACGTTCCGTTGCTTGCCGAGCAGTTTGGCCAAATTGAAGTAGCAACCGAAGTAGCATTAGAAGGATTGTCGCCAGCGATAACTGAACAGCCTTCGTTAATTTGTCCGTTACAGTTGTCATCGAAGGCAGTGCTACACGATTCAGTTGCTCCAGCATTTACAGCCGAATTGTTGTCGTTGCAATCACCAGAAGTTCCAGCTGTTGCGGTGTACCCAGCGCCCGGAGAAGAACAGTTGCTCGTTGAAGAAGCGTAGTATCCGTCAGCATCAGCATCTAAATACCATGTTGTAGCAAATGTACAAGAAGCATCGTCTTGAGTAGCAAGGGCATTGTAGTTACAAGCTGTTGCGTTTGTACAACCTAAAATTGGACATGCAGAGCATCTTCCGTATACATCGTTTTTCACTTGTCCGGTTGGACTTTGACGGTTAGCGAAGTTAGCGTAGTCGGTTACTGGCGCGCAGCTTCCACCGTTTTGCATATCGTCAACTAAGTTCTCTTGAGAAGCCCAGTTGTCTACCATGTATTTGTATTCTACGTTTCCAGCAGCAAGGTTGACAGAAACAGTATAAATGCCATCTGCGTTAGCGTCTGTCATGATGTTGTATGCTTCAGCACCGCACCATCCGCACCATGGACCTGTTACATAGACATTCGTAAATGCTGTACCTGCACAATTCATATCTACATTGAATAGAGTAGCGTACAAACAAGAACCGTCTGTGTAAGTAGCAATTGGATTGTAGTTTACAGCGGCAACGTCGATACAACCTGGGATTCCTGCAAGACATGCAGAGCATCTTCCGTATACGTCGTTGGTTGTTGTTCCAACTACAATTTGTCTGTTTGCATAGTTTGCGTAATCCGTAATAGGAGCGCATGATCCGCCGTTTTGCATATCGTCAACTAAGTTCTCTTGTGAAGCCCAGTTGTCAACCATGTATTTGTATTCCACGTTACCGGCAGGAAGGTTTACAGTTACGTTGTATATACCGTCTGCGTTAGCGTCAGTAAGCAAGTTGTAAGTATCTGCGCCGCACCATCCGCACCATGGACCTGTGATGTACACATTGGTATAGGTACCTGCACAAGTCATGTCAACGTTAAAGTTTGTAGCGTAAACGCAAGTTCCATTGTCAACAGTAGCAGCAGCGTTGTAGTTTGCAGCAGTTGCATTTGTGCAACCAGGAGTTGAAATAACGCAAGCGCTGCAAGAGTTCCAACATACAGTTCCTAAAACTTGAGCTGCTGTACCAACAGTTAATGCACGGTTGGTATACCCGAAGTTTGTAACGGTACATGCAGTACCTGCAGTTAAGTTTTCTTGAATTCCCCAACCATCTGCTGAGAATTTGTATTCGTATGTTCCTGGTAAAAGAGCTACCGTAACTTCCCAAACACCGTCTGCATTCGCATCGGTCATTGGCGTACAGTTACCGCACCAGTTGTTAAATGTTCCGTTTACTTCTGGAGTTGTGAATCCAGATGTTTGTGTCATGTCAACTTTGAAAGTTACATTGTAAGTAGGAGCAGAACATGTTGTGCAAGATCCCCAGCAAACAACAGGCAAAGTTTGTGATGAAGTTCCAACCGTTAATGCACGATTGGTGAATCCACCATTCGTTACAGTGCATGAAGAACCCGCAGTTAAGTTTTCTTGGGTAGTCCAAGCGTCAGCTGCGAATTTGTATTCATATGTTCCGGCAGGAAGGTTAAGGGTAGTCTCCCAAACACCGTCTGCATTCGCATCGGTCATTGGGTTACAGTTACCGCACCATCCATTGAAAGTACCGTTAACCTCTGGAGTTGTGAATCCAGTTTGGTTAGCCATATCTACTTTGAAAGTTACAGGGTAAGTCGGAGGAGCGCAGTTCACGCAAGATCCCCAGCATACAACATCAAGTGTTGTGTTTGCGTTTAAGTTTAAAGCACGGTTGGTGTATGCACCGTTGGTCACTGTACAAGATGTACCAGCAGCAAGTGTTTCTTGAGATCCCCATCCGTCAGCAGAGAATTTGTACTCATAAGATCCCGCTTGAAGTGTTAATGTTGTTTCCCAAATACCATCTGCGTTTGCATCGGTAAGTGGATTACAGTTTCCGCACCAGTTGTTGAATGTCCCGTTAACTTCCGGAGTTGTGAATCCAGTTTGTTCCTGCATGTTTACTCTGAAGGTAACCGTGTAAGATGGTGGTACAGCTGCGCACGCAACACATGATGCCCAGCACACAGTTGGTAAAGTGGCGTTAGCAGAAACCGTAACAGTTCTGTTGGTATATCCTGAATTGGTAACAGTGCAGGTGCTTCCGGCAATAAGTGTTTCTTGTCCAGCCCAGTTGTCGTATGCGAATTTGTATTCGTATGTTCCAGCAGGAAGAGATAATGTTGTTTCCCAAACACCGTCAGCATTCGCATCGGTCATCGGGTGACAGTTACCGCACCATCCGTCGAACGATCCGTTTACGGTTGGTGTAGTGAATCCTGTAACGTTCGTCATGTCTACTTGAAAAGTAACATTATAGCTAGGCGGCGCTTGATTACAAGAAACGCATGATTGCCAGCATACAGTAGGGAGGGTTGCATTCGCTGCAACCACCAATGAACGATTGGTGAAACCGAAGTTTGTTACCGTACAAGAAGATCCGGGAGCTAAGTTTTCCCAGCTGCCACCAGAATTCGCTGTGAACTTGTACTCGTAAGTATCGGCTGTTAGTGGAAGTGTAATTTCCCAAATGCCATCAGAATTGGCATCGGTCATTGGGGCACAATAGCCACACCAGTTGTTAAACGTTCCGTTAATGGAAACGTTGGAAAGCCCAGTGCCGTTCATGTCTACGCTGAACGTGACATCGAACGCCTTCGCTCCTAGGAAAGAGGTTAAGAGCAAAAAGAGTAGGTAAATCTTTTTCATTTTAGTTAATTATAATTTAAGGTTGTGACGAATATATAGTAATTGTACTATAGACAAAAACTCTTTTTGAAAAAAAATTGTCATTTTTACAAAAAGTCCCAAGAAATGTCATTTATTTTCGCTCAAATTTGTGAAATGGCAATTTCGAAAAAAATAGCAAAGACAAGAATAGAGCAAGACGATATCTATTCAATTCCGATAGACGAGTTCTTTAAGTCAGCATTCTCTGTTGACTGTGTCATCTTTGGTTATCATGAAAGAGAACTGAAAGTTTTGCTGATTCAAAGAGGTACAGACCCTTACCAAGATTTTTGGGCATTGCCAGGAGACTTGGTATATCCATATGAAGATTTAGATGATTCTGCTCAGCGTGTTTTGAACGATTTAACTTCGCTTTCAGATGTTTCTATGCGTCAGGTGCACACTTTCGGAAAGGTGAACCGCCATCCTTTAGGACGTGTAATTACTGTGGGTTATATAGCATTGGTGGAATTAATGGATATTAATCCGCTCCCCTCTAAGTGGGCGAAACAAACCAAGTGGCATAGCATAAAACGCATGCCGAAATTAGCTTTCGATCACAAAGAGATTTTAAATGAAAGTTTCAGAGCGTTGAAAGATATTATTGTCGCAGAACCTCTTTGGAGCAAGGTGCTTCCAGAAAAATTTACCCTCACCGAATTCCAAGCAATTTTCGAAACGATTTTGCAAAGGGAATTCGATAAGGGTAATTTCAGAAAGAAAATCAACGGATTGAAATTCTTAATACGATTGGACGAGTCTCAACAAAATGTACGTCACCGTCCTTCTAGCTTATACCGCTTCGACGCTAAACTGTTTAAACAATATCGCGACAAAGGGTTTGTTTTCGAGTTCTAATTAACTTCTTACAACTTCACGAAACGTTGAGTGGTCGCGCCTTTCGCGGTCACTACCTGCACGTGATAAATTCCGGCTGGAAGTGATTCAGTGTTCACTTGAACGTTGTTATTCAAGGCTACAGTTGGAAGAGAAATACGCTTTCCTGTGTTGTCTAAAACAGAGAGACTCTTTACTAAAGAAGAGCTTTGAATTAAGAACGAACCTTGAACTGGATTGGGGTAGATAGAAAATGCATTTTCAGTTTCTTCTTCAACATTAATTCCTCCACAATCTATACAACTTCCGTAACAAACGGTGTCCATTACTAGCGTTCCAGATACGTCCAAAGTTCTGTTTGTGAAACCAGAATTTGTAACCGTGCAAGGATCTCCAGCTGTAAGTGCTTCAGAACCTGCCCACGTGTCGTAAGCGTACTTATACTCATAAGTACCCGAGTTTAAGGCGATGATAAGTTCCCAAATGTTGTCACCGTTTGCATCGCTCATGGGCGCGCAACCACCGCACCAGTTGTTGAATGTTCCGTTCACTTCAGGAATTGAGAATGTTGCTCCGCTGTTGTTCATATCAACAACAAATGTGATGTTGTAAGGTCCAACCGATTCACCGCAAGCAGCGCAGCTTCCCCAACAAACAACAGGTAAGGTATCAGCTACAGATACGTTTAAAACACGATTGGTATAAATGCCAGTGGTCATTGTGCATGAACTTCCAGAAACTAACGTCTCTTGACCCGCCCAGTTGTCAAATGAATATTTGTATTCGTAGGTTCCAGGAGCTAACGAAATAGTTAAATCCCAAACACCATCGCCGTTTGCATCGCTCATTGGCGCGCAGTTTCCGCACCATGCGTTAAAGATACCGTTTACTTCAGGAGTAGTGAATCCGGTTACGCCGTTCATGTCTACTTGAAAGGTAACATCGACTTGAGCCGTTGCGCTCAAAGAGAAAATTGTAAAGAATAAGAATAGTGTTTTTTTCATAATCTAGTTTTTTGCTAATTTAGAGAAATTGTACTTTATACAAAAAGGTTTTAATACATTTGTTTTTATTGTATGAATGTTTATTGAATTGTTGTGTACTTTGCCGGCGGTTCCTTCAACTGAAATGAATTACTAATGAAAAACAAAATTGCTCGTTTCTTGTTCGTTTTCTCGGCTTTTATTGTCAGTGCTCATTATTGCACAGCACAGCGAGACGGGGTTTTCCTAGGCAGTGTTGGTGCTATACCGGTTACAGTTATTCAGGAAGAAACAGGTGCTTGGCGTCTTTTGCGTAATGGCAAGCCATATGATGTGCGCGGTGCTGGTGGAAATGTTCAACTTGATAAATTGGTGCAAATTGGAGGGAACTCTATTCGCACCTGGAGCACGGACAATGCAAAAGAAATTTTAGACCAGGCCCAAGCAAAAGGATTAACGGTAATGCTTGGATTGTGGGTGCAGCACGAACGTCACGGTTTCGATTACAACGACGAAAAGAAAGTTGCTGCGCAGTTGGAAGGTTTCAAAAAAGTAATTCTTCAATTCAAAGATCATCCTGCTCTTTTGATGTGGGGAATTGGAAACGAAGTGGATTTGTTCTATTCAAACACGCGTGTTTGGGCTGCCATTAATGACATTGCGAAGTTCATTCACGAAGTTGACCACAATCATCCGACTTCTACCGTAACAGCGGGGTTGGACGAGAAAGAAGTGAAGTTGATTCTGCGCGATGCGCCAGAGATTGATGTCTATTGTGTGAACACCTACGGCGACATTGCCGGTGTTCGCAAAAACATTCGCGAGTTTGGGTGGCAGGGTCCATACATGATTACTGAATGGGGTCCAAACGGACATTGGGAAGTAGCCAAGACTAAGTGGGGAGCACCAGTAGAGCAGAGTAGTTCAGAAAAAGCGAAATCGTATAAAGAGCGCTTGAGCAATGAGATTCAAGCCGACAAAGATTACTGTATAGGCTCTTATGTTTTCTTATGGGGACACAAGCAAGAAACCACATCGACTTGGTACGGATTATTCTCGGCAAGCGGAAACGCCTCTGAAGCTGTTGAAGTTCTTCAAAACATTTGGAGACCCGGCACGGTGAAAAATAGAACGCCTGTTTTACAATCTCTTCTCGTAAATGGAAAAGCGAAGGGCGATTACATCACGCTAACAGCAGATGAAATATACGAGGCAAGTGTCGATGTAAAAGATGCCGATGGAGATCTTTTGAAATCGGCTTGGGTTATTGTTCCTGAAAGCCGCGACATCAAATCGGGAGGAGATGCAGAGAGCGCACCCACGCCAATACCCGGATTATTTAAAAAGAAACTCACAACAAGCGCGAAGTTTTTTGCCCCTTCTGTTGAAGGAGCATACCGATTATTTTTTGAAACGGAAGATGGAAAGGGCCATTACGCTTATTCAAATGTGCCGTTTTATGTGATGCCAAGAAAAGAGGGGCAGGCGCCTAAACGTGCGGTCTCATTCAAACGAATCGAATTTCAACCTTAACGCGAATGAAGTGTAATTTCAAATATCTGATTTCTATTGTAGCACTTCTTTTTTTGGTTGAAGGAAATAGCGCGTGGGGACAGATCAGTAACCTAACTTCTTCTTACGGACTTTATCCGAAGAAGGATTCATTAACTCCAGGAAAGATAAGTGTTTCGGGGTTTTATCGTTTTTTTGGAACGTATACAAGGCAGAATAATCCATATCAGCTAACAGTTCCTGGCGACACCGTTTTGCCGAGAAGTTTTTTCATTGGTGACGATGCTCAGCTTCCGAATTTGTTGGTGAATGTGGCAGGACAATTTTCAGACAAATCAAGTTGGGGATTCGATTTAAGAATGTTTCAATTTTTAAATGGTACTATAAATCCCTCATACGGTTCTCAAGTAGCAGATTCATTGCGCCCAAGCATTCAAAAGCCCTTAGGAACTGTTGCCTTAGGTGGAAATTTGGGAACCATGTTGGGTATGAATTTGTACGGAAATTTCAAAACCAAATACGGACAATGGGGTGTGCGTGTGGGGGGTATTCAATGGTTGAGTATTTCCGATTTGACATTTGGTTCTTTTAGAGGATACAATCGTTTTATGTTGTTTGAAAGAAACCCATGGGATCCTATGGGAAGTAATGCTGCCTCACGATATCAGCAGTACTTCGATCAAGGAAGCATAGACCAAGATTCGCGTTGGGGTAACAGAGCATTTCAAGGTGTAGTTATCGAAGGAAAAGAATTACCGAAAGATTTTTACTTCTTGGGAATGGTTGGAAAGAGTGAGATCAATGGTGGATTTTCTGTCGTTCCGAACTATTCCTACGGCGGTAAATTATTGCACAAGGGAAAGAAGAACGGCTTCATCGCATTGAATACCTTCAATAGCGTCAACTACACCGATAGTCTTGCACGAGAGGCTTTCGGATTGAATGTGGTAACATTGGAAGGTGTAACTACTATTAAGGGTCACACACTGAAAGCCGAGGCCGGTGCAGGAAATTATTTCAGTCCGAGACATACAAGAGGTTGGGGCGAAGCCCTCCAAGTACGTTGGTCTACACCAATTATTGGCAATAGACCAATTTTGGAGATGCATGCTTTTCGCTTAAGTCCGAAGGTGGTCAATAACTCATCAATATTTTGGAACACAGCCACAAGCGAATATTCTTCGAATGAGATTCCAGCAGGAAGTGTCGGTAGTTCTTCTCTGCTTCAGCCATTCGGAAGTTCAATGATTCGTCTTGGACAAATGACCAATAACCGTCAAGGTTTGAATTTGAATGTGCAGTGGGGAACGAAGAAATTTAAGTTCAGCGGCGGAATGGGCGCATCTTCAGAAATAGAATCAGCAGCTGCAGTTATTACCTATGGACACCCTGTAAATAGTGTCACACGCTCGCGCTTCTGGCGTTGGCAGTTCCCTGCGAATGTTGGTCCCTATGGAAGATATTCAGATATCTACAGAGACGTTTATGAAACGGTTCAACTTTCCGACGACAGCTCTGGCGTGGTCGTAAACAAAAAGTACTTCAATGTTGCCGAGGCGCAATTGAAGTATCAAGGGAAAGTTGGTTCGCATAAAATATTTTTCTTCTCCTTGCTTCAAGCACAAAGTGCGGGTAGAAGATTCTCACCTATTTTGGTTACGAATGAACGTGCCTATGTGCGCCAGTATTCTTCAGAATTGGAGACATACTTTGAGTTGACACCAACAGTAATGTTGAACGGATACATTGGTTATGAAAGAACGATTGCTAACTATTTGACGAACATCGATGAAGTTTCAAGAAGACCTAGAAACCAATATGGAAAAGGTTACGGCTTGGGTGTAGATGTTGAATTAGGTAGAAATACAAGATTGTACTTACGTCACCGTTGGTTCTCTTTCGAGGATAGAAGTTTCTCGTTAGATCATTTCAATGGAAGGGAATTAGTGGTTGAATTAAAAGCGTTTTTTTAATGAAAAATAAATTGCACATAGTTGTTGGAATTGCTGCGCTTGTAGTAACTCAGTTTGTTTCAGCACAGGAAAAAGATTTAAGAAAGATTGTCTTCACCGGCGCTGCGCGCGGACTTTATTTTGGCGATAGAATTGGCCAAGATGAGGATACTCTGTCCCCTTCAAGCGTTGGTGATACAGTCACAATTCCCCGCATGAATAGTGGTCATACGTTGGTTGATTTAGGAATGAATATTCGTCCAAACAGAAACACTGAAATTCAAGGTATGGTGCGTGTTCGCAACGACTACGGTGGATTTTGGGGATCTGGTGTTAGCTTTGATATTCGTCAACTATACATCAAAGGTGTGGCCGGCGGAATTGTTCGTTATCAATTAGGAGACATTAATTACAAACTATCTCCCTACACACTTTCAAATACCCAACAAGAAATTATTTCGCAAGGTCCAGTTGTGTTTCAACAACAAACGCGTTTAATGAATTACGATAATTTTTATGCAGCAGATAGTTCTTGGAGACAACAAGGTGCTGCTGCTGAATTCGGATTGCAGTTTGCGAAATTTGTTAAAGAGCTACAATTTCATACCGTTGCAACGCGTGTTCGAACGTCTGATTTTGGAAGCATAAACGACCGTTTATTTGCAGGTTACAATGTGAACTTGGTTCAAAGTAATTTCCTTGAAATAGGAGTGAATCATGTAACACTTTTCGATATTGAAGGAACTTCTCGGAATTTAAGTACCTTCCACAACCCAGTGACAACGGGGACTTTGTTGTTGAAGAAAGAAATTGCCGGATGGAAGATGAAGGCAAATGTGGAAGCAGGAACTTCAAAAACCTATTATGAGAAATTCGAAGGTTCACCAGAAACCAATGGTAAAATTTTCGATGCGAAATGGATAGGGTCAAACACTTCAGAGGGAGTAACTGTTGAAGCCGGTTGGAAATATGTAAGCACAGATTTCCGCAGCCCAGGCGCACAAACCAAGCGTGTGAATTACAATTACCAGCCTACTTCTTTCGGAAGAATTACCAATGATCAGGTGGTTAGAAATTTAACATCATTTGATTTAATGCGTGAATCGAACGCATACAACCGTCAGCTTTCTTCCAACCTAATGTTAACGCAACCGAAGTACGATAACATTACCCCATATGGCGCAGCAACTCCGAATAGACAGGGGGTAACAGTTCATGTAAAATATGTGAGTCCAAGTAAATTGTATGAGCTTTCTGGAACAAATTTGATGTTGCAAGAAACGCGCGGAGAAGGAACTGCTTTACCTCGTAAGTTTATGCGTTTAGAGGCTAAGGCTGTTGGTCACCTCAATGAACTTATTGGAAATGCCGACAGGTTATTCGATGTAACGGTTCGTTACAGAAACGACAATACATCTCGTGCGGCTGAAGAAAACGTTCGTGCTGTTGACCTTTCAACTCAGATTTTTTCGGTTGGAATGGAGTACGAGTTTTCTGAGAATTGGGATTTGATGCTAGGAGTTCAGCAAATTAAATTCAATGGATTTGATTTTACCGCTGTTCGCAATAACTTCTCGGAAATTTATTACTTTAACGAATACCAAACAGATGGCATGGAGTTCATGGAGGCAGCTGGTTTGCGTTACCGTTTTTCTGAGAAATCTAGCTTATCTGTGAATCTTTCGAACTTTAAGAATACAGATGATTTCGATGCAACACAGAATTATTCTATTCGTCAGTTTATGTTACTTTATCAAATGAATTTTTAATATGAAAAAGACTATTTACTTTTTACTCGTTGCTTCATTGATATATACCTCGTGTAAGGTAGATGAAGAATTTGAAGGGCCTTCATTGGTTGATTTGTACGGTGATTTTTCCATAATTGACTCGTTGGATATTACCAATCGCACAGTGAATTTTTCAACAGGAGAGTCCACTTCCTTTACAGCGACTTTTTCGAAGAACGTGAATTGGAAATTAGAAGTTACAGGTTTGCAGTCGGGAGCTGTAAAACGTTTTGAAGGTTTTTCAAATTCTTTAACAGCGGCGAATGCAACTTGGAATGGAACTACAACGGTCCTGCCGATGTTTCGCGTCGAGGATTGTGCGGTTCAACTTACCATAGAGAATGTAGCAGATACACTGCGAGATACACTTGCTGTTTTAGGATCTAAAGTTTACCAAGGATTTGTTGTTGCCGATTTTGAAAACGGATGGAACCCAGGTTGGAATAAATATGTTCAAAGTGGTGCAAGCATGAGTTTTGCGGTACTCACCAACGCCAGTGCTGCTCAGGGTAGTCGTTACTACGAAATGGCAGGAGAGGTTTCTTGGGATTGGTTAATTGGTTTAGTGAACATGCCAGGAAGCGCATATGGTGCTACGCACTATCCTTTGACGAGCAACCCTTCCAATTTGTATTTCAATACGATGTTGTACAAGCCAGCAGGCATTGATAATGGCTTGGTGTTGTTCCAAATAAAAGAAGACGACAATGAAGACGGGATTTACTCTGCTGGTACAGAAGATATGTACTCGATTCAAGTGAGCTTAAGCGACAGCGGTTGGTCGAAATTTTCGCAACGCTACGACAATATTCCAACTCTCTTTAATGGCGCACCCGCCGGAGCCATTGGAAATGGTTTACACGAACCGAACAAGGTGATAGAAGTGTCTACTTTGTTCTTGGCGAATCCAACTTCGGGCTATTCTAAAACTTGGATTGATTACATGATATTCACTGAAGGATCGGCACTCGAGCCTTAATTTCTCTATATGAAATACGCATTTTGGTCTGTACTTCTTTTATTCACGAGCTGCGTTACCGTTAAGGAACTTTCGCTTTATGAAAATGAAGTGATAGTTGAAGAAACGAAGGATGTCAATGGTTTTCAATTGACTGAAATTTTCAACGATGATATCACTTCAGAAATTTGGTTTACGCCAAGTCCCGCATGTTTAAAAGTCACTGCAGAAAAAAATGAAGTTTATTCCGGAACGGGAGCAATGAAATTTACCTGGAACAAACAAGCGGGCGGTTGCCCTTGGCTGGGTCTTGGAATTGGTTGGGCCAATTGGAGTGGAAAGGATTTAGGATCTATTGAAAACAGTGCAGCCATTTCATTCAAAGTAAAAACGCAAGAAGGATCTATGAAAGGATTGCCTTGGGCCATGGCATTGGAGGACTATGCTGGAACACAAGCCTGGATAGGTGTTACAAGCGGTTATGTGGAAGGTGGAATAGTTGATAATACATGGAGAACAGTGACGATTCCCTTGGCAGATTTTCAATTCGACGGTTGGAATTTAGACGGCGGAACGGTGAAGCAATTGCTTATTCAATTCGAGTCGAATGGAACAGTGTTCGTTGATGAGTTCAAGATTATTCCTTTCAAACCGAAAGAACCGAATACGCTTGTTGTTACGAAGTCTTACGGTTGGGTGAACGACGGATTCATTGAAGGTGGCCAGTATGTGGCGAAAGCAAACATCGATGGTTCAGTTCTCTATTTAAATTGGAACGAAAAAGAATTGTACATCGGTGGAGAAGTTGAAGATGTTTCTCCGTGTAGAAACATACAAAACGGAAGAGACATTTGGAACGGCGATGCAATTGAAATAGCCTTCTCTTCAGAAACCGGAATCAGCGACAAGCGCATGATGTTTTACGAAGGTGATCGTCACATTGGAATTAAGATGGGTGGAAATTTCGACGTCTACGATTGGTCGCGTGAGAAGAATATTAAAGCAAAGATTTCAGTGAAACCGCTTCAGAATAAATACGTTTTTGAATGTGTTATTCCTTGGAGCGAATTGGGCGTTGCACCTTGGAAAAACAATTCAACCTACAACATTGATTTTGCAATTGACCAGTCTACAAGTCAGGACACACGCGATTTCCAGAAACGTTGGAATTCGGTGAATAACGAAAATTTCAATACCAATCCTTCGTTGTGGGGCAAGCTTAAAGTAGAACTTCCAATCATCACGCTAGAATAAAGATGAATTCAAAAAATATTATTCAATCGTTTTTCATTCTTGCTTTTTTAGCAGTGAATGTTTCTTGTACTTCACAGAAGTCTGCTACAAAAGACAAAAAGCTTATTGGAATGTATGAGTACTACATTTCCAAAATGAGTATCGAGGAAAAGGTAGGACAAATGACACAATTGAATTTAGATGTCGTTTGCGAAGGGGAAGTGTACAAGCTGGTGGAACCGCATCATTTGGATGCAGCGAAGCTTCACAAGGCTTTGGTTGATTACCACGTGGGTTCAATTCTGAATTGTGGCGGACATGCCTATCCGCGCGAGCAGTGGCATGAAATCATTGGTGGCATTCAGAAAGTAGCAACCACAGAAACAAGTTTGAAGATTCCAATTCTTTATGGAATAGATGCCATTCACGGAGCGAATTACGTAACAGGATCGACGTTGTTTCCACAGCAGTTGGCGCAAGCCGCAACGTTCAATCCGAGTTTAACACAAGAGGGTGGAAGGATTACTGCTTATGAGACACGCGCTGCAGGTATTCCATGGAACTTCTCTCCAGTATTGGATGTAGGAAGAAATAAAAACTGGTCGCGATTTTTCGAAACGTTCGGTGAAGATTCTTATGTGTGCAGTGTATTCGGAGGTGCCCTTGTTCGCGGCTATCAAGGTGGAAACGGTTCTGTGGTAGACAACGTTCACGTGGCTGCTTGCATGAAGCACTTCTTGGGTTACAGCGGAGCACGAACCGGATTCGATCGCACACCTGCAATTATTTCAGACATTGAATTGCGAGAAATTTATCGTCCATCTTTTCAAGCGGCAATAGATGCGGGTGCATTAACTGTTATGATCAACAGCGGCGAGATTAACGGAATTCCTGTTCATGCAAATCCAAAAATCTTAATCGATTTGTTGCGCACTGAAATGGGTTTCAAAGGCCTTGCAGTTACCGACTGGGAAGACATAATTAAGTTGGTCAAGAACCATCGCGTAGCTGGTGATTTGAAAGAAGCGACATACTTGGCTGTTATGGCTGGAATAGACATGTGCATGGTACCAAACGATTACGACTTCACCAAGTATTTAATTGAATTGGTGAAAGAAGGAAGAATTTCTGAAGAGCGATTGAATGTAAGTGTTAGAAGAATTTTGGAAACGAAGAATAAGTTGGGATTGTTCGAGAACGCAATGCCACCGAGCATTGCAGCGTTTCCTGAATTTGCTTCAGAGAAACACAAGGCAGCAGCATTGCAAACAGCAGAAGAAAGCATTACGCTTCTTGAAAATAAGAACAACACTCTTCCTTTGAAGAAAGACGCGAAGATTTTTGTTACGGGTCCAGCGGGGAATTCAATGACCTTGTTGAATGGTGCTTGGACACGCACATGGCAGGGAACCGATGCCCAATTCGATGACGCTACGAAGAACACAATTTATGAGGCGCTTCTGAGCAAGAATAAGAATGTTACCTTCAATGAAGTTTGTGGTTTAGAGACCATGAACAAAATGAATGGTAATCCGTTGGAGATGGCGATGAATGCCGATGTTATTGTGGTTTGTGTGGGTGAATTACCAAGCACTGAATTACCCGGAAACATTTACGATTTGGAACTCCCGAAGGCGCAGCAAGAGTATGTGAAGATGCTTCAGTCTACATTAAAACCTGTTGTGTTGGTGCTGGTTGAAAACAGACCGCGCATTGTTCGTGATATAGTTGACGGATGTTCTGCTGTTGTGATGGCTTATCAGCCGGGCGATTTCGGAGGAGATGCGTTAGCGAATATTTTATACGGCGATGTTAATCCGAGTGGAAAGCTTCCATTCACGTATCCGAAATTCCAAGTTGGAACTTCAACTTACGATCACAAATTCACTGAGACTTTTGACAAAGATTTTGGTAACAAGGCCTTCCAACCACAATGGGAATTTGGTTATGGATTGTCCTATTCAAATGTACAATACGAGAATTTGCAGGTGAGTTACGAGAGCGAATCACACGGTGGAGAAGTTCTTGTTCGTGTAGATGTTCTAAACCCGAGCGAACGTTCGGTTAAGGAAAGTGTGTTGGTTTTTGCAACTGATGAAGTAGCATCTGTTACCCCTTCCGTAAAAAAATTAAAGGTCTTTCAGAAAATTGAATTGGCGCCGAAACAGAAGCGAACTGTCGAGTTTTCTATTTCGAAAGAAGATTTGAAATTCATTGGAAAAGATGCGACTCCGATTTTCGAATCGGGTGCTTTTCAGTTTCATGTAGGGTCATTAACTCAGAGATTAATTATTCAATAAAATGAAAAGATATTTGTTGTTTTTAGTGCTTGCTTCAATTACACTGATTACGTGTAAGCAGTCTAATCCGGAAGATGTATTGGGTCGTCAGGGCGATGTTGTGAATTTCGCTGGTCGCAAGTGGGATATTAAATACAGCAACGTACCGGTGGGTCCGGGGCCTAACAATTTCTCTCGCCTTTACGATGATGTGTGGGTAGATGAAAACGGTTACTTGCACTTGACCATTGCCAAGCACAACGATACGTGGTATTCTTCGGAGGTTGTAGGACAAGACAATTTAGGATATGGAACTTACATCTTCACCATTCAGGCCGATCCAATGTCGTTCTCTGAAAATGTGGTTTTCGGATTGTTCACTTGGGATAATAACACATTGCTCACAGATGGAAATAGCGAGGTAGACATCGAGTTTTCAAAGTGGGGAGATGCAACTGCTGAAGAGCCAACTACGTTTTCTGTTCAACCTGTGAATTTTGGAGTGTACTACGCAGAGCGCACAAGAGAGAAATTCATAGATCCGAATGTATTGAAAGGCGTTACAACACATCTTTTCAATTGGACAGATACACTTATCACGTGGTACAGTTATGCTGGTGAAGACTATGAGAACGCCACGCCAATTGCAACTTGGTCGTTCAATTTGAACAACCCTCCTCGTGTGAAGCAAGACGGTAGTCAGCAGTCGCAACCCATTGTTATTCCAGCCCCAGGAGCAACGACCAATTGTCGCATGAACTTGTGGACACTTCCTTTTTCTGCCGTGGGTCCGAACAACGGATTGACGCACGAAGTGGTTATTCGCGATTTCAAATACATTCCAATGCAAT
>JBIKRF010000125.1:0-5477 GCA_044349305.1 Flavobacteriales bacterium
GAAAACGCCACATACGGAAGCGCAAGTGCTCTAAGAAGAAAATATCCTAAAGCAAAAATCATCAATGTCAATTGTCCAGACATTTCCAAAGAACGCGTGCATGTGGTTCACTTGGAAGCCTTGGGGTATTCTATGAATTTAAATCCGAAAACATACATCGGAGTAGCGGTAGAGAAAAGCGACGAGAATGCAGTTCACGACGGACAAGAAGTAATGTGCCCAGTGGCCTTCCCAAAAACAGACGCCGTATATCAAAAGGTTCTTGACAATACAAATGAAGCTGGAGAATATGTAGATATTCGGGTTCCTGTAATTCAAGGAAAAATACCATTGGTGTATTTGAAATTCAAAACACTAAAAAACCGTTTTACCAATAAGGCGCATCGCGCAACCCTACACAAACCAGAAGATCTGTTTTCTGAAGAAGAAATTTCGCAGATTGAAAAATATGCGACAGCTATGAAAGTTGACTTCTGCGAATTCGATGTGCTTCGTCACAATGGAAATAAAAAGATCTACATCATTGATGTAAACAAGACACCCTATGGACCTCCCGACCCGCTGAATAAAAAGGATAAGGCCATTGCATTGAATACACTATCCAATGCCTTTGTAGCAATGATAAACGCTAAAGTGTAACTGAAGAAATACGATTGGAAAGAGATTCATCAAAAGGAACTTGAACCTTAATGTAATTTTCGGTAAATCCTGATATCTTTCCTTCATCATTCACCGACTCCCATAAAACTTTGGCTTCGGTTCCTTTAAAAGACGCGTCAAAAGCTGAACGCTTCTTCGCGCTTAGTAATCTCAAGATTTTATTTCTTTCGTTGCGAACTTCCATTGGCACTATGTCTTCAATACGCAGGGCAGTTGTATTCGCTCGTTCGCTGTAGGTAAACACATGCAAATACGAAACATCCAAGTCTTTCAAGAACTCAGCGGTTTCATTGAAGTATTCGTTCGTTTCTCCAGGAAATCCAACAATAACATCTACTCCAATGCAGGCATGTGGCATAGCAAATTTAATCGACGCTATTCTTTCACGATACAAATCAGTTCTATATCTGCGGCGCATGCCTTTCAATATTTCATCGCTTCCACTTTGAAGTGGAATATGAAAGTGCGGCATAAAGTGTTTTGAAGTGGATACAAACGAAATAATTTCATTCGTCAACAAATTCGGTTCAATGCTGCTGATACGATAACGCTCTATTCCTTCCAACTCATCGAGCTTCTGTATTAGATCCAACAACGTTTCGTTGTGAGCCGTTCCAAAATCTCCTATGTTCACTCCGGTTAAAACAATCTCCTTCGCTCCGCTTGCAATGGCCTTCTTTGCTTCTTCCACCGTTGATTCCACATTCGCACTGCGCGATCTTCCGCGTGCTAAAGGAATAGTGCAGAATGCGCAGAAATAATTGCAACCGTCTTGAACCTTCAAGAAGGTTCGTGTTCTATCTCCGGATGAAAACGAAGGAATGAATTCCTTCACATCTTTAATCTCTCCAGCAAAGATTTTCCCTTCCGACTCGTCGTATTCTTTGATGCGATCAATCAAGTTGAATTTTTCATTCGCGCCCAAGACCACATTAACACCTTCTATTTTCGAAATTTCTTCGGGTTTCAATTGCGCGTAACATCCGATAACCGCAATGAATACATTCGGATTCGAACGCTTGGCTCTTCGAACGGCATACCTACATTTCTGATCGGCTTCATCGGTAACGCTGCAGGTATTGATAACCAAGACATCTGGACCTTCTTCCAACTCTACTCTTCCGTAACCTCGCTCTTGAAAATCGCGCGCCAACGTGCTCGATTCTGAAAAGTTCAGTTTACATCCGAGTGTATGAAATGAAAATGTCTTAAAGTCTCTCATGATTTCTTTTTCTTCGGAACCGCACGCAGACGAAACTCCATTATTCCCAGCAACACATCAACTGGATGATTGAACGAAATCTCATACGTATACACGCCATGATCTTCGTATTGCTTATTCGAATCTAACTCTCGCTCAACATCTCCTATATCTCCGCTAATATCTCCAACAAATCCGTTTTGATTTTTAATTTCTATCGTCACATCTCGAGGAACTACTACTCCTTGTTGTGAAATCTCCTTGATGTGCAATTCTAATTTATCGAAAGGAAAAAGCGTCGTGTATCGAACATCGAGATACAACTCACACGGTTCGGCATTTTCGCGAATGTCCAGCTTCAAGGAAACGGGCTCACTCTTTTTCCATTGAAGACTTTCATCGAATTCGAAATTGGCTTCGGCAATGGGTGTTGGTTTGCAACCTGCCATTCCAAATGCAACAAGTAAAACGAAGAAAAATGTCTTTTTAAACATGCTGCAAATTTACAAGAAGAAGCGCAGAGTTATTCCCGAATAAAAATTTCTTCTCGCCATCGGATTGAAGAACCTACCACCTCCACCGTTCAATTGATAGAATGTCGTATATGTCGTATTCAAGACGTTGTTCACTCCGGCATTGATGTTAATTGAACCTAAAGAACGAACTCGAGTAACTAGATCATAATCTCCGGCAACTTCGTCACGTCGAATAAATGTATGTCCATACGTTAATTCAGAATTCACGACATTCCTTGCCGCAGACCATTCGGTTTGTGCAGAATTCAAAGGGGCTTTATCTGTCCATTGGTTGGTTGCTCCTATGCCGAATCCTTTGTCTATCTTGAAATTGACACCCCCGTTGCACTGCGCCATGGGCATACCCGGCATACGACCTGTTCCGCTTTCATTTTCCAATTGATAGTTCGTCCAAGAACCACTGGTCCAAGCTTCTAAAGTGGATTTTTCAAAATCCCAAGTCCTTCTTGCTGTTACTTCCAAGCCTTGTTGGACCAACTTCCCTGCATTAGCATAAGTTGGATAGTACCCATTGAATAGTTCTTCATTCGGGACAATCGCGTCAAAAATCTGTTGATTGTATATACTCAGCTCTGCGAACCAAAGCTTACCTGCTCCCTTTACTCCGAATTCAACATTGCGAGCGAACTCATTCTTTAAATCAGCATTCAGTGCCTGTTCTTCGTAATCGTATTGTTCAAATAGCGCTGGAGCACTGCTGCCAGTGCTGTAATTTCCGAAAGCATACCAATCACCTTTTTCTTTGCTTTTTGCAAGTAAATAACTCGCACCCAAATTCGGATAAAGTCTTCCATTCGGATTGGCATTCGTTTGTGCATCAACCACAACCATTTGCTGGGCAGCATCTTTCGAAGTTCCAGTGATGTGCGAACGCGTGTTGTTCAATCCAACTGAAGCCGTTGCGAAAAAACGCTTCGCCACTTCCGCTTCCATTTGATAGAAAAAATTCGATGTAATATAATCGACGTTGAAATTGTATTTGGAGGTGTCATTCGAAAGACCATTCAACAATCCGAATTCACTCAATTGAAAACTCTCAAACTGAAATTCTTCTCCTATAGAAGCCTTTAACTTAATAGGAAAATTACCATTTTCACTTAGGTCGAATGCTTTCGACAAAACCGCTCGCTGACCTTTTCCTGCTGCAGATTCATCTTTGTAGCCGCTGTTATCAGTCTTAACTCCGTAAGGATTTATTTTTTCGGTTTGAAAGAGATTCGCTGAAAGCTCAAGAAGAAAATTTTTCTTCGAAACAAACTCGCCAGAATAACCGACCATATCCCTTGAACGATCTACGTGCGCGTTATTAGTCATACTGAATTCATTGGCCTGAAGCGGATTCACAGTAATATCCGCTGCAGAAAGAGCACCGGGTAATTCCCAATATCCTTTGTAGCGCATGGCCATGACGTAATGCTTCCAGCGTTTTGTATTGGCCGAAAACTCGAGCAATGTTTGCTCCTTGTTATTTGCCTCTTGATCGCGGTAGCCTCTCGTTTCCTGATTAATCTGACTCACCATTAATCCGAAACCTTTTTTACTCACACCCGCCTGAAAAACCGATTTGCTATATCCGAATTCGCCGTGCTCGTACTGTGTTTTAGCGTATACCGATTGATTTAACACGAATGGATTAAACAAAACAACTCCACCTGTACCATTTCCCCAAACCCCACTGCCTGGGCCTTTCAGAATATTCGCGTTTGCAACGTTCGAAGGATCTACCATTTCCAATGGTGATTGCCCGTCTGCGCTGGTCAATGCAATTCCCTTCCAATACATCTTAACATTTCGAATGGTAGTCTGCGCGCGATAAAAGCTCCCTCGAATATTCAAGCGCGTGCTTCCGCCATATCCGCGCGAATCATAAGACACCCCACTCACAGAGTTGAAGGCGTTTTGCAATGAAGAGCCGTCGCCGTAATGCTGCGCAATTTTCGCGATACCTACACTAGCGGGAGTACTCAAATTGTTTCGCTTATTACTGTATCCCACAACAGTAAGGGCCTCCATCTGTTTTGAAACAGGATACATGTCTAAACGAAAAACTTTGTTCTTCGTTGTCATTTCCTCTTCACCGAAATAAAATCCTCTTTCAAAAAATCCATCCGCAGTAAAATCAACAGACTCACCCCTCCTGCAGTAAACAGAAACCCTTCCTAATTCATTGCAACGAAAACTTAAAGTCCCTCGCTTAACATTGGCCTGAATGGGATATCCCGTGTAACTGTCATAAACTTCAATAGTCACCAAGACCGAATCTTCTAAAACTTCAGTGCGGTTGTCTCGTTGTACAATTTGAGAAAACAAATCGTTACTCACTAAAAAAAAACAGCAAAGTGAAATCCACTTTGCTGTCTTCCAAATAAAAGTATTCTTCATTTATTATTGAACGATGAACGTCTTTGATGTTGTTCCTATTGAAGATTCAGAAACCACGAAATAATTTCCTTTCGACCATTCAGAAACATTCAATTCGTTTTTCAACGTTGAAATTTTCCCTTCCGACATTAATGCCCCTGAGAAAGAATAGACCGAATAATTTCCACCCAATTGATTCGATGAGAATTCAAGTGTAATTCTTTCTGAAGCCGGATTCGGATAAACATTTAAGTTCTGAGAAATTGGCTCGTTTTGAACTCCAGCCCAAACTAGGTTTTGGAATTTTTTAATGGTGTTCGGACCAGCACCTGGGTATTGCGCTCCGTTCAAAGCAACGTATACTGAACCATCATGTGGATTCACACAGATGTCACGCAGACGCTTGTTGAAGCTTTGGAAAAACGCATCAGAGTTTGTATTTGAACCGCTAACATCAGCCGTTGTTAATGACTGTCCGTCTGCGCTCAAGTGCAAAACCGTCATACGCTCGTACGAACTGTTCAATCCGCCCAACACTGCCATTAATATGCAGTTGTTCCATTCAGGAATTGACGGATGATTGTAATATTCAATACCGTTTACAGCGCGACATGGAGACCATTCAATTAACGGCTCTTTAACATTATTTGCTGTGCAATAGTTAATTTCAGCTGTGGTGTTACAAGCACCTTGAACAGTTGGCCAACCGTAGTTTCTTC
>JBIKRF010000126.1:0-5453 GCA_044349305.1 Flavobacteriales bacterium
ATAATGAGTCCCAAGGCTAGATAACGCGCGCCAAGGAAGAAAACGAAGACAATGTACAACGGCCAAGAGAAAAAATTCTCACACAAGACCCCCGATCCCACAATAGCCGCCCATTCAACAAGAATAGATAAAATGCCGCGCCAGGTGCTAACGTTGTGCCAAGACTTTAATTTGTCCTTGGGAAGCAATACGCGAATGTCGTTTGGCCTTTTTAGGGTATGTATCATTTTTCGCACTGAATTTTGTCTATTTTAGATCAATCAAAAATAGCGATAACTAATGCATTTGTTGTCTTTAAGTAAGAATATTGCGATTGAGGAGTATGGAGGCAAGGGTGCGCAACTTTCGCGAATGCTCAGGGCAGGCTTTCCAATTCCCGATGGATTTGTAATTTCTTCTAAGGCCTTCGAAGGCTTTCAAAGAAAGATTTTTTCTGTTGAAGAGTTAAAGTGGGAAGTGCAAAATGAATTGAATCGAATAGGTGTTTCGCATTACATGGTGCGCAGTTCGGCAATTGGCGAAGATTCCGACGAGAATTCGTTTGCGGGACAGCTCGATTCTTTTTTATGTGGAAACGATATTGACGTGATTCTTCAACATATAGAAAAGTGCTGGCAGTCTTATGAAAAGGAAAATGTAAAGACATACGAAGCAATTTCCAACAAGCGATTAGAAGGCATGGGTGTTGTGGTTCAAGCTCTAATAGATCCCGATTATGCAGGGGTTATTTTCACGCGATCGTATTTAGAAGCCAATGCTGTTTTAGTGGAATACGTAAAAGGGCACGGAGAGAAATTGGTTTCAGGAGAAGTTACTCCCATGCGTTTTCATTACAGATATGGCGAAGGAAGTACAGATGCAGAATTTCTTCCAGTGTTGGAAGAAGGCATGCACGTTGCGAAAAAGATTGAAGCACATTACGGCAAGCCCATGGATATTGAATGGGCTTTGAGAGATGGGAAGTTTTATGTTGTTCAAGCGCGTAAGATTACCACAGCATTTAAAGAACCTGAAGTGTATTGGTCGAATACAAATGTGAATGAAAATTATCCGGAAGCCATCTCTCCTTTGTTGTATTCAATAGCGCGACAATCGTATTATCATTATTTCAAAAATCTTTCAAGACTTTTTCAAGTGTCGGAAGAATCGATTCGTGCATTGGAAGGCTCATTCACAAATGTCATTGGTGTCTTTGGCGGGAAGATGTATTACAACATGAGTAGCATTCATGCGATTCTTTCGGCTTCGCCTTTTTCTGAAGCACTCATTCAGTCGTTCGATAATTTTGTTGGATATGCAGAAGGCGCGAAGGCCTCTAAGATTCCTTCAAACAAAAAAGAGAAGTTTGTTTTTGTTCGAAATGTGTTGAAGCAAAACAAGGCACTTCCTCAAAATGTCGTTGAATTCGAACGAATAGTTTCGAATTACATGAGCGATGTTCAAGGGGCAATAACGCATTCAGATATTCGGAAGTTGTTTCATGGATTTATTGAAATTCGCATGCACAGCTGGTATCGAGCATCGTTGGCCGATTTCTTCGCAATGGCATTTCACGGTTTGTTAGGGAAGTTGTGTGTGAAGTATTACGGTGAAGGGGGAGTAGGGATTCAAAACAAACTCATTCAGGCCATTCCGAATTTAATAAGCAGCCGACCGGTTATAGACATGCACGAACTCGTTATTTCCATTCGGAAAAATGAAAATGTTTACGCGAAATTTCAAGAGGGCAATGCACTGGATTTTTGGAAGTGGTTGAATAGCGAATATGCTGAAAGTGCTGTCTGCAAAGGAATACAAGAATACTTGAACAACTGGGGGTTCCGTTGTTCAGGTGAGCTTATGCTTACCTATAAAAATTATATTGAAGAACCCGAACGTTTCATTGCGTTGTTAATGCAATACGAAAAACTTCCCGATCAGAATCCGGAAGAAATCATGCACACGAAATACCTTGAAGCGTTGCAAGCCAAGCGCGATTTCAAGAAGTATATTTTCAAGAAGAATAAATTGAATCTTTTGAAATCTATTCTACATGTTTGGCAATTGAATTTCTTGGTGAAAAACGCATGTCGCGGAATTTCATCGCGTGAGCGCGTTCGCTTGAAACAAGCGCAGTTGTATTTTGGATTTAAGTTGGCTTTAAAGAAGATGGAGCAAGCGTTTTTTCAACGAAATATTTTGAAATCGGAAGGTGAAATTTTCTTTTTGAATTACTCAGAAATCGCAGAGCACCTCGATGCGTCACAGATGGCTTTTGCATCAAATATTGAGATGTTACAATTGCGGAAACGTACATTCGCAGTTGAATCGAAATTGATTTATCCTGATGATTTTTATACGACTTTCGGAAAGTATTGCACTCCCGATCAAGTCACGCGAAAAGAAGTGAGCACCAATTCGTCAAGTGATTTGAAAGGCTTGTGCGCATGCGGCGGAATTTTAACAGGAAGAGTGAAAGTCCTAGAAACAGTAATGGAAGCGGGTAAATTGGAGAAGGGAGATATTTTGGTAACGCGACAAACGGATCCGGGTTGGGTTTCAGTTTTTCCTTTAATTAGTGGACTTGTTGTGGAGCGTGGAGGAATGCTTTCTCACGGTGCTATTGTCTCGCGAGAGTTTGGGATTCCGGCCATCGTTGGGGTAGAGCAGGCAACGTTGAAATTGAAAGATGGAGATTTAGTAACACTTAATGCCGATAAAGGCACAATTGTCATTCATGATTGAAACACTTCGTATTTATATTGCTCAGCGTTTTCCTGCGTTGATGTTCTTTTGGTTAGCACTATTTCTGTTTTTTTACACTGTTCCGTTTCACGCATTGAATCCGTTTTCATTGTTCAATGTATTTAAAATTCTCTTCATGCTGTGGAGTATGCGATTGTATGACGATGTTATGCAATGGGAGAATGATCAAGAATTTGAAGATAGGATTTATACACAGGAGACTTCAAGGTCGAAGCTTATTTTGCCATTGGTTCTTAGTTTAACACTCAGTGTGGTATTGTGTGTGAACGATAGTCTCGATTATAATATGGCCGCAATTTGGTTGTATTTTATTGTGGTTAATCATTTGTTGTATAAAGCCCTTGTGCACAAGCCGTTTTGGTCGTTTCTTCTTCCTTTGCTCAAGTATCCGGTGTTGTATTTTTATATCTCTTTCAGCTATGTGATAAGTGAGGAGTTAACGTTCAATGATTCGAGCAGTGCATTAGCACTCTTGCTTTCATTTGTAGTTTATGACTTAATAGATAATCGGGAGGAAGGAAGTTTTTCTATTTTAATTTATGGTTTAGTGGCATTGAGTGTTGCGTTAATGCTTATCCCAAATATGAATGTGGTTACATTTATTTCTGGTGTCATTATAATGATTGTAGCGCTCGTTTTGGTGATTTTAAATTTTAATAGACAGATCGTTCCAATGGTTTGGTTGGTCTTAATCTTATTATTCAAACTAATCGTAAACAATTATGTTATTTGATCCGATTCAGCGAATGAAAAAATTAAATAACCCAAGCCGTTTTCAATTCGAACGGGTGAAGTGTTATGCTTGCGGTTCAGATGACTGTTCGGAATTTCTTATTGGTGAAGATGATTTAACGGGAAAGGAAGGATTGTTCTTGTATGTGAAATGCACCGCTTGTGATTTAGTCTATCAGAATCCGCGTTTGACTATTGAAGGCATAAAAGAGTTTTATGATTCGGAGTACATTGCTCATCGCAAAAAAAAGAATTGGGGTGTATTAACGCCGCTCTTCGAATGGACCATGAACAAGCACGATCGCGAGAAGGATAAGTTGGTTAGCAAATTTGTTAAGGTGAACGAAAAGACAGAGTTGCTCGATGTTGGATGCGCAGTGGGAACATTCTTGTTGCACATGAACAAACAACACGGATGTAAAATGCATGGGGTCGACTTCAAAGATGGATTGAGCTATCCGGATTTCGATAAAATAAATTTTTATGAAGGTTTGTTTTATGAGCAGCCTATTCCAGAAAAATCGAAAGATCTTGTTACCATGTGGCATTTCTTCGAGCACGATTACGATCCGATTCGTTCTCTGGAAATGGCGAAGAAAGTTTTGAAGGATGATGGAAAGTTAATCATAGAAGTTCCACGATTAGATTCGCTTACGTTCAGGTTGTATGGAAAGAAATGGCCGGGAGTGCAAGCACCGCAGCACACCGTTTTGTTTTCAAAGAAGAATTTTATTGATATGCTAGAAGCGAACGGGTTTGAAGTAGAGACCTACATGCCGTACGGAGCATTTCCTGCCTATTTCTATATTTTTACTGGAGCGTATTTTAAGTTGTTAGGGAAAGGCTTGAATCTCGATAAAATAATTTTCCCTTACTTCCTAGGCCAATTGCTGCTCACACCCCTCTTGCTTTTCAGTAAGGTGCTTAATCTTTCCATGCAGACCGTGGTTTGTTCAAAGAAGAATTAATTCAGATTGAAATGAAAATCTCTGATTACAAAGCAAACAACAGAAGAGCATTCGTTTTCATGATTTCGCCAGCCATGCTTTTAGGTATAGGACTTTGGTTGTGCTTTTCTTTTTCCGGATTGATATATGGCGTTGGTATTTTAGTGTTGTCTTTTTTCTTGACCCAGACGTTTGTGCTTTTGCATGAATGCGGACATCAGAATTTTTTCGCGAACGATCGCTTGAATACATTGTTTGGAAATGTATTCGGATTGTTTTCATTCATTCCCTTTCATTCTTGGAAACACATGCACAATTTGCATCATCGATGGACGGGATGGCGCGACAAAGATCCAACAACCGAGAAAACCGTAGAGCCAAGTAAGAGCCCCGTTATGCGCATTGTAGCCAATGTGAGTTGGTTCCTGTTCATTCCCATTTTCTATTTGTTCTATATGTTCAGCAACTATTGGAATTTAGGAAAAATGCGACGCTTCCTGAATGATCATCAGTACCGTTTGGCGGTTCTTTCAGTGATAGGTTACGGAGTTTTTTACGGACTTGTTTTTTATTTTTTCTGGAAGGAAGTGAAGCATTTTTTCCTTCCTGCTTTTTTGTTGAGCTTGGTTTGGAAGGAACTTATTATTCTCACGCAACACACCCACATTGAAATTCCAATTTCGAATGGGGAAGAGGTGAAGCCCATTTCCTACAAAGATCAGGTGCAGTACACGCGTAGTTTTTACACATGGCCTTTCCTTTCAAAATATTTTCTTTTCAATTTCAATTTACACGAAGCCCATCATGTCTATCCTGGAATGCCCGCCTATTGGCTCGACCAAGTAGATTTGAATGTGCCGAAGGAGCCGAGCTATAGCGAATGGTTCAATCAGGCCAAGTCTATGAGCGGCGTCGATTTTGTTTTCAGAACATCTAAACACACGAATAAGCATTTTTAGCATGTCATACCCTTACGAAAAGTCATTGAAGGCCTTGTGGAGAATCAATTCAACCCAAGAGATTAATACG
>JBIKRF010000040.1:0-20236 GCA_044349305.1 Flavobacteriales bacterium
CAAGTTAAACTTGAAGGGGCTGGCGCTCCGAGCACGGTATTCATCGGCACATTCGTTGTTGGCAGAAATCACACGCTTCCCGTTGTTTGCTTGAAAGTGGAACCCAAAGCATTTTTCCCACCAACGGGTATTTATGATGGAAAAATATTGTCGGGGGGCAGTAATGCCGATGGCACACCCGGAGGAGGTAACAAGTTCATTGGTAACTCTTGGAAGAAAACACCAATCTCGTGCTTTGCGCAATTCTTCTACAACAATAAATTAGTTGAAGCAACTGCATGTCATGTCAAGACATTCGGAGGATGGACATTGGGGCTTCCCGAGAAATCACTGCATTTGTATACCGACACCCTGATCGGAAAGAAAGAATTTGAATACAAGTTTTTCAAGAACAAACCCTACAACGAATTCGAACACCTCGTTCTTCGCACAAGCGGAAGCGATCAGAATTTCACTCGTTTTAAAGACATTAGTATTTCAAGTTTCGCAGCTGAGTTAATGGTCGATTATATGGACTACCAGCCCGTAATCTTATATGTAAATGAAAAGTATTTCGGAATTGTTAACCTCAGAGAAAAGATAAACAAGGAGTATCTAGGATACAATCACAACGCCACAAAGGATTCAACCCAATTGCTTGAACAAGAAGGAAGATATTCCAAAGACTATCAATTCCTGAAAGACTTCGCGGCAGCGCATTATTCAGACAAAAACTTCCCTGAGGAAATTCAGAAGCTCATGGATTTAGAAGATTATTTCAATTATAGCTTTTTAGAAATCTACATTGCGAATGTTGATTCGCGCGGAAACATTCGCTTTTGGAAAGACTCCTCTTACGAAAACAAATGGCATTGGATCTATTACGACGGTGATCTTGGATGTGCCAGTCATTTCCACAAACAAAATTTCCTGAAAGAACGAATTAGCCCTGTTCAAACAGATTGGTACAACCCAACTTGGACCACCCATCTTCTGCGCTACACAACGTTGAACCCGCAACTTCGAAATCGTTTCGTTCAACAAGCATGTTTACTCATGAGCACTATTCTTCAAAAAGATTCTGTCGTTAATCGCGTAGATCAGTTTGCAACGGACATTGCTTTTGAAATTCCATACCATATCAATCGATTTCCAATTGCTCAAAAAGAAAGTGAAAAAAGTTGGCGCAATCACGTGAGCAATTACAGAAGATTCTGGGAAACTCGTCCAGAATCCATGATGCGACATATGCAAGAGGCCTATGGTCTCGGTGATTCCATTCACATGAACTTCACTTCAAATTTTCCAAATGAAAAATTAATCATCGTAAACGATTCAAAACTTCACTTCAAAAAAGTTGAAGGCGAATTCTTTGCGAATATTCCACTTCCACTTGCAGTACCTGAGAATTCCTTCCCCTATATTTTCAATCAATGGAGCGATGGAAACAAAGACAAACGTCGGATATTAGACTGTTCCTCGCCACAAACTTTAGAAGCTAAATTTTCGCATGCTACTGATTCTGATTTAAAAGGTAAGTTGCACATTCGCAGATTCGGCAGTGAGATGAAAGCGAAACATCCTCTAAAATGGATGGAAATAGTGAATCAGAGTAATGAACCGATTGCTTTGAATGGAATCATTTTATATGATTCTCCAAACGGAATTGTAGACACACTCTTCACCGAATCATACGTAGAAACCTTAGCGCCCTTGACCTCAGCCATATTTGTTAGTCACTTGAACACTGCGGAAATTGGACAAGCACTTAACTTACCTGAAGGCACTCGAATTTATCCAGCAAACTTCCCTGTAGGTTTTTCAACCAAGCACTCCTATTATTTGGGTGACAAAGAAAATGGGGTTATTGACAGTATGCTCGTTAATTTTCCAGATACACTTTTCACTCATGGAAAGCATTTCGTTTGTTTCTTTGATGAAAATGGAAATCTCAAATATGATCGAGTTAATCAAAAAACTGAATTCGACTGGACTGTTAAAGAGGTAAAATCCATGAATGCAATTATGAGTAATCTAAGTGAATTTCCCTTGTGGATCTATTGGAGCAATGGTTTCGCCTTGTTGCTGTATGTTCTACTAGCATTCTTCAAAAAGATTAAATGGCGCGATGCTATTCGCTATTTCGCATTTACAGCACTTGCAATTGGCCTGCTCTACTGGGCATACAAGGGAGTTTCTATTCAAGAAATTGTAGGTCAAATAATAAACACCCATTGGATTTGGATTGTTGCAGCGTTAGTCATTGAATATGTATCTGTCATATTCAGAGGAATTCGCTGGAACCAGTTGTTGAAACCTCTCGGACATAAAGCAAATACATGGAATGCCATTCACGCCGTTGCATTTGGCTATTGCATGAACGATTTAGTTCCTAGAAGTGGGGAGGTTGCTCGTTGCACCTTGCTTTTCAAATCAGATAAAATTCCAGTTTCAACCTTGGTAGGAACGGTAATCGTTGAACGCGTAATCGACATGGTGATGTTCGGCTTACTGCTTCTTTGGGGAATTTTACTCTTGCCTTCAACATTATCTTCGTTAATGAATGAAACAAAAAGTCCCGGATTCTCAATGGAATTAGGAATAGCCTTGATCGTTCTGGCAGTTACCGGCATTGTGGTTTTACGCTACATTTTGAAGCACACCTTTAAAAACAAATTCATTGAAAAATTCGCCGAATTTATTCGAGGAACTTGGAAAGCATTTTTAAGTGTAGGAAAAATTGAAGGCAAGTTCAAATTCATTTTTCTAACGGTCGGAATTTGGGGTGCATGGTTACTCATGACTTGGTTCAATCTTTTAGCTGTTCCTGGTTGCGAACACATGGGTTTGAATGAGTCGGTATTCTTAATGATTTGTGCAAGCTTGGCAATGCTTGCGCCAACGCCTGGAGGGCTTGGTGCATTCCACTCCATTACTATCATTGGATTTATTATTTTAGGATATGCAGATGAAAACAATGCATCTACTTCACTACTCGGATTAACTTTTGCAACGGTATCTTGGTCTACAAGAACATTAATGGAAATTTTATCTGGCTTCGTAGGTTTCCTTATTGTATCGTATCGAATCAAATATGGAAAAACTACTTCAACAAATTAAAGCTTGGCGTGAAGCCGGAGATACCATTGTTTTTACCAATGGCGTTTTCGATATTTTGCATGTAGGTCATGTGACCTATCTCGAGCAGGCTGCTGCGCAAGGCAATCGTTTAATCATAGGCGTCAATAGCGACGCTTCTGTCCGCAGCTTAAACAAAGGTCCTGAACGCCCCATCAATCCTGAATGGGCTCGCGTGAGAGTGCTTGAAGCACTCAGATGTGTCAACGCCGCAATCGTATTTTCAGACCACACTCCACTGGAATTAATTCTAGCCATTCAACCCGACATTTTAGTGAAGGGCGGCGATTACGATCCAGATGAAACCGATGAAATGAACAAGACCTACATGGTTGGCTCAAAGGAAGTAAAAGAATCTGGAGGAAAAGCCATTGCTATTCCTTTGGTTGAAGGATTTTCAACTACGAATATTCTCAGCAAGAGATAAACTTCAAAGAACTTCAAATAAAAATGGCGACCCAAAAGGATCGCCATTTCTATTGCTATAAAGTTTCGTTTATTCTTTAATAATCGATTTAGAAACACGCTCTGTTTCGTTTTGAATTAAGAAATGATAATACCCTGAAGGCAATCCCAATCCGTTTAATTCAATGATGTTATTTCCTGTGATCGCTGGGTATTTCGACTCATAAACAAGCTTACCCATAGCATCGAACAAATAAACATTCAAATACTCTTCTTTCGAAGAATAGAACTGTGCTGTTAATTGTTCTGAGAACGGATTAGGATAGACACTCAAATTAGCCAAAGTCGCTTGTGCTGGGATTTCAGCATCCTCGAATGAAATCAAATATTCTCCAGACTCTCTTACAAAAGTTGATGCACTGATACTCGCACGAAGCGTGTAACAGTATGTAGCATTGAATGTAGTACCGGCCTTGTATACTCGGACTCTGTATGTTCCAACAGTGTTGGTGTTGTATATGATAACCTCGTTGGTTGTACCTGTATTGAGTGAACTCCCAACCAACTGATTGCTCGGATTGTACAATGCAACCTGATAATCAGCAGGCAAAGTAGACAATTCAATTTTTATGTTTTTGTTTGCGGAAGTATTTACAAACTTGAAATAATCTTGGTCAGATGAACTAGATAATTTCGCAAGAATATTTGTGTTTACTACAATTGTTTTAGCTTGATTCAAAGAGTTATTGGTCTCGTATGAATCGGTGCATGTTGGGAAAGCAGAAAGTGTTGCAAAACTTGAAGCCGATGAATAGTTTCCTGTTCCTGCTGGGCAAGTCGCACTAACTTGATAATTGTATGTTGCAACTGATGCCAATCCAGTCAGACTATATGAAGTGGTCGTCAACCCAGAAACTGTCGTCCATGTTGTTGCTGTTGAAAGCTTGTATTGCAAGGTGTAAGATGTTGCTCCTGAAACAGCACCCCAAGAAACAACAGCACCAGTAGTTGTAATTGCGCTTGAAGCTAAACTCGCAGGTACTCCACACAACACAGGAACTGGAATTCCGCAACCGTTCGAAGAAAGCAAACTGGTGCGAGCGCCGCCTGTTGCAAACAATGCTTGCATACGTGCAGTCTGACCTGCAGAGAACATGTACATACAAGCATCATCAGTATAGTCCATGTAATTCATGGTCATCTCAACTGGAGTTCCGGTACAAGTGCTTAAATGTGGATATGTTGGGCAGCCGTAATTCGAGGTGTTGTGCGTTGGTGTGTCAGCTACTTGGTCAGTTCCACATGTTGCATCTCCCCAGATGTGTCGAAGGTTTAACCAGTGTCCAACTTCGTGCGTAGCTGTTCTTCCTAAATTAAATGGTGCTGTTGAAGTTCCTATAGTACCGAAATACTGATAGTCAATTACCACACCGTCGGTAGCTGCAGAACCACCAGGGAACTGAGCATAACCTAAGATTCCACCGCTGATATCACACACCCAAATATTCAAATACTTCGATGCATCCCATGCAGACTTCCCACCCGTAGAATTATTCTTCATTGCATCATTCGTGCTGAATGCAGTTGTCGCTGTTGATGTGCGAGTAATACCGTTTGTAGCCGCACCCGTTGGATCAACTGAGGCCATGCAAAACTGAATATCGGTGTTTGAAGCTGTGAATATCGAAGGCGTATTCGCCGCATCGGCATTCATCTTAGCAAAATCTTTATTCAAAACATCGATCTGCGTCAAAATCTGCGCATCAGAAATATTCTCTGTTGTCGTGTTATAAACCACGTGAACAACCACGGGGATAGTTACAACGGCGCGATCTGAACCATTGCTGTGAGAAAGAAACTCGTTGGTAAAGTTCTCGATTTCAATTTGGTTGAGCTCATATGACGGATTCTCTTGAACCGCACGCTCGTAATGCTCCATTGTTCCGCAATTGCGCTGAGCAAATGCAAAAACCGGAAGTGCCAATAATAAGAATAAAAATATTTTTTTCATTTAAATAAGATTAGGTTGTGGTATTCAAATATATGAAATACACGCGCATACAGTTTTTTTAAATCAAAAAAGGTTTGACAAAACAGGACCTATTCAATCCTAACTTCGCCGAATGGAAATTCTAGCCATTCTCTCGAGTCTCGCCTACACTGTTCTCTATCTTCTAGAATCGTGGTGGTGCTGGCCAATGGCCATTCTCGGCAGCGCCATTTATTATTATTTATGTCGAAAAGCCAACCTGCAAGGAGAGAGTTGGTTGCAACTTTTCTATGTTGGCTTCGCTGTATTTGGCTGGATGAATACCGAATCCTCCTTTGAACACCCTGAATGGGATTTCAAGCAGCACCTCCTTTTTCTATTTGGATCTATCATTCTCTGGCAATTGTTTTTTCTTGTCTTGAAAAAACGAAACTCGGCACTGCCACAACTCGACGCCTTTGTTTTAGCTTTTGCCCTTGCCGGAACAGTTCTGCAAATCTTATATATTGAAAGCAATTGGTACTACTTCATCGCCGTGAACTCCATCTCAATCTATACCTATTGGACACGCGGATTGAAGAAAAGCATTGTGCTTTACTTGGTTTATTTGGGACTAAGTATTTACGGAATTATTCAGTAAAATCGTCGAAGAGAAAATCGTTGTAAGGGAAACGAACAATGTGTATCTCACGTGCGCGATCGTACAAAATTTCTCGAAACTCTTCAATCTGAATTTTCTTCGAGGCACTCATGAAAACAACGTCTTCCGAACCCATGCGCGCCATCCAAGATTCTTTCAATTCTTCCAAAGAATAATTAGCTGCAGTCTTAGGTGTAAGATCGTCTTCATCCTTTTCAATAAATGAATATGCATCAACTTTATTGAAGGCTAGAATCATCGGCTTATCACCAGCTCCAATTTCTTGAAGCGTTTCCATAACAACTTTGTAATGATCTTCAAATTGCGGATGTGAAATGTCTACCACATGCACCAGCAAATCCGATTCACGCACTTCATCCAACGTACTCTTGAACGACTCAATCAATTGGTGAGGAAGTTTACGAATGAATCCTACCGTATCACTTAGAAGCAAAGGCAAATTCTTAACTACCACCTTCCGAACAGTGGTGTCTAGCGTAGCGAACAATTTGTTTTCAGCCAACACTTCACTCTTGCTCATCATATTCATGATGGTCGACTTTCCAACGTTCGTATAACCTACAAGGGCAACACGAACCATGGCTCCGCGATTTCCGCGCTGAGTAGTTTTTTGACGATCTATAATTTTCAAGTCTTCTTTCAACTTGGCAATTCGATCGCGAATAATTCTTCGGTCAGTTTCAATTTGAAGCTCACCCGGACCGCGCATTCCAATACCACCCTTTTGTCTTTCTAAGTGCGTCCACATGCGCGTTAAGCGTGGAAGCAAATACTCGTATTGCGCCAATTCAACTTGAACTTTCGCATGAGCTGTTTGCGCACGCGCAGCGAAAATATCGAGGATCAAATTGTTTCGATCTAAAATTTTCACCTTGTGATCATCGTCGTTGAATAAGTTCTCGAGGTTACGCAATTGCGAAGGCGAAAGCTCATCGTCGAAGATGACCATGTCCACTTCGTTCTCGAAAACAAAATCTTTGATCTCCTGAATTTTTCCAGAACCTACAAAGGTTCTATTGTCTGGATGATCGAGGTTTTGCCAATAGCGCTTTACACAAAACGCATCGGCTGTTGTGGCTAGAAATGCCAACTCATCTAAATACTCGGTTAGGACATCAATGTTTTGACGCTTGTTCACAATACCCACGAGCACACAGGTCTCTTGGGGTTTCTTGGTCTCTTGTAATTTTGCCATTTTATCTTCCCGACAACTTCATGCAGTATGCTGTAAGCGCATCAATTTCTTGAACGGTTAACATACTTTCAAATGGAGGCATTCCTGCTTTTCCGTGTATAATCTGATTTTTTATTTCATCTGCGGAAAGCTGACTCACCGTTATGTTCTTCGCTCCACTTAACTGAAGATTTCCTTCACTGCCATGACATGTTGCGCAACGCTTAATGAACAACGCTTGCGCATCAACAGGCCCTTGAACTTTTGGTTCATCTGAACACGCTTCGAAGCACAACGAAAAAACAAACGCTACGAGAGAATAAAGCAATACGTAAATAATCTTCTTGCTCATTCTCAATGCATGAATGCCATTTTAGACCAGTAGCCCATGTAGCTCATGGCAACAATGCTAATCAATAAACCTAATCCGTAGAAAATTGCAATCTTCTTTGCACGATCGCGGCCGTTTGTGGCACGCTTCGCCTTTGAATATCCGATCGTAATAAACACAACTGCTAAGATCATCATTGCAGGGTGTTCAACTAATTTCTTACGTAGCTCAGGAGTCTTCATAATGTTGCTATTGCTCATAATGTTCATCACCAACAAAACCAATCCTACTACTAATTGAATGTGAGAAAAAATTAATGAAAACAAAACCAACTTGCTTGGCTTGCCTGAAACGGTTTCGTTCTTCTCTTTCACCATTGAAACAACAATGGCTAATAGTGGAAGAAGCAACAATAAATAAGGAAGTAAAATGTGTAAGTGTTTGAAGCCCGTTTGCATAATTATTAATTTTCTTCAAATCTAATCTTCTTTTTGAAAAACTCCACATCTTTGTTCCCAAGAAAAAAACATGAATAAGATTGTATACAACGTTACCGTAAGCGTAGACCCCGGAATTCATGAAGAATGGATTACCTGGATGAAAGACATTCACATTCCAGATGTCATGAACACCGGTAAATTTCTTCAAAATCGCATTTTACGCGTTCATGGAGAGGAAGAAAATGGCGTTACATATGCCGTTCAATACACTGCCCTTAATCGCAGTGAACTCGACAGTTACTTCGCAGAACATGCACCAAAACTACAAAAAGACCATGTGGACAAATATGGCAATCGCGCTGTGGCCTTTCGAACCATATTAGAAATACTTCACGAAACCGGAGAATAGCTCAATTAGTCTTAAAAAAGACTATTTTTGCGCCACTAATTACCGAGAGACAATTTATTGAAATGAGTGCTACCCTTCAGCAAGAAAAGCTAAACTTGCGTGTTTCGCAAATGGCAGAGAATCTTATAGGTTCTGAAATAATTAAACTTGGCGGAGAAATTCGCGATCGCATTCTTCAAGGAGAAAAAATATACAACTTCACCATTGGAGATTTCAACCCGCAAATCTTCCCGATTCCTACTGAACTGAAACAGTTCATCATTGATTGTTACAACGAAGATTTAACCAACTACCCTGTTGCGAATGGTGTAGTTGAACTGCGCAACGCCGTTGTGCAATTGCTAAAAGAAAAACAAGGCCTTAAATATTCTGCTGAAGAAATTTTAGTAGCCGGAGGTGCGCGTCCTATCATTTACGCCATCTTCCAAGCTATCGTTGATCCGGGAGACAAAGTTGTTTTCCCTGTTCCGTCTTGGAATAACAATCACTACACACATCTTTCTCACGCGCATCAAGTGTTCGTTGAAACACTTCCCGAAGACAACTTCATGCCGAATGCAGATATGTTGAAGGAACACATTCAAGGTGCTTCATTGTTGGCGTTATGCTCACCATTGAACCCAACAGGAACTGTGTTTTCAAAAGCACAACTAGAAAGTATTTGCGACATGGTGTTGGAAGAAAATGCGAAGCGTGGAGTAGATGAAAAACCGTTGTACGTGATGTACGATCAGATTTATTCGTTGCTTACTTTCGGAGATACACAACACTTCAATCCTGTTACACTTCGTCCAGATATGAGAAAATACACAGTCTTCGTAGACGGTATTTCGAAATCACTTGCGTCTACTGGCGTTCGTGTTGGATGGGGATTTGGTCCAGAGTTTATCATTGATAAAATGAAGAGCATTCTCGGTCACGTGGGTGCTTGGGCGCCACGTCCAGAGCAGATTGCAGCAGGCAGATACTTGCAAAACATTTCGTTGCTCGACAACTATTTGAATTGGATCAAAGAAGAATTGCAAACGCGCTTAAACGGATTCTACGCTGGCTTTGAAAGCCTGCGTGAAAAAGGATTTGCGGTTCGTGCAATTCCTCCAGCTGCAGCTATTTATCTAACGGTTCAATTCAATTTAATTGGAAAGAAAACAGCAGATGGAAACTTACTTGAAAACACGGGCGACATTACTTCGTACATCTTGAATGAAGCGAAAGTGGCCATTGTTCCCTTCCGTGCGTTCGGAGCTTCTGACGATTCTACTTGGTACAGATTAAGCGTTGGAACAGCTTCTCACGAAGATGTTACGCAATCAATTGCTTCATTGGAAGCAGCGCTTTCGAAGTTGTCTTAATTAAATATGATGATATCCTTCACCACGAATAATGGTGAAGGCTCTGTACAATTGTTCCACCAAAACAATTCGCACCAAGTCGTGCGGAAATGTCATGTCAGACAATCTAACTTGTTCGTTCGCTCGAGCATAGACGTCGTCTGAAAATCCATGTGCACCGCCAATCACAAGCACCCATGATTTGGTTCCTGCGAGTTGCTTCTTCTCGATGTGTTTCGCGAAATTTACTGAAGTGAAGGCCTTGCCTTTTTCATCTAGCAAGCACAAAAAATCTTCGGTCTTAAGCTGCTTTAGAATAAGTTCACCCTCTTTGTTTTTTTGAATATCCGGTGTTGAACCCTTCAACGAAATATCCTTCAATTCAACATATTCGAACGTGCAGTAATGAGGAAGTCTTTTGGTGTAACGCGCTATACCTTCCTTGACGTAAGGTTCATGCGTATGCCCAATAACCAAGACTTTCACTCTCATTCGCGACGGTCTTCTCTATTCTCTTTAATGTCTTGCTTTTGCAAAGGGTTGCTCGAGAAACCGCGATACTCTTTGCGCTTAAGGAAAATATCTGTAGCTGTAAAAATAGCAGCACGCAACGAAGATTCATCTGCTGCTCCCTTTCCAGCTATGTCATAAGCAACACCGTGATCTGGCGAAGTTCTTACAATAGGAAGTCCAGCAGTGAAGTTTACCCCACTATCGAAAGCCAATGCTTTGAAAGGTGCTAATCCTTGATCGTGATACATAGCCAATACAGCATCGAACTGCTTGTAAGCTCCAGTTCCAAAGAATCCATCGGCACCATAGGGGCCGTATACTTGAAATCCTTTTTCCATTTGTTCACGAACAACAGGAAGGATAATTTCTTTTTCTTCTGTTCCAATTAAACCGTTATCGCCTGCATGCGGATTCAATCCTAAGACTGCGATACGTGGAGTTGCCACACCAAAATCACGTTCCAAACTTTCGCGCATAAGCACCAACTTCTCTGTGATTTTCTCTTTTGTAATACTTGCGCTTACGTCCTTCAATGGAACATGTCCGGTAACAATACCAATCTTCAGTGCAGGACTAACCAAGAACATTAAAACCTTTTCTGTACCCGCCATTTTCGCTAGATATTCGGTGTGCCCTGGAAATTTAAACTCTGCATTTTGAACATTGTCTTTATTGAATGGAGCAGTAACTAATACATCTATTTTATTCGATGCCAAATCACTTGCTGCCATCTCTAAACTTCTGCGCGCCATTTCGCCACCTAGAGCTGTTGGTTTCCCCCACTCGATATCTCCTTTAAAATCCTTCCAACAGTTCACCAAATTCACTTTTTTCGCAACAGCTTCTGCAGCAGTTGCAGCATTCTGATAAGTGAATTCCTCCATTCCACCTATCCGCTTCGTTTGCTTAACGATTTCAGCGTGAGAATAAATCACAGGGACAATGTGTTCAAGCATGCGCGCATCGCAGAACACTTTCAGGACTGTTTCCAACCCCACACCGTTCATGTCGCCGCAGCTGATACCAACTTTCACTCTTTCCATTTTCAAATGGTTTTCAAACCGAATGATTATTCGGTTTAGTTAGCGTAATTCTTTTTAATGAAATCGTATAACAAACGAACGCCTACTCCTACTCCACCTTTGGTGCGATAAGCATCAACTTTGTTTTGGTAAGCTGGACCCGCAATATCAATGTGAATCCATGGGTAGTCTGTGAAATGCTCTAAGAATTTCGCAGCAGAGATCTGTCCAGCAAATGCACCACCTAAATTCTTCAAGTCAGCCACATCACTCTTCATCTCTTCACCGTATTCCTTCCACATTGGGAATTGAATTAATCTTTCCCAAACTTCGAAACCGCTATCCATTAAGTTGTTTACCACCTTTTGATCAGCAGTAGCCATAACCGCACTTGCGTAGGTTCCAATTGAACGCACAGCAGCACCGGTTAATGTTGCTAAATCTATAACCAATTCAGGCTTGTATTTCTTCGCGTAAACCAACGCATCTGCAAGAATCAATCTTCCTTCAGCGTCAGTGTTCAATACTTCAACAGTTGTTCCATCGCTGATGGTGATTACGTCTTGCGGACATAATGCATTTCCACCCGGACGGTTGTCTGTTGCAGGCACAAGTGCCACAACATGCACGGGAAGTTTGTTAGCAGCTATCGCATAAATAGCTCCCACTACTGCAGCGCCACCCGCCATGTCGCATTTCATTTCATCCATTGAACCTGGTGTTGGCTTCAAGCTTAATCCACCTGTATCGAATACCACACCCTTTCCAACCAAAACAATTGGCTTTTTGTTTTTCGCGTTCTTTGGTTTGTACTCCATGATTGTGAATGTAGGCGGATCAATACTGCCCTTGTTCACACCAAGAAGTCCACCCATTTTAAGCGCTTCAATTTGCTTCTTATTTAAAACTTGAGTTTTGAATCCAGCTACTTTTCCAGCTTTCGTCATTTCAGAAGAAAACTGTGTCGCTGTTAAATATGACACAGGCTCGTTAACTAACGTACGCGCCAATTCTGTTCCTTGAATGATACCCTGTAATTCAATCCACTCGCCTTCGCTAATGGTAGCATCGGTTACAAAGATTTTCGAAAGGGTATTTTTCTTGTTTTCTTTTTCTTTGAAATACTTCAAGAATTGATAGTTACTCAAGGCAGCGCCTTCAGCCAAATACCAAGCGGCTTTTTCGAAAGAACTTTGATTCACAATGTGCAAAGACTCAAGATTGGTTTTATTCACCGCTGCTTGAATATCAACACCGGTCTTGCGCATAGCCTCTTTCGCGTCTGCGTTCCAAGTGCCTTCAACTGCAACATAAAAATGCTTTTCATTCAATGAAGGCATTAATACTGTGTTGCGATTTACATTGATTTCACTTTCAAGGAAAACCAATTGTGCTTTTTCAAGCTTTAATTTTTTTACTTCTTTTTTATTGAAAAGAGTAACAACCACATCTGCGTTCTTAGGCGCCTTGTTGCTAATTTTTGCCATAGTCTTGTGCTTTATAATTCTGAATAAAAAAGAGAGCCTTTTCGGCTCTCTTCTGTTTTATAATGTTTGCTTTACTTCAACTTCTTCGAAGGCTTCTACTAAGTCTCCTTCTTTAATGTCGTTGAATTTATCGATGTTCAATCCGCATTCGTAACCTTTCACTACTTCCTTCACATCATCTTTGAAACGTTTCAAAGAACCAAGGTGACCGGTGTATACAACAATACCGTCGCGAATTACACGAACTCGGCTGTTGCGACTCACCTTACCTTCTAACATGAAGCAACCTGCAATGGTTCCAACTTTCGTAATCTTGAACACTTCACGAATTTCCGCAGTACCTGTGATCTGCTCTTCAATGCGTGCAGACAACATACCTTCCATGGCTTCTTTAATTTCTTCGATAGCCTTGTAGATAATCGAGTATAGCTTGATTTGAATTTCTTCGTTTTCTGCAATCTTACGCGCACTCTGACTTGGACGAACTTGGAAACCTACAATGATCGCATCGGAAGCCGATGCCAACAATACGTCTGATTCCGAGATCTGACCTACGCCTTTGTGAATAATGCTTACTTGAATCTTCTCTGTACTCAACTTTTGCAATGAGTCTACCAACGCTTCTACAGAACCGTCCACGTCTCCTTTTACAATCAAGTTCAATTCTTTGAAATCTCCAAGAGCAATACGACGACCGATCTCTTCGATGGTCAAGTGCTTCTTCGTACGAACACTTTGCTCGCGTTGAAGTTGTTGACGCTTTGTTGCAATTTCACGTGCTTCACGCTCATCTGCTAATACGTTGAAACGATCACCTGCATTTGGCGCACCTTCAAATCCTAGGATTGAAACTGGTGTTGCTGGTCCTACTTCTTCAACCTTTCCACCGCGCTCGTTAAACATAGCACGAACTCTACCGCTGTATTGTCCAGCAAGAATTGGATCTCCAACACGAAGTGTTCCCGCTTCAACCAACAAGGTTGCTACGAAACCACGTCCTTTATCTAACGATGATTCGATGATTGTACCTATCGCGCGTTTCTTCGGATTCGCTTTAAGATCGAGCATTTCTGCTTCAAGCAATACTTTTTCAAGAAGTTTGTCGATGTTCAATCCTTTCTTAGCTGCAATTTCTTGCGTTTGGAATTTTCCACCCCACTCTTCCACCAAGATATTCATTTGAGAAAGTTGTTCTCTCAAACGATCTGCATTGGCTTCCGGCTTATCCATTTTATTGAAAGCAAAAATCATTGGAACACCAGCCGCTTGAGCGTGACTAATTGCCTCTTTGGTCTGAGGCATTACGCTGTCGTCTGCTGCAATTACGATGATTGCTACGTCGGTTACTTGAGCTCCACGAGCACGCATAGCGGTAAACGCTTCGTGACCTGGAGTATCTAAGAATGTTATTTTCTTTGCATTTGGAAGGGTAACGGTATACGCGCCAATATGCTGCGTAATTCCACCAGCCTCTCCAGACAAAACATCTGCTTTACGAATGTAATCGAGAAGGGAAGTTTTACCGTGGTCAACGTGTCCCATAACCGTAATTACTGGAGGGCGTGACTGAAGATCTTCTTCGTTGTCTACTTCTTCGGTAATTGCATCGGTAACTTCAGCTCCAACAAATTCAACTTGATAGCCGAAATCTTCTGCAACGATTGCAATGGTTTCAGCATCTAAACGTTGGTTAATAGATGCGAAAATTCCTAACTGCATGCATGCTGCAATGATCTCGGTAGCGTTGCGCGACATTAATGTAGCTAGCTCACTTACCGTTACAAATTCAGTAAGTTTCAATACTGCATTCTCTTCAAGCATGCGCATTGCTTCTTGTTCACTACGACGAGCTACTTGAGAACGCTTATCTCTTCTGTTCTTTGAAGATTTAGATTTTCCACCCACACCTAAACGCGCAAGTGTTTCTTTAATCTGGTTTTGAATATCAGTTTCAGTTGGCGCTGCCTTTGGTTGAGCAACATAAGGCGTGCGCGTCGGCTTGTTAGCATTGCGCTTATCAATTTCCTGCTGACGCCCAATGTCTACTTTCGAAATACGCTTGCGTTTGCGCTTCTCTTTGTTTTCAGCGGCAGTAGCTGCAGCTGATTTCTTTTCAGGTGTTGTAGGTAAAACAATTTTACCCATCAACTTAGGTCCCGCAAGTTTCTCAACGTTTACGCGAATCAACTCTTTCTCCACTACCTCTGGCTTCACCACTTCAGGTTCAGGAGTTGGTTCCGTTTTAGCTACAGGAGCTTCTACTTTCGGTTCTTCCTTCTTAGCCTTCTTCGGTTCTTCCTTCTTGGGCTCTGCAGCCTTTTTGCCTCGCTTTGGTTTTTCAAGTGCCGAAAGATCAATCTTTCCAACAACCTTTACTTCATTGCTGCGCTCTTCAGGTTGTGATTCAACCTGAGCTTCAGTCACTGGAGCAGGAGTCTCAACTGGAGTCTCAACCGCTTTGGTTGCCTTAACTTTCGTTGGCTCTTCTGCCTTAGGAGCAACCGGTGCTTCTGCAGGTTTTGCCTTAACCTTTGGTTTTTCAACCTCAACTTCCGGACGCTTGAATTTTGCCAAATCAATATCTGACAACTCTTCACCTTCTCCGTCCTTTCTCTTCTTATTGTCCGAGATACTCAACGATTCACGAGATTCACGCAATTTCGTTGCAGCCGCTTGAACAACCTCTTTCGCTTTTTGGTCCGTAGAAAATTCAGCGCAAAGCATATCATATACTTCACCCTCAATTTTCGCCATTGGATTATTATCCACTGTAACTCCCTTTTTCTTAAGGAATTCAATAATGGTATCCTTACTAACATTTAAGTTAGTAGCGGCCTTACCTAAGCGTTGTGGTCCTTTTGTTTCTGACATAAATCTATTCCCGTTCCTTATAAAATCTATTTAACACATTGAATCGTGAGCAAGCACACGCGAAAACCGAAACGAATTATTCGAATTCAGATTTCAAAATACTCAACACCTCTTCAATGGTCTCCTCTTCTAAATCTGTACGCTTAACTAAATCTTCTTTTGGAATCTCAAGAACTGAACGAGCGGTATCGCAACCAATCGATTTCAATTCATCGATGATCCAGCTGTCGATTTCGTCTGAGAATTCTTCCAAATCCACATCGTCGATGTCAACATCTGTTTCGCGGTAAACATCTAATTCATATCCACACAATCTTCCTGCAAGACGAATGTTATGTCCACCCTTTCCAATTGCTAAAGACACTTGGTCTGGCTTTAAAAATACATCTGCCTTTGCGTTGTCTTTGTCAATGCTGATACTCGAAATTTTCGCTGGAGCCAATGCACGAGCGATTAACAAGTTTTCGTTTGTTGTGTAGTGAATAACGTCGATGTTCTCGTTACGTAACTCACGAACAATTCCATGAATACGCGAACCTTTCATACCTACGCAAGCACCTACTGGATCAATACGATCGTCGTAACTTTCAACAGCAACTTTCGCACGCTCACCTGGCTCACGAACAATTTTCTTAATGGTAATTAAACCGTCGAACACCTCTGGAACTTCTTGCTCGAATAATTTCTCTAAGAATTCTGGTGCGGTACGCGAAAGGATAATTTGCGGACTGTTGTTACGTAAGTCTACACGATAAACAACCGCGCGAATGGTATCTCCTTTTTTGTAAAAGTCTGAAGGAATCTGTTGGTCCTTCGGCATAATCAATTCGTTGTTCTCATCATCGAGCACAAGAATCTCACGCTTCCAAACTTGGTAAACTTCACCAGAGATAATTTCTCCGATACGTTCTTTATACTTCTGATAGATATGATCTTTCTCAAGCTCTTGAATACGGTTCTTCAACACTTGGCCCATAGCCATAATGTTTCTGCGACCGAAATCTTCAATCTTAATCTCTTCGATTAATTCTTCACCCACTTCAAGATCGTCTACAATCTTTTGAGCCATGCTCACTTCGATTTCAGCAACCTCGTCATCTAGCTCTCCGTCTGGAACAACTTGACGTGTGCGCCAAATCTCTAAGTCGCCACGTTCAGCATTAATAATGATGTCGAAGCCATCTTCAGCGCCCCAGCGCTTTACAATCATAGCTTTGAACATTTCCGCCAAGATGTTTGTGATCGTCTCGCGGTCGATGTTTTTGAATTCTTTAAAGTCTGCAAAAGACTCTATCAGGTTTAGTCCTTTCATAATGACAAGGTTAATTAAAACGTATTACTACTTTGGTTTCTTTTATGTTATCAAATGCAAGGGTGACTGTTTTCTCCACCCATTCTTTTTTCTTTTTTCCTGGAAGTGCCTCTTTTTCTTGGTACTTCAGTACAATTCCTGTCTCACTTACTTCGGATAAATCGCCTTCGTATTTTTCCCCATCATCTGCTTTAACCTTTACCGTTCTACCCACATTCTTCACATATTGTCTGTGAACCACCAGAGGCTTTCCAACTCCTGGAGAAGAAACTTCCAACGAAAAATCTTCTTTCTCACGATCTAAAGACGATTCAACATGACGACTGACTTTCTTGCAATCTTCCACGTTCAAACCAGAATCTTTATCGAGTAAAACCTCGATAGCGTTGCCGGGACGAACGGAAATGGAAACGATAAACACGTCGGATAAAGTATCCGTTTCCGCTATCTTGGCTTGCACCAATTGTTCTATTTCTGCTACTGTTATCATGACTAAAAAAAAGAGGGGTTAAGCGCCCCTCTCTCATTGTTCAATTACTTAATTTCAAGTGCAAATATAGGCATTTTTCAACAATAAACCCAAATATCTTCTGCTCGAGGCTTTTTTCTGTTAGTAAGTTGAATTGAGAGAGCCGCCAATGCATTGTTTCTTTGCAAAAAACTCAGAACATGAATGTATTGATCTTAGGTTCCGGTGGCAGAGAGCACTCCTTCGCGTGGAAGATTTCGCAAAGTTCACTTATTCATAATATATATGTAGCTCCAGGAAATGCGGGTACCGAAGCTTTCGGAACCAACCTTGCAATTGACCCCTGCGATTTCAAGTCTATCAAAAAAGCCGTTATTGAACACAGCATCAAAATGGTCATAGTGGGACCTGAAGATCCTCTGGCAAAAGGCATTGTTGAGTTTTTCGAAAAAGACAAAGCACTAGCAGGGGTTTCTGTTATCGGTCCAAATTCAATTGCAGCTCAATTGGAAGGGAGTAAAGAGTTTGCGAAAAAATTCATGGTGAAGCACGGTATTCCAACGGCGAAATACGCTTCATTCATAAATGCGACTTTGAAGGAAGGACAAGCATTCTTAGACACAATGAAAGCTCCTTATGTATTGAAGGCATCTGGATTGGCTGCAGGAAAGGGGGTTTTAATACTTGACGATTTAGAGAAAGCAAAGAAAGAATTGAAAGCCATGCTTTCCGATAAAAAATTCGGAGAAGCTTCGAGTACTGTGGTGATTGAAGAGTTTTTGAAAGGAATTGAATGTTCCATCTTCATTATGACAGACGGAAACAATTACAAAATTCTTCCGGAAGCAAAGGACTACAAGCGTATTGGTGAAGGCGATATGGGGCTGAATACAGGTGGAATGGGTGCTGTTTCACCAGTTCCCTTCTGTACTCCAGAATTCATAGACAAAATTGAAGCGCAAATCATTATTCCAACCATGAAAGGATTGAAGGCAGACGGTATCGATTACCGCGGTTTCATTTTCTTCGGTATTATTAAAGTTGGAAATGAACCGTACGTAATTGAATACAACTGCCGCATGGGCGATCCGGAAACGGAAGTGGTAATCCCAAGAATTAAAAGCGACCTGCTTCACTTGTTCGAAGGCATTGCTACGCAAACCCTTGGCGAATGCGATGTTCAAGTAGATCCTCGCTATTGCACAACAACCATGTTGGTTTCAAAAGGATATCCCGAGTCTTCAGAAAAAGGAAAGGAAATTTCAAATCTTGAAGACGTTCGTGACTGCATTGTATTTCACGCAGGAACAAAAAAGAATGGTCTAAAAGTGGTTACCAACGGCGGAAGAGTCTTAACAGCCACCGCATACGGAAGTTCACTTCACGAGGCGATTGGGAAAAGCAACGAGGCAGCCGACACCATTTCCTTCTCTGGAAAGTATTTCAGAAAAGATATCGGCAATGACCTTAAAAAACTAATCAAAGAAAAATAACTACTTACAAAGCAAAGAGATTCCATTGACGTAAAATTTCACAACGTCAATTTCTTTAGCTGTAGAACTACCCAGAAAACCAGTGATCAAATCACTGGTTATTTTTTTGTTGTATTGTTCCAATAACTTGTTTGAAATAGGCATATACGTGTAGTGCCATTTTTCTTCAGAGTATCCCGTTCTATTACTCTCTGATTTGTTGTCATAGGTCTGGCAAAAACCAAAGGTTGCGGCATTCTTCTTTAGCCAATCGTATTCCACTTTACCTTTTCCCGAAGCAAAATATGAAGGATCTACCGAGTTAATATCTAAGTCAGTTCCCCAATGATGACGGGAAGTTCCAGGCATCGAACTATACTTTAAAATATCCAACGCAGTTTCCTTGTCAGACTTAAAATTCGGACGTCGTGCAGTCCATTTGCGCTCCCAAATAGATTTCTGCATTTGAAAATTCCTTCCGCCTGAAACCACCTTTAAACTAATCCCAACTTTTTGCGCAGTTGCAGCCATTTCGTCAAAGGCCGTGTTAACTTCCTTGAGTAAATAACACGTTTTAGTACTCCGATTACTCGGCACTTGAATGAATCGAACATCCTTTTCATAATTTGTTTGACCCAATAAGAATCCAACCGAAACAGAGTCCGACCAATTCGACTGTCCAAATAGCAAATTCGATAATAACAATATTCCAAATACTAACGACGTCTTAATCATATGTTCCAAAGGTAATAATTCGAGGATTGGAATTCATAACTTCGCAACATGAATGCATTTGACTTTGATAAATGGCTCGTAGATGCCCTGAGTGAAGATATTGGTCCAGGTGATTTCACAACACTAGCAACTATTCCAAATAATGCAATTGGCAAAGCGCAATTAATTGTAAAAGACAACGGCATTCTTGCCGGAGTCGCTATTGCCGAAAAAATCATTCATGCGTTCGATTCATCGTTGAAGGTGACAACATTTATTCTAGATGGTGCCACGGTTCAAAAAGGAGACATTGCATTTATTGTGGAAGGAAAAAGTCAAAGCATCACAACCATTGAACGACTTGTGCTAAACGTTATGCAGCGCATGAGTGGCATTGCAACGGAGACGCACAGACATGCGCAAATGATTGCGCACACGAATTGCAAGCTTCTCGATACGCGCAAGACCACACCAAATTTCAGATACTTCGAAAAGGAAGCCGTTCGTATTGGAGGAGG
>JBIKRF010000003.1:0-74697 GCA_044349305.1 Flavobacteriales bacterium
TTCAGAAGAATTCACTTGAGAATATTTATGTGCAGAAACAAGCCACCAACAAATTTATGATTGGGAACTTGCTTTACACTGAATCAGTTTTGAATTCAATTAAGAAAGAGTTGAAGGCCATCTATCCAGATTTGAAAGTGACCAATGACGAAATAGTTAAAGTCCTTCAAACAGGAGTAATCAAAAGAGAAATTACCGAAGGTGAAGAATCAGACGAAGCGAAAAAGAAAATTCTGAAAACAGCAAAGAAGAAAGAGAAAGTAAAAGCGGATGCTTCAGCGGCGTCTTCCTCAACAGCGGAGGTTCAAATCTCCAATGAGTTGCCGAGTGTGCCGTTGGATTGATTTCTAGGTTCATTCTAATATTAACGGAATTTTATAAAATATAATTGATGAGACGTTTAATCTCCCAATCACTTACTCTTTTGATGCTTGCTTTTATCAGTAATGTTTCTGCTCAACGAATTTTAGATAGTTCTACCAAAATTCAGGGAGTCATGAAAGCATCAGAGTCGACAGGAAATCCTTTGAGCAATGGATGCAATTCAGTAGGTCAGATCAGATTTTTCACCGGAGATACAATTTCAATTATCGGATATGAAAAGTGTCATCCGTATGGTGATTTGAAGGCTGTTCCAAAGGCGTATTTCCTTGCTGCATATGATACAGGAACAGTATTTCTTCCTGAAGCTGCTGTCTCTGTTCTCGGAAATTGGGGAAGTCAAATTTCAGAGTTAAGTGTTCAAGATTTCATTCAACTCGAGAAAAACACCAGAGGGTATTACAACGAGATTAGGGCAAAAAGAGAATTGAAAAGATTAGAGGTTGCAAGAATCAGTGACAGTTTAGAAAACCGTAGAATTTACATTCAAGATAGTTTAAACAAAGTTCTCATTCATCTGCAGGATAGTCTCGAGGCACTTCGGCAGAAGAAACTAGGCGAATATGTTAAGAAGTGTGAATTAAAGGGCTTGGGAGTCTTTGAATGCGTTGCTGTGGATGCGAGTGAATATACAGAGGGCACTGGTGTGGATATGACATTTTACAACCCAACCAAGAAAGTTGTCAAATATGTTCATGCTACAGTTATTGGAATGAATCCAGTTGATGATCCTGTTATTGAAGGAGGTAAAACATCTCATACACTCAAATGCATAGGACCAATTGATCCAGGAGAAACTGGTACATATAGCTTTGAATATGTTTGGTTTACAGATATTGTGGAGCGGGCTAAACTTACATCAATAAAAGTTCAGTATATGGATGGAACGGAGAAGATAATTTCCAAACCGTCTGAAGTGATAATGCCGAAGGAATTGATTAAGGAGTAGTTTATTCAAAGGGATTTTCATTCTTTTTAATTTCTTCGAATGCTTTGTATTTTTTTGAAGCCCTATTGACAGTGGCTTACAGCTAATTGGTTATATTTTGTATTGGGAAGTAGCACGAATTGATTGTCGAAATTGATTGGTTGTGATTGGTGTTTTCTCATTTTTATAAGAATGTTGCATATTATCCACATTTAAGTTATATTTGTAGATAATAATCAACATGTTGATGAAATCAAAAAAACAAACAATTTTTCCAAAGCATCTTAAGATACTGGGTGTTCTAGGTGAGAATATTAAATTGGCTCGTAAAAGAAGGAAGCTGACAACTATCGAAGTTTCAGAACGCGCAGGAATAGACAGAACCACACTTTATCAAATTGAAAAGGGTAACCCTCGCGTTTCAATGGGCGCTTATTTCAATGTATTGCGGGTTTTTGGTTTGCAAGATGATTTTTTGAAATTGGCTGCAGAAGATAAACAGGGAAGAGACATCCAAGATTTAGATCTTTTAGGAGGGAATTAAAATGGCAACAAGTAAAATAGATATTCTGGTTTATGCAGACTGGTTGCATATAGACGGGCCGAAGTTAATAGGAACGTTAGCAGCCCATCAAGCTAAGGGCAGAAAGACATTTAGTTTTAGTTACAATGAAAAATGGTTGGCAACAGAAAAGCAATTTTTATTTGATCCCGATATTACTTGGAATAAAGGACAACAATTCCCAATAGGAAAATTCAATTTTGGTGTTTTTAACGATTCGATGCCAGATACCTGGGGACGTACCTTAATGAAAAGAAGAGAGGCTCAAACAGCCAAGGAAGAAAAAAGAGTAGCAAGAAATCTTCACGATCTTGATTTCCTATTGGGTGTAAATGACGAAAGTAGAATGGGAGGCCTCCGGTTTAAACTGCAAGAAAAAGAGCCCTTTTTAAATAATGATAAGGCTAGGCCAACTCCACCGTGGTCTTCGATAAGAGAATTACAACATGGTATCTCGTTAATTGAATCAGATAAGGATAATAAGGAGGTCCGGAAATGGTTGAGTATCTTATTGGCTCCAGGCTCTTCCTTAGGTGGTGCAAGACCGAAAGCAAATATTGTAGATGAAAAAGGAAATTTATGGATAGCTAAATTTCCATCTAAAGAAGATACTATTGATAAAGCTGCTTGGGAGTTTCTGGCCTACAAGCTGGCTACTAAGGCGGGTGTTGAAATGGCTGAGTGTAAAATTGAAAAAATCTCGGGCAAGTATTTTACTTTTTTTACAAAACGATTTGACCGTATAAAAGATAAGAGGATTCACTTTGCATCTGCCATGACAATGACCGGCAATAATGAAGAAACGATTAAAGAGAATCCTCCGAGCTATTTAGATATTGCAGAGTTCATACAGTTTAATGAATCAAACAACAAAAAGGAATTACACCAGTTGTGGAGACGAATGGTTTTTAATATCGCAATATCCAATACTGATGATCATTTAAGAAACCATGGTTTCATTTTACACAAAACCGGTTGGCAATTATCTCCTGCGTATGATATTAATCCTTCAATTGATAAAGATGGATTGTCTTTAAATATTGATTCCGATAATAATTCCTTGGATTTTGATTTGGCTAAAAATGTTGGAGAATATTTTCAGCTACGGGAAAAGGAAATGGATGCTATTATAGCGGAAATCAAAAGCGCAGTGAAAAATTGGAGAACAGAGGCTTTAAAAATTGGAATTTCAAAAGCTGAAATGACACTGATGAGTTCTGCGTTTAAATTTTAAAACTGAAAGTTTTGTGCTGAGTCTTAAACGCTTGCTCATATGATTATTCAAGAAAAAAGCTTCTCGAATCTTTTCTGCAATAGATTAACATATTCCTCCTTCATTTCCTCCGAAAGAAAACTTCGTTCAATACACGCAATCCATTCAGGAAGTATGGCTTCAAATCTATTGTATATCGATGCTAATGACTTTTCATGGATTTGAAGAGAGGCAGCGAACACATCGAAGTCGAGGCGCTTCAAACGGCTTTTCTTTCCGTTCATGGTTAAGGCCGATTCTTCTTTGTCCTCGGGCATTACAATAGCCGTGTTAACTAAATCATAAGCAGGTGAAAGTTCAAATTCGCCAAGTGAATTTTCAATCAAAGAGAAATTCTTCAAATGCATATCGGCATTGCCAGTGAGGTAGCAAAAGAGAACCAATTCGAAAAGTCGTTGCGATTCAAATCCTTTGTTGAACGTAAAAGCACGCATTAGTTTTCCAACCTTTTCAATCGATCCGCGGTACTTATGCTCGGTGAGATTTTCGCTAAGTTGACAAAAATCTTCCACAGCAATTTTCCCGTTTTTACTTCTGTCGAAACGTTGTGTGATGTATGCCAATTCACCCGATTTCAATCTGAGTAAAGCATGCTTCGCTGTTTTAATCCTAATTAATTCAGCTAAGTGCATAGTTAGATCTTCGTTTTGTGGAAGCTCTTTGAAATGGGACGATGGCGGTTTCAAAATGTAGTCTCCATGCAACCCCACAATCGTTAAGCGCGAAGGTTCGTTTCTATGTTTTTCAACGTTAATAGAAAGCTTCGCTTGAACTCCAGTAACGGCTTTGCTTTTTATGATGTTCTGCCGAGCCATTTCTTCCAAGTCCTTCAAGTCAAAATGAATCTCAGGCAATTGCAATGAATTGAATAATTTTTTGGTGCACCCCGCATGGAAGTCTAATTGACCTTCCTCCAATGGCAAATAACAATAAAGACACTTGCTCATGACTCCATTTCTTTAGCGATGACTGAAACACAACCTATACAATCTTTGCATAAGGTGAGCAGGAGACCAAATCGATCGTTTGTTTTTATCTTCCAATTACTAACCGCAATAGTTAAAAGCCAACCCTCGGGTATCAATCCATCGAAAAATGGAAACAGTACTTTACTCGCATATGCCTGTTGTTGCAACTGCAGGGTTAAGCTTACGGGTTTAGAAAGTGGATTTGATAAATATTCTTCCGTGTACTGAAATTCAAATCCATCTTCGGACTCTTGAATGATGCCAGCAAAATCATTTTTGTAATAGACTTTCGCTTGTCTCATGATTCAGTTTTTTGAATAACACCCAATTCACTTCCAAATAGGGATAACACTTGATTCACTTTGTCGAGCTGAACGGTCTGCTTGCCTTGTTCTAACTCGCGAACAAAACGAAGTCCAACCCCCGCACGCTCAGCCAATTCAGGCTGTGTAAGCTTGAGTTGCTTCCTTTTTTCTTTGATGAAAATCCCGATACTTGCGCTCATGTGTATACCCTTTAGGGTGCGAAAATACAAAATTTATTGAAAAGTATACCTTAAAGGGTATAATTTCTTTTGAGTTGTTTGAATTATCCCCGTAAGGGTATATATGTTCCTGTTTAACAAACTCCAATCAATTTCTCATTACATTTAGACATGAGATATTTAGTCCTTTTCCTCTTCTTTCCGTTTGCTTCTCTCGGACAGCAATTAATTAACGAAACCATGATACACGATGGTATCACACGCAGTTATACCATTTATGTTCCTGCAAGTTATACTCCGGGTACACCAGCACCGATGGTGTTGAATTTTCATGGTTACACAAGCACTGCGTTTGAACAATTGTATTACGGTGATTTTCGTGCAATAGCCGATACAGCAGGTTTTCTGCTAGTGGTTCCGAATGGAACACTCGATGCAACAGGCACCACTTATTGGAATTCAGGTTGGGGCGGTACAGTGGATGATATTGGTTTTGCTAGCGCTTTAATAGATACGATGGCTGCTGCTTATTCTGTGAATTTAGACCGTGTGTACAGCACCGGTATGTCGAACGGTGGATTCATGAGTTACACGCTTGCTTGCTCTTTGAGCAATCGTATTGCAGCCATAGCTTCAGTTACAGGCTCCATGAATGTAGGTCAAGATCAAACCTGCAATGCATTGCATCCAACGCCTGTTCTAGAAATTCACGGCACGGCTGATTTAACGGTGCCATATGATGGACAAACGTTTATGGAAGCCATTCCAAACGTGTTGTCGTATTGGGTTAACTTCAACAATTGCAATGCAACGCCAATAGTGACCGACGTACCAAATACGAATTTAACAGACGGTTGTACTGCCGTTCATTACTTTTACGATGGAGGCGCCAACGGCGTAGATGTTGAACACTACAAAATCATTAATGGCGGACATACCTGGCCGGGTTCAATATTTACAATCGGTGTCACAAATAACGATTTCAACGCTTCAAAAAAAATATGGCAGTTCTTCTTGCAATACGACATTAACGGAAGAATGCAAGCAAATTCAGTTGCAGATTTGAATGCCGACGAGATTTCGATTTACCCAAATCCAACAACCGATAAAATCGCGATTCAAGGATTTCCTCAAAAACTAACGGCTGCAAATTGCAGTCTGTTTTCCGTTGAAGGTAAGCAGTTTAACGTACAGATTCTCGAGGACAATACCCTTGATACAAGTCAATTGGAAACAGGCGTATACTTTGTGCGCGTTGCCACCAAAGAGGGGACTGCTACAGTTCAATTTGTAAAGGTTTAATTCCTCCTGTTTGGGTTAGTTCAACATATTGCTATGAATTTCATTCTAACACTCAAAGAAAAAAATGAAACGTTGTATGCCTTCGGTTTAATTTGTTTGATCGCATCAATCGTTTTTCTAGCCCTCACCAAATTCTCGAACACACAAGTCTACAATGTCAGTGCTTGGTACAAGCCTTTTAAATTTGCATTCTCAACATTTTTATTCGCGTGGGCAATGGCCTGGTATTGCTCATACCTGCCGAACTTTAACATTACGATTTTCAATTGGGCCATCATCGTGTTGCTCGGATTTGAAATCATTTACATTGCTATTCAAGCGGGAAGGGGACAGCTTTCCCACTACAATCAAACCTCTGCGTTCTATAGTTTTTTATACGGATGTATGGCTTTAGCTGCAACGCTGGTAACCATCTACACGGCTTATGTTGGTATTCTCTTTTTCACGAACGATTTCCCAGAGTTGCCGAACTATTACTTGTGGTCGATTCGCTTGGCGATTTTCATTTTCGTAATTTTTTCGTTTGAAGGATTCGTCATGGGTTCTCGCTTAACCCACACCATAGGCGGACCAGACGGAGAAGCCGGAATTCCCGTTTTGAATTGGAGCACGAAATATGGAGATCCACGCATTGCCCATTTCATTGGCATGCATGCGCTTCAAGTTATTCCAATTGTTTCTTTTTATTTATTGAAAAACACCAAAGCAACGGTTATTCTCGCGTTGCTTTATTTCGCTTTGGCGGTATTTACGTTGGTTCAGGCGCTGCAGGGGAAGTCTATGTTTGGGAAATAACGCTGCGCGTTTCCGAACTTTTAGAATGCTTAATTGTTGCTTTGAAAAGAGTACACATCTGTGCAAGAAATAAATGTGGTTTGGTTGAAGCGCGATTTGAGGTTCGTAGATCATGAGCCTCTTTTTCATGCGCAACAAGAACCACTTCCATTTGTAATTCTCTACATCTTTGAACCTTCGGTGATGATTCATCACGACTCAGATGTCCGCCATTGGCGATTCGTTCACGAATCCCTGAAAGACTTGAATAAACAGTTGGCTTCTTTCAACAAACACATTGAAATCTTTCACAACGAAGCGCAGGTTGTGTTCAATGCACTCGCTGCTTCCTTCCATATAAATACCATTTTTTCTTCGGAAGAAATAGGGAACCTTTTAACCTTCGAACGCGACTTAAACATGCAGTTGTTTTTCCATTCGAAAAATATTCAATGGTTAGAATTTCAAACAAATGGAGTGGTTCGAAGATTAAAGAACCGTCAGGAATGGCCGAAGCTGTGGGAGATAATCATGCGCAGTCTCGCAAGAAAAGTTGAACTCAAGGAGTTGAATATTTTCCAACTGAATGAAGAAGAATTTTCTTCTTTTCGTGGTGAAGAATTGCCTCTTGAAATAACTGAACGTAATCGGAATTTTCAGGAAGGTGGAGAGACGTTAGCTTGGCGCTATTTGCAGAATTTTCTTTCCGAAAGAAGTGTGAACTATAGCAAACACATCAGCAGTCCTTCGCTCAGCAGAAGAGGCTGCAGCAGGCTTTCGCCATACCTCGCTTATGGAAACATAAGCATGCGCGCGGTTTATCAATTCACCCTCCAACATTATCCAACTTCAACCAACAAACGTGCGCTGTCGAATTTCATTTCACGTCTGCATTGGCATTGTCACTTCATTCAAAAATTCGAATCGGAGTGCAGATATGAAGTAGAGAACATTAATCGTGCTTACAACGTTTTGGTGAAACCAAAGAACGAGCAATACATTCGGGCTTGGCAAGAAGGAAGAACAGGAGTGCCGCTGGTTGATGCGTGCATGCGATGTGTAACGGCAACTGGATACATCAACTTCCGCATGCGTGCGATGGTGGTTTCTTTTTTCGTGTTCAATCTGTGGCAAGATTGGCGCGACTTGCATTTTTTAGCGCGTATGTTTCTCGACTATGAACCGGGTATTCACTATCCGCAATTGCAAATGCAAAGCGGAACCACAGGCATTAACACCATTCGCATTTACAATCCGATTAAGAACTCTGAATCGTACGATGCTGAAGGTGTTTTCATTAAACAATGGATTCCTGAGTTGCGCAATATTCCTTCCAGTTTCATTCATGAGCCACACAAGCTTTCGGTGATTGAGCAAGAGATGTACGGCTGTGTAATTGGAAAAGATTATCCTGCTCCAATTATAGATGTTGAAGAATCGCGCAAGCACGCGAGTGACATTGTATGGAGTTTCCGGAAGGAAGATGAAGTGAAGATTGAAGGTAAAAGAATATTGAAGAAGCATGTTAGTCGAACGACTTCAAAAAGGAAGTGAGTTGTTTGAGCTGGTAAAAAAAGAGTATCGAAATTTTTCTGTAGTCAGTTCTTGCGGTACATTCGAAAATTGAATCTAATTTGAATTTTATGAAGAAATTTATTCTGCTTTTATTTTTAGTTCCTGCTTGTGTGTTTGGTCAATTAAACACGTGCTATGTGCAAGGAGATGTTGTGAATATTCGAAATGCCCCGAGCGCACAGGGAACTGTTGTGGCAAAAGTGAAACGATTGGAAAGACTTACGATTCTGCAGAAATCGTCTCAAGATGTTATTGGTGGAGTTACAGATAATTGGTATCAAGTAAAAACTCAGGGAGGAAAGACAGGATATGTTTTTGGCAATTTCACTTCGTTGAAACGCGAAGGTCAGAAAACTGAAACTCTAGTTTTGACTGAAATGTTTTTTGGAGATTGTCTTCATTTAGTTTTTGGTGATCATAGTTTTGGTTTGGCGTATAATAATTTTGGAAGAGTTGACGATTTGATTGATGATGCGGATTCAGATAAGCCGAAGTATGTAGGAAGAAGATTTCGTGTTACATATAACGATTTGTTCACGATGCATTATGAAGCGTGTAATTCAGATTTACCGGGTGAGTTGATCAAGACGGAAACTATTGTGAATTTGGAGTTGATCGATTAATTCGTATGTTGATTTGAAATAAAAATTCTTCAAATGGAAGATGTAAGTTGGTTGTCTCGAACGAGTTTGTTAATTGGTGAAGAAACACTTCTGAAATTAACCACCAAGCATGTGATGGTGGTTGGAATGGGGGGCGTTGGATCCTTTGCCGCTGAGTTCATTGCGCGCTCGGGAATTGGTAAAATGACAATCATCGATGGAGATGTTGTGGACCCAACCAATCGAAATCGTCAACTTCCAGCGTTAGCGACCAACCACGGAGAATCAAAAGTGGAAATCATGGCGGAACGCATTCGTGCAATTAATCCGGAAATAGAATTAAAGGTGGTAAAGGAATTTGTGAATCCGGCTATGGTTGAAGAGCAATTGAAGAATCGTCCGGATTATATCATAGATGCCATTGACAGCATTACACCGAAACTCACATTTATTCGTCTCGCTTTCGAGAGTAAGATTCCTTTGGTAAGTAGCATGGGGGCAGGCGCAAAGTTAGATCCAACGAAACTTCAAGTCGTTGATATTTCAAAGACCTATAATTGTCCGTTCGCGCAGCAAATAAGAAAGAATTTAAAATCGAGTGGTATTCGCAAAGGGGTGAAGGTGGTCTTCAGCCCCGAACTTCCAATTAAAGAAAGCCTCATGCTTACCGATGGAAAGAATTATAAGAAGTCGGCATATGGAACAATATCCTACATGCCGGCCACTTTTGGAAGCGTGGTGGCCTCCGTTGCAATCAGAGATTTAATGCAAGCTTAGTCGTACTTCGGCTTCTTGTCGCGCTTTTCAGCTTTTTTTTCTTTTGCAGTTTTAGTCGCAACTTTTTTCACTTCCTTTTTAACGTCTTTTCCTTTTCCCATGATGTTTTAGTTTAAGTGTTAACGAACCGAATTTAAGGTGAAATTTTTACTTCAACTCAAAATCTTTGAAATCGAATCCAGGACTTACTTGACATCCCACTAAACAAAATTCTGAATTTGCGGCCAATCGGGCTCCGAACCAAACGTTTGCAAGAACGACATGCTGAAGAACTTCTCCATTTGAAATGTCCTTTCCTAAACGAGTAATCATTTCATTTCCATTTATATCAAGCTCAATAATTTCTAACGTCTGTCCATCGTGGAAGTACCAAATCTCTTCACTTTTTATGCGGTGCAGGGCAGAAGTTTGTCCTTTTTCAAGAAGGAAATAAATACTGGTGCATATAGAGCGCTCTCCATCTAAACCTTCAAACTTAAAAGATTTTTCACTGCGAAATTTTTCTTTGTAGAAACCGCCTTCAGGATGAGGAAGCATTTCTAGTTTTTCTCTGTATGTTTTTGAATTCATTGCTTAAAAGTAGGAATAAAAAAGGGAGTCCGAAGACTCCCAATTTTCATCATTAACCTAACCTATTATTCTTTGATGAAGTTAACACGAGCACCATTTTGAACGATGATTGTGTAAACACCGCTTGCTAATTCTGAAGTGTTAACCTCAGTTTGCTTGCCGTTTAATTTTCCTTGAGCAACCATTTGTCCAGCAGCATTTACAACTTGGAATAACTCATAGTTGTTGTCTGAAGATTGAACAACGATGTTGTCAGTGCAAGGATTTGGAAATGCGCTAACATTCAATGCTTGAAGACTTTCAACAGACGTAGGTGGAAGAAGAACAGCGTCAATTACATGTACAACACCGTTCCAAGCGTTTAAGTCAGCAGCAATGATGTTTGCATTGTTGATCATTGCACCACCCATAGGTAATGTGATAGTTGCATCATCTCCTTGCAACATGGTTAGAACTTGACCATCTACTAAATCAGCAGCACCAATGTTTTCGCCTACAGCGTGATAAAGTAAAACGTCGGTTAGAGCTGTTGGATTTGCTAGTAAAGAAGGAACTGTTCCAGCTGGAAGCGCAGTAAATGCATCGTCTACTGGAGCAAATACAGTGAAGAAATATTCATCTTCTAAAGTGGTTTGTAAACCAGCAGCACCAATAGCCGTTTCTAGGATAGTGTGCGATGGTGAACCAGCAATGATTTCCATTACGTTATTTGCAATAATACCTGGTGCAATAACCGCGTCGATTACGTGAATTACACCGTTGTCGGTTATAATATCAGCAACAGTAACTTGTGCGTGGTTGATGAATACGCTTCCGTTAATAAAAGAAACAGTAACATCTAGACCAGATAATGTTGTAATAGTCATACCGTCAGCCAAATCAGTAGACAATGCTGCAGATGGAACAACATGATATGTAAGGATGAAAGTCAATAATCCTGAAGGATCTGCAAGCAATGCGTCAATGATAGGTTGTGGAACCAAAGCAAAAGCAGCATCGGTTGGTGCGAATACAGTGAATGACCCCGGGCTGTCAAGTGCGCCATCCAAACCAGCTAAACCAACAACTGCCTCAAGTGTAGTGTGATCAGGTGATGCTACTATCACATCCCAAATAGAGTTTTGAAGTTGTGGAGCAGGTGGCAACAAAACGCCATCTGTTACGTGCAATACGCCGTTGGTAACCCCGATATCAGCTACAGTCACTTGGTTTGTTCCATTGATGAAAACACCGTTATTGATTGTTACAGTAATGTCTGAACCGTTTGCCATGGTTGCAATTTGTCCGTCTGAAAGTTGCGTTGAATAAACAGCAGCACCGTCAAGCACATGATAAAGTAAAATATCAGTTAATGCAGGAATGTCAGCCAAAAGAGCATCTACGGTGCCAGCCGGTAATGCAGCAAATGCAGCATCGGTTGGAGCGAAAACAGTGATTGGGTCTAATGTTCCCAAAGCGACATCAAGTCCAGTTGCTAATACAGCTGCTTCAAGTGTATTGTGGACAGGTGAGTCAACGATAATGTCCCAAGCGGTTGATTGAGCTTTCGATGCTGTAAACCCTAAAATCATTGTTAGGGTGAATAGAAGTTTTTTCATTTGTTTAAAATTTTGTTATGAAGGTTAAACACAATGTTGTGCATTATGTTCAGTCAAACAGTAAAAAAAAGTGATAATTATCAGCTTTGCTCATTTTCAAGGGTTTAAAATCGTCAGTTTTGTTAAGGAGAATTGTGATTATCCTTGTAGAGTAAACCAATTCAAATTGTTTCGTCTTATAATAAATTGTAAAATTCTAATTATATGTTAAAATTCTTCTCTTCAAGTGCTCGTATTATCAATACAAAAAGAGCTGTCATGGAATGTTTGGAAATTGCAATGGGCGATAATTATAGCCAGGCGGATTTATTAATATTCCATGCTTCTATTGGACACAATTTCCAAGAGATGGTGGATGAAGCGCATGCTTTGTCTCCTAACGCGACGATTGTCGCTGCATCTTGTTGCGGTGTGGTTGGAAGAGAGGGGGTTAGTGAGTCTATGAAGGACATTGCTCTTATGGCAGTAAAAGGAAAAGAATATGCAATGGCCCATACCAATGAAATATATGGTCACAATTCATATGAGAAAACGTTGGAAATGGCGCGCGACATGAAAGCTAGCAATCCGAATGTTAACATGATCTATTTATTGGCTTCGGGAATTGATATTGCGAACGATGCATGTATCCATGCTATTGAAGAAGTTTTTGGAGAGTCGGTTACCATATTTGGAGCCACTTCAGCGGATAATATGAAAGGAGTAGTTAGTTATCAAGCGGTGAATGACGCGGTAACGGAACACGGTGCATACATGATTGGCTTCTCGGATGCTTCATTAAAAGTGGAAACACAAGCAACGCATGGTTTTGTTGCAGTTGGTGAGCCAATGGTTGTTACGAAGTCTACCGGACACATTATTCATGAACTGAATGGCAGGCCAGCTTGGGAGGAGTACACGCGTCATCTCGGACTAACGGGAGAGGCAAGTTGTGGAGATACCATTCCTGTTGGTGCTCTAGGAGAGAAGCTCGATGAGGCAACAGCAAAAGAATATGGAAATCATCATCTTCTGCGTGTTGTCACAAAGCACGAGGGGAATGATATGTATTATGCAACACTTTGTCCGGAAGGAACAGAACTTTGGCTAACCACACGCGATGAGGAATTGATCTTCTCTGAGATGGATCGGATGGTGAGCGATATGAAAAGTAGAATAGACGGAAAGGAAGTAGTTGCCGTATTTCATGCTGACTGCTTGGCTCGTGGAAGGTTCCTATTCAATCGTATCATTAAAGATGAGCTTGTAAGCAAAATGCAGTATCCATTTTTTCAGAATGGAGAATGTCCACCCTGGTTGGGCATGTATGGCTTTGGTGAAATTGCTCGTCTAGGTGGAAAAAATATTTACCACAACTACACAACTGCGTTGTATGTGATTTATAGATAATATGCCTGAGTCAAAGAGTCGAGAGGAATTGTTGAAGGAGTACCGAGAGTTACAATTACGTGTGACGCGATTCTCTGCGACTGAACAAGAGTTAATCAATACACGTGATCGCCTAGATCATGAACTTGAATTATATAAGCGACTTTATAAATACAACGCGCTAGCGCTCAAAGCAAAGTCCTATGAAGACTTTTACCATTTGCTGTGCGAGGCTATTGTTGATGTTTTTGAGGTAGAATCAGCGTTTATCTTTTTTCAAGATAATCAGTCAGATGGTGGCCCTTTCCTTTATACCGAAGGTTTGAAGTTCGACAATACATTGCAAGAGATTGCATATGAAATACGGTCCATAAAATCGCAGTTCCAAGATAATGTAAATCATATTTTATCAGAAGATTTCCTCAGTAGCCAATACATTTTTTCAAAGTTTAGTCGAGGAATATTCGGTTCAATTACAGATGAAAAGGTGTCATTTTCTGCTGTTGTATTCGGAATGATCTCAAAGTCAAACGAGCGGCTTTATAACAATCTTAGTGAACGACAACTGACGCTATTTGGCGTTTTCTTGCAGCAGTTGAATGCACTCGTTTCCAATCGAAGAAAGAATGATCAGATTGCATTGCAAATTCACAAGATTAGTGAGTCAGAGAATGAACTTCGTAAACTTTCGTTAATTGCCACAAAAACTAAGAGCGGAGTTATCATTACAGATACTTTCGGTAAAATTGAGTGGGTGAATGACGCTTTTCAATCTATTTCCGGTTACAAGCTCGATGAGGTGAAAGGTCTTAAACCGAAGGATTTTTTGCAGGGAGCTGATTCAGAGGATGAGTCTCGACAAAAATTAAAACAGGCACTGTCAAATAAGGAAGACGTTGAAGTGACGATTGTCAATTACAACAAAGAAGGAAAACCTTATTACAACAATTTGGAAATTATCTCCGCGTTCAATGAAAAGGGGGAACACACTCATTTCATTGCCCTGCAAAAGGATATTACAAATGAGATTTTGTTTAAGCAGGAGCTCGTTAAAGTGAACTCGCGCTTCGAGCTTATCGCCAACCAGTCGAAGATTGGAATCTGGGAATTTGATAGTAACTCGAATTCTGTAGTTTGGAGCGATGTCTTGTTCAGCATATACGGTATGCCACATACAGATAGTTCAACCGCTCTTCAAGAAAGTTGGAAGGATGCGATTGTTGAGGAGGATCGGGTACGCGTTTTAAGTTCGTTAGATGAATTAAAGACTGGCATTATAGACTCTATTGATTGGGAGTTTAATATCGTTCGTCAAAATGATAAGGCGATAAGAACTTTGAAATCCTTGACTGTTGCGCAAAAAAATGACAAAGGAGAAATCATTCGCTTGGTCGGAAGTTCACAAGACATTACGGAACTAAAGCATGCGCAAGAAGTCATGGCGAAAAACAATGTCGAGTTAAAGAAGATTAATTCGGAACTAGATAATTTCGTTTACAGTATTTCGCATGATTTAAGAAGTCCATTGTTAAGCATCAAGGGAATCATTTCATTGATTATTCATTCAGAAAGTTTAGATGCAAACACAGTTCAATTGCTTGAAATGGCTGATAAATCGGTTTCAAGGTTGGATGGAACTATCCAAGAAATTTTAGAGTATTCACGGAATTCAAGACTCAATGTTTCCTACGAATCTTTCGATGTGAAAGAAATGGTTTCAACCATTTTTGAGGACTTGAAATTCAGTAACAAAGATCCTTTCGAAATTGACTTGAAATTTGAAACAAGTGAAGTCTTTTATTCTGATAAGGCCCGTGTGGGTATCTTGTTAAAGAATATCATAGGCAATAGTGTGAAGTATAAGCGAGAGCATGTGGATTCCCAGATTTCATTCAAAATGTTTCGATTAAACGGGAAAGTTACTTTGGTGGTGAGAGACAATGGAGAAGGAATATCAGAAGCCAATAAGGATAAAATTTTCAATATGTTCTTCAGAGGAACAACTGCAAGCGTAGGAACGGGTCTAGGGTTGTATATTTGTAAGGAAATAGTGGCTAAATTAGGTGGTGCTATTTCGGTTGACTCTCAGTTGGGAGTTGGAACAACCATGACAATAATATTACCCGAGCTCAATCCTTAGTGAATGAAAAGAGTTTTTTTGGTGGACGATGACGAAATAATTAACCATGTGCATTCCATGGTAATAAGTCGAATCGATCCGACTGTAGAAATAACGTTGTTCAAATCAGGATTGCAATTCATGAATTCTATTTCAGAAATAGATACTTATGCTTTTCCGGATATTATTTTTCTAGATATTCGAATGCCTGAAATGAGTGGTTTCGATGTATTAGATGCTTTAAATTCTTACCGCTCGAAGCTGTCAGATACGTTGATTTATGTTCTTTCTTCCACCCTCGATGAACGAGATTTGGCCAAGGCCATTTCATATCCAATCGTAACAAAATTTATGAGTAAGCCTTTAACGTTCGATGTCGTTTCTGATTTACTTTCGAAATAATATTAATTACATACAATCTAGTAAGATGAATACATCTGTAAAAAAAGGACTCATCATAGGTGGTGCTTCCTTGATATTTGGCTTAGCAGCTCTTTTCTGGTACCTAGGAATGTCGAACAACAACAGACTTATTGCAAAAATCCCGAAGGACGCAGCTATGGTGTTCAAGGCAGACTTGAAAAGCCTTGCAGATAAAGCAGAATTTAAGCAATGGAAGGATTTGGCTATGTTCGAAGACATGCGCAAAAAGGAAAGTGTATTAAATCAAATATTAGAAAGTCCTAAAAAATCCGGAATCAACTTCATGCAGAATGCCTATGGCTTCATGAGTAAAGGAGATGATTTTTATGGTGGAATCGTTTTCGGAATCAAGGACGCCAAAGACTTTGAAGAGACGGTGAAAGGAATCGATAGTGAAATAGAGGTTCAAAAAACTGATGGATTGTATACAGCCGAAGTAGACAACAATGACATTGCTCTTGTATGGGACAAGAACGTAGCGTTGATGTATTTCCGAAACGATGAAGACGTTTTGGAGAAGGCGAAGCAAGCCTTTGCTCAAGACGAAGACATGAGTATGCTTGAAATGGATACTTACATGGAGTTCGAATCTCTTGATGCAGACCTAGGAATGTACATGAACATGAAGAAGTTTCAGGAGCTAGCCAGTGAAATGGGTGGTCCGATGCAAGATCAGTTCAAGTCAATGGAGAAGGCTGAGAGTATCGGTATGACTATATTGTTTGAAGATCAACAAATGCTTGTAGATGCAACGTACTATCCGGTAGAAGGTGCAACTCCTGAAGAAATATCAATGATGAAAGAAGAAAGTATTTCAGCTGATTTGATGAAATTAATTTCTCCAACGACGCCCAAAGGATTCTACGCAGCGAACATGGATTTAGACAAAATTCTCGCCCTTTATCCTCAAATAAATGAGGAAATGATGAAGGACGGATTTTCTCTGGATGAGTTCAAGAACAGTTTAAATGGGGAAATGACAATTTCTTTGATCGACGTCAGAAATGTACAGAAAATTCGCGAAGTAGCAGATTACGACAACTGGGAACCGAACGGATTTTATGACACACCGGTTCCGATGAAGATGGATACAACATTTGAATTGTCTCCAATTTATAAAATCAATCTCGGAGTTAAGGATCGCGGAATTCTAGACAATATCATTGCAAAATTCGTCGCGAAAATGAACGAACCAGTTATGTCCGCAGAGATCTTTGATATGGAAGATTCTATGAGGTCGAGTTTTGATTCCTACACAACGCCATATGACAACTTAGTGGAAGAAATCGAAGAGCCTAAAGTGAAACGTTACCAATACAATGGTTTGGAAGTCTTTGAAACTGAAGATGCGAAGTTGTTTTATAAGTATGAAGGAAACTACATTTCAATCTCAAACGATGAATCGGCCTTCGCTTCACAGAACTTTTCTTGGGACGATGAACTTGAAGAAATGTTAACCGAAAAGGTAGGCGCAGGATATATGGATCTGAACTACAAGAATTACCCAGAAATCGAAAGAGAGAATTCCAGCGATATTCAAAAGGCGAAAGACTTCTTGTTGATGTTTGAAAATATGAAGTTTTCTTCCGATGGAATGACGTTTCATTTTGAAATGAATTTTACAGATAGTCCCGATCACATCTTATGGAGAATGATGAAAACCATTGATGCCCAAGTTTCTGGAAATAGAAGTAATTACAATTAATTGGTGGGATAATTCACCACATCAATTTGTAAATTCCCATTAAGAGCTACAGTAATTTGTAGCTCTTTTTGTGTGGGATAGAGTCCGGTAATTTGAAAATTATCGAGAAGTCCTTTCATATTCACACCGGGCATGAGTTCGCTGTTCAATTGTTTTTCGATTTCATTTTTTGCAGATTTCAGAGTAGGAGTAAGGTCAATATTGCAAGCGCTTTGAATGGTCTGAGTTAGTTTCGTTTGAAAAACATCCACTCCCACATTCATGAGAACGTGTCGCGATTTGCTGTCTATGTCTATTGAGCTTACACTCATTTTATTGGTTGAAGGGTCAATGCTTGGAGTAAGTGCTAAAAAGAATTTACAATTTTTATATTTCTTGAATCCGACTTTCAGATCACACAAAACTTCCACTAGAATTTTTTGATTACCCAATCCCGAAAGTTCAAGATTTTTTACTGTAATGCTCTTCATGTTGTCCTCACTCGCAAAGGTGCTTCCCACAGCCATTTCATTGACTTTGTTAGAAAGGCTTTCGTAGCTCGATTTAATGGGCATGTGAATTAAGAAACCGGAGGCCAAATCGTTCTGCACGCTCAGTGTTGGAAGAGGAGGAATAACCACATTCTCTTTTTTATCTAAACTCAAGATTGGTGTAGCATCGATGGACAAGTTTACTTGAAGAATATTTCCATATCCATACATAGGCCCCAACTTGAAATTCGAGGCATTAAATGTTAGATAACCATATCCGGGAACTTCCATTTGACTATTCAATTGCTTCCAGGTTTCATTTGCATAACTCTTGAAATCTACTTGCAGGCACTGTTGATCTATGTATTTGCAAACATCGGAAAGCGCTGGCTGCATGGCTTTCATGATTTCCCCTGTCATATCAATTTTCAGGAAAGTCATTTCACAGGGGTCTAACGGATTCAATTTCGAAAGTGAGGTAGAAGTAACGAGTTGATAGTTTTCATTCATTGTAAGAAGTGTCGAAAATTCAATTTCAACACGGCGCTTCGTTTCGTTGCCACTTCCACACGAAAAGGGAATTCGCGGATGCACGCAATTGCCCCAAACGCAATTGGTGCAAAAGTTCCCCTCGATTCCGTACCATGCTTTTGTTCCAACTACGAATTTATTTCCAACCACATATCCGTTTAGGTTTTCTCTGAAGACGTCATACTTTGCCTGCGGACCATCACAAGCCCCGAAAGCGGTATAATTAGGCCATTCGGGATTTCGAATTATTGGAGAAGAAGATTCGTTGGCAAATTTCAGTATGGGATCGATTGAAATGTTAATGGGTATATTGATATGCGACACACTTTGAATTGGTCCGTTTGGAATTTCAATTTCACTCAATTCAGGCAGTGGTGCAGTTATTTTGCAAGAGGAAAATATGATTGCCAATGAGGCTACAATAAAAAAAGGTTTCTTTAACATTTTGGAAATCATAGATTGGATTAAATTTCAATGTAAAATTAGAGTTGAATATGACCTATTTTTGCGTCAAATTATTAACTATGAAATCAATTAGACTTATTCTTGTTTTTGCTTTAGTTGCTATCTCTGGAAGAATGTTTTCTCAGGGAATGCCTATTTCTGTTGTTGTATCCAATGCTGACTGCGCAGTTACAGTTACTGGAACCTATGTAGATTCGTTAAGCGGTGCTGCTGGATCGTTTCAGTTGTTTGCTGTTGATCCAGCGGGAACTTCTTTTATGGGAACAGTATCCATTAACGCACTAGGAGCAAATTACATCATCACAGTTTGTGCAACAGATTGCAATGGTGTGACTAACTGCGCAACGGGTCCAATGGTACTTGGTACAGTAACGACTTTCAATATTGACATGAGCAATGGTGGTGGAGTGACTGATAATGACGGTGACGGGTTCAGCAGTTTTGCAGATTGTAACGATAACGACGCTAATATCAATGCGAACGCAACTGAAGTATGCGATGGCGTTGACAATAACTGCGATGGAGTTGTAGATGAAGGATGTTCAACAGGTGGTTGCAATTTAGATATTGTACTTGTTCCAGATTCATTGGTTAACAGCCCATTTGTAGTGTATATCTATTTAGCTGGAGTACCAATGGGGGGATCTATTGTTTGGGATTTCGGTGATGGAGGTGTAGCTACTTCGAATTTCCCTACTTGGGTGTATTCGAATATAGGAACATACACGGTATGTGCTACCTACGTTGATGCTAGCGGTTGCACAGCTACTGATTGTGTAACATTCACGGTGAACGCAGATGGATCCGCCAATCCAGGTGGAATTAACATGCAAGGATTTACCTTGAATGTTGTGAATACAATGCCAAGTCCGAATGCAGTTGCGGAATTTTCTTCAGCAAATGATTTTACAATCTATCCTAATCCAGTTGCTGAATCAGCCACCATTCAATGGAACGCCACAGCAACAGAGCAAGGAAGATTAGATATCTTCAATGCGCAAGGTCAGCTTGTATATTCAGAGCGTTACAACGTATCTGCAGGCACTCAGCAAGTTCAATTGAACACACAATCACTTTCCGCTGGAATGTACATTGTTCGCAGCGTTTCGAACGCTGGTGTTGTTCGTCAGACCACATTCATGAAATAATCAGACTACTGAAGTTTGTCAAAAAAGGTCGACCATTGGTCGGCCTTTTTTATTTGGAGTAAATATGACAGTGAGAGAGAGTTCGTTCTAAATGATGGATAGAAAAATCGCCTTTGTAAAATAGTGTTGGTATAAAAAAAAGAGCCGCATATGCGGCTCTTTTAAGTTTCGAAGTAGGGAGAAGGGATTAAGCTTCTTCTACAGGGGCATTGCGTTTTGCCATGATGTTCACCAAGTCTTCGCTGTTGCCTACTAACATTTTTTGGAATCGACGGCTTCCAGATCCCGCAGGAATTGGGTGACCGACGATAACGTTTTCTTTCAGTCCGTTCAAGAAGTCTGTTTTTCCTTGCACAGCTGCTTCGTTCAATACTTTCGTAGTCTCTTGGAACGATGCTGCAGAGATCCATGAATCTGTTTGCAACGACGCTCTTGTGATACCTTGAAGAATTGGGCGGGCAGTAGCTGTAATGGCTTCACGAGATTCCATAACTGCTCTGTCTTTACGCTTCAACTCAGAGTTTTCAGTTCTGAATTGCAATGCAGTAATAACTTGACCAGCTAAGAACTTCTCAGAGTCTCCTGCTTCTGTAACAACAACCTTATCGAATAACAAGTCGTTTTCATCAATGAATTCCGCTTTGTCTACAGTGCTTCCTTGTAAGAAGCGTGTATCACCCGCATCAAGAATTTCTACTTTGCGCATCATTTGACGAACAATAACTTCGAAATGCTTGTCATTGATTTTCACACCTTGTAAACGGTATACCTCTTGAATTTCATTCACCAGGTATTCTTGAACTGCAGTTGGTCCTTGAATGTCTAGGATATCTCCAGGAGAGATAGCACCATCAGACAATTGCATACCAGCACGAACAAAGTCACCGTCTTGAACTAAGATATGCTTAGCAAGGTTGATCAAATATTTCTTCTCTTCTCCAGTGCGTGAGCGAAGGATAATCTCGCGGTTACCGCGTTTGATTTTTCCGTATTCAACGATACCGTCGATTTCCGCAACGTTTGCTGGGTTAGATGGGTTACGTGCTTCGAACAATTCGGTAACACGTGGAAGACCACCGGTGATGTCACCACCACGACCAGCCATACGAGGGATCTTTGCAAGAATACTACCTTTGGTAATCTTCGTTCCGTTTTCGGTGTTCAAGTGAGCTCCTACTGGAAGAGAGTATACCTTCACCACTTCTTTGCCGCGAACGACTTCGATGCTTGGGTTTTTCTTCTTGTCTTTTGTTTCAATAATAATTTTTTCAGAGAAACCTGTTTGCTCATCGACTTCAGTTTTGAAGGTAATACCTTCTTCAATTGCGTCGAAGTTGATCGTTCCATCTTCTTCAGTGATGATAACACTGTTGAACGGATCGAATTCGCAAATCACGTCATTCTTCTTAACTATATCACCGCTGTTTACATGTAGAATCGAACCATAAGGAAGATTCATAGTAGCCATTGTGATACCTGTTTTTTCGTCGTTGATTTTCAATTCAGCTGAACGAGCAACAACAACAGTAACTGTGGTATTGTTTTCTTTTCTTTCTACTGTACGAAGATCTTCGATTTCAACGATACCCGCGTATTTAGCTTTTAAATCAGAATCAATAGCCGAACCAGACGCCGCACCACCCGTGTGGAACGTACGAAGAGTCAACTGAGTACCCGGCTCACCGATAGACTGTGCAGCGATAACACCAACAGCCAATCCTTCTTGAACCAAACGAGCAGAGGCAAGGTCACGACCGTAACACTTCGCACAAACTCCACGCTTGCTTTCGCAGGTTAATACTGAACGAATTTCCACTTCTTCAATTCCAGCTGCTTCAATAGCATCTGCAATCTCTTCAGAAATTTCTTGAACAGATTCAACAAGCAATTCATTTGTTTCAGGGTGGTATACATCGTGAACTGAAGTCCTACCTAAGATACGATCGCGGAGGCTTTCAACAACTTCATCAGATTTCTTTAATGCGGTTGTATTCAATCCACGAAGTGTACCGCAGTCTACTTCATTAATAATTACGTCTTGAGCAACGTCAACTAGACGACGAGTTAAGTAACCTGCATCCGCCGTTTTCAATGCAGTATCGGCCAAACCTTTACGAGCACCGTGGGTAGAGATGAAGTACTCTAAGATCGACAAACCTTCTTTAAAGTTTGCCAAGATCGGATTCTCAATCATGTCTTGTCCACCAGCAGCAGCGTTTTTCTGTGGCTTAGCCATCAGACCACGCATACCTGCTAACTGACGAATTTGTTCTTTCGATCCACGAGCTCCAGAATCATACATCATGTAGATGCTGTTGAATCCTTGTTGGTCTGTTTTCAAACGATCCATAAGAATGTTTGTCAAACGCGAGTTCGTGTTCGTCCAAATGTCAATGATTTGGTTGTAACGTTCGTTGTTGGTAATAAGACCCATGTTATAGTTCTCGAATACCTCAGCAACTTTGTTAGTCGCTTCTCCAACAAGTTTTTCTTTCTCGTTAGGAACAACTACGTCTGTTAATTTAAACGACAATCCACCCTTGAATGCCCAATAGTATCCAAGATCTTTCATGTCATCTAAGAACTTCGCTGCACGCGCAATACCAACAATCTTTAGAATGTTTCCGATGATATCACGTAAAGCTTTCTTCGTAAGAAGTTGATTAATGAATCCAACTTCTGGCGGAACAATTGCATTGAATAATACACGTCCAGCAGTAGTCTCAATAATACTTGGCTCGTCATTCATATCGTACCAACGTACTTTAATGAATGCGTGTAAGTCTAATTGTCCTTCGTTGAAGGCGATAATAACTTCTTCTTTCGAATAGTAAGTTCTTCCTTCACCACGACAAGGTTTCTCGTCGGTACCCTCGCGGCCTTTAGAAATGTAATAAAGACCCAAGACCATATCTTGCGATGGAACCGTGATTGGCGCACCATTCGCAGGGTTAAGGATATTGTGAGAACCTAACATTAACAATTGGGCTTCCAAAATTGCAGCACTTCCAAGCGGAACGTGAACAGCCATTTGGTCACCATCAAAGTCAGCGTTAAATGCAGTACAAACAAGTGGGTGAAGTTGAATTGCTTTTCCTTCAATCAATTTTGGTTGGAAAGATTGAATACCTAATCTGTGAAGGGTAGGAGCACGGTTCAACAATACTGGGTGTCCTTTCAAAATATTTTCAAGGATATCCCAAACAATTGCTTCTTTTTTATCTACGATTTTCTTTGCAGATTTAACTGTCTTCACAATACCACGCTCAATCATCTTGCGAATGATAAATGGTTTGAAAAGCTCAGCTGCCATATCTTTTGGCAACCCACATTCGTGAAGTTTCAATTCTGGTCCAACGACAATTACCGAACGAGCAGAATAGTCAACACGCTTACCCAATAAGTTCTGACGGAAACGACCTTGCTTACCTTTCAAAGAATCTGAAAGTGATTTAAGCGGACGGTTGCTTTCAGTCTTAACAGCAGAAGATTTACGGCTGTTATCGAACAATGAATCTACCGCTTCTTGAAGCATACGCTTCTCGTTACGCAAGATTACATCAGGTGCTTTAATTTCTAAAAGACGCTTAAGACGGTTATTACGGATAATAACACGGCGGTAAAGGTCATTTAAATCGGAAGTTGCGAAACGACCACCATCCAATGGAACAAGTGGACGAAGTTCTGGTGGAATAACCGGAACTACACGCGTGATCATCCACTCAGGGCGGTTGATTACACGAGTGTTAGCATCACGGAAGCTTTCAACAACACTCAAACGCTTTAACGCTTCGTTTTTACGTTGTTGTGAAGTCTCACGGTTTGCCTTGTCGCGCAATTCAAATGACAATGCATCTAAATCTAAACGAGCCAACAAATCATGAAGTGCTTCAGCACCCATTTTCGCTACGAATTTGTTTGGATCTTTATCATCCAAGTACTGATTCTCACGTGGAAGTTGCTCTTGGATATCCAAATACTCTTCTTCAGTTAAGAATTGCCCAGCTTCCAATCCGCTACCTTCTGCATCTGTAACAGGACCGGCATTAATTACAACATAACGTTCGTAATAAATGATTTGATCTAGTTTCTTAGAAGGCATACCTAGTAGGTATCCGATTTTATTTGGAAGTGAACGGAAGTACCAAATGTGAGCTACCGGAACAGTAAGGGAAATGTGTCCCATACGCTCGCGACGAACTTTCTTTTCAGTAACCTCAACACCACAACGGTCACAAACAATACCCTTATAACGGATACGCTTGTATTTTCCGCAATGACATTCGTAGTCTTTAACCGGACCGAAAATCTTTTCACAGAAAAGACCTTCGCGCTCTGGCTTATAGGTACGATAGTTAATGGTTTCAGGCTTCATTACCTCGCCAGAAGATCTCTCTAAGATCTCTTCTGGTGAAGCTAATGAGATAGTGATTGATTTAAAATCACTGGTTGGTTTTGCTACTTTTTTTGCTTGAAGCATTTTGTGCAGTTTGAATGTCTATGTTAAAATTTCTTTTCGTTGTATGTTGAATTAATTCTGATTCAGATTAATGCTTAATCCTAATCCTCTTAATTCATGCAACAATACATTGAACGATTCAGGAATACCTGGCTGTGGCATGGCATCTCCTTTAACAATCGCTTCGTATGTCTTCGCTCTTCCGATTACATCGTCAGATTTAACGGTAAGAATTTCTTGAAGGATATTGGCAGCACCGTATGCTTCCAATGCCCATACTTCCATCTCCCCGAAACGTTGACCTCCGAATTGTGCTTTACCACCCAATGGTTGTTGTGTAATCAACGAGTATGGTCCGATTGAACGCGCGTGCATCTTATCGTCTACCATGTGGCTCAGTTTGATCATGTAAATCACACCTACAGTAGCTTGTTGTTCGAAACGAACACCAGTACCACCATCGTACAAGTAAGTTACTCCAAAGCGTGGAACACCTGCAGCGTCTGTTTGATTAATGATATCATCCATAGATGCACCATCGAAAATAGGCGTTGCGAAAGATTGTCCGGTTTTTTGACCAGCCCATCCTAAGATGGTTTCGTAAATCTGACCTAAGTTCATACGTGATGGTACCCCTAGTGGGTTCAACACGATATCCACTGTAGTTCCATCTTCCAAGAATGGCATGTCCTCATCGCGAACGATACGTGCAACAATACCCTTGTTACCGTGACGACCAGCCATCTTATCACCCACACGTAATTTACGTTTTTGAGCAATATAAACTTTAGCCAACTTCACGATACCTGCTGGTAGTTCATCTCCAACAGTTAATTGGAATTTCATACGCTTGTATGAACCCAACAATTCGTTGTGCTTCAAGTTGAAGTTGTGAACGCAACGACGAATAAGTGAATTCACTTTTTCATCTTTCGTCCAAGACTCTGTATTTACAACACTGTAATCAATTGCAGAAAGAACTTTAGCATTGAACTTCGTTCCTTTTTTGATTTGCTCTTCTTTGAAGTAGTTGAATACACCTTGACAAGGAAGATCTTTAACGATAGCTAAAATCTTGTCAACAAGAATCTTTTTCAATTCACCGTTGTCCTTATCGTGGTCTTTGTCTAATGCTTCAAGAACTGCTTTATCTGCACTGTTCTTTGTTTTCTTTTCTTTAACCGTTCTGCTGAACAATTTCTTTCCAATTACAACACCTGTTGCACTTGGTGGAACTTTCAACGAAGCGTCTTTCACATCACCAGCGCGCTCACCGAAGATTGCACGAAGAAGTTTTTCTTCTGGAGTTGGATCAGTTTCTCCTTTTGGAGTGATTTTACCAATAAGAATATCTCCTTCTTTAACCTCAGCACCTACGCGAATGATACCGTTTTCATCAAGATCACGTGTAGCTTCTTCGCTTACGTTTGGAATGTCTGAAGTCAATTCTTCAACACCACGCTTTGTATCACGCACTTCAGTGGTGTACTCATCGATGTGAATAGAAGTGAACCAGTCATCACGAACTACACGCTCAGAAATAACGATAGCATCCTCGAAGTTGTAACCTTTCCAAGGCATGAATGCCACTTTCAAGTTACGACCTAAAGCAAGTTCGCCTTTACGTGTAGCGTATCCTTCAACCAAAATTTGTCCAAGAGTAACTTTGTCTCCTTTCTTCACCATAGGGCGAAGGTTGATACACATACTTTGATTGGTCTTTCCGAATTTGCGAACGTTGTAAGACTTCGTAGCGCTGTCGAAACTAACCAACTCATCGTCTTCGTTTCTCTTGTATTTGATACGAATTTCTTCGCTATCTACATATTCAATCACACCATCACCTTCTGCGGTAAGAAGAACACGAGAGTCTTTAGCAACGTATGCTTCCAATCCAGTTCCAACGATAGGAGCTTCTGGACGAAGAAGTGGTACGGCTTGACGCATCATGTTCGATCCCATCAACGCACGGTTAGCATCATCGTGTTCCAAGAAAGGAATAAGTGACGCCGCGATAGAAGCGATTTGGTTTGGAGCAACGTCCATGTATGCAACAGCAGCTGGAGCGATTACCGGGAAGTCACCTTCCAGGCGTGCTTTCACTTTTGTTCCAAGGAACTTACCAGAATCGTCGATGTCTGCAATCGCTTGTGCAATTACTTTAGAGTCTTCGTCTTCAGCAGTAAGGTAAGTTACTCCGTTGTTGTTCATTGAAACTTTTCCATTTTCAACCTTTCGGTAAGGAGTTTCTATGAAACCTAGTTTGTTAATTTTAGCATAAACGCAAAGAGAAGAAATCAAACCAATGTTTGGTCCTTCTGGAGTTTCAATTGTACACAAACGACCGTAGTGGGTGTAGTGTACGTCACGAACCTCGAAACCTGCACGCTCACGAGAAAGTCCACCAGGACCAAGTGCCGACATACGGCGCTTGTGGGTAACTTCGGAAAGTGGGTTTGTTTGATCCATGAACTGAGAAAGCTGGTTGGTTCCAAAGAACGAGTTGATAACCGAGCTTAATGTTTTTGCGTTAATCAAGTCAATAGGAGTGAAGACCTCGTTATCACGAACGTTCATACGCTCACGAATGGTACGAGCCATACGAGTCAAACCTACAGCGAATTGATTGTATAGTTGTTCACCAACTGTACGAACACGACGGTTTGACAAGTGGTCAATATCATCAACGTCTGCCTTCGAGTTAACCAACTCGATTAAGTAACGAATAATGCTTAATATATCTTCTTTCGTTAATGTACGTTGATCAAGAGACATGTTCAATCCCAACTTGCGGTTGATACGAAAACGTCCTACTTCACCAAGGTCATAACGTTGTTCAGAGAAGAACAATTTGTCGATTACGCCACGAGCTGTTTCCAAATCTGGTGGTTCAGCGTTACGCAATTGACGGTAGATGTATTCAACCGCTTCTTTTTCAGAGTTGGTTGTATCTTTTTGAAGTGTGTTGTGAATCAGAGTGAAGTCAGCAGCATTCGATTCTTCTTTGTGAAGAACGATTACTTTCGTACCGCTTTCAACAATGATATCGATGTGTGCATCTTCAAGAACAACGTCACGATCTAAGATCAATTCGTTACGCTCGATAGAAACTACTTCAGAAGTGTCTTCATCCACAAAGTCTTCGATCCAAACTTTCAACACACGTGCTGCTAGTTTACGACCTACTACTTTTTTCAATCCAGCTTTAGAAACTTTCACTTCTTCAGCAAGGTTGAATATTTCAAGGATTTCACGATCGCTTTCAAATCCGATAGCACGAAGTAGGGTAGTTACAGGTAACTTCTTCTTGCGATCGATGTATGCGTACATGGCATTGTTGATATCTGTCGCGAATTCAATCCAAGAACCCTTGAATGGAATGATACGAGCAGAGTACAATTTAGTGCCATTCGCGTGACGAGATTGACCGAAGAACACACCAGGTGAACGGTGCAATTGAGAAACAATTACACGTTCAGCACCATTGATTACGAATGAACCTTGTGGTGTCATGTAAGGAATAGTACCCAAGTATACGTCTTGCACGATAGTTTCGAAATCTTCGTGCTCCGGATCAGTACAATAAAGTTTTAATTTTGCTTTAAGAGGAACGCTGTATGTTAGTCCGCGTTCGATACACTCTTCTATGGTATATCTCGGAGGGTCGATAAAGTAATCTAGGAACTCCAACACGAACTGGTTGCGCGTGTCTGTAATAGGGAAGTTCTCAGAGAAAACTTTAAAAAGACCTTCTGATACTCGGTTTTCAGGATTGGTTTCGAGTTGAAAGAACTCTTTAAACGAGGCTAGCTGAATTTCTAGGAAATCAGGATACTCGTAAAAATTTTTGGTTGAGGAGTAATTAACTCGCTCAGTTAGTTTCTTTAGCGTTGCCAAAGTGTTTCGTTTTAAAGGTTATAAATCCTATGCACAAAAACTGACGGGCTATTCCGTCATGAAATAAAAACAAGTTTAGGCCCACCCGAAGGTAAGGCCTAAACTGAGGTTCAATGTCGTAATCTTACTTGATTTCAACTTTTGCTCCTGCTTCTTCAAGTTGTGTTTTCAAGCCGTTTGCTTCGTCTTTAGAAACACCTTCTTTCAAAGGAGATGGAGCTTTGTCTACTACATCTTTAGCTTCTTTCAAGCCAAGACCAGTAAGATCTTTCACTAATTTAACTATTGCTAATTTGTTTGGACCTGCCTCTGCAAGAATAACATCGAAAGATGTTTGCTCTTCTGCAGCTGCAGCACCAGCGCCAGGACCAGCCATAACAACTGCCGCAGCAGCTGGCTCAATTCCATAATCGTCTTTTAAAATGGTAGCTAATTCGTTAACTTCCTTAACGGTAAGATTAACGAGGCCTTCAGCCATTGCTTTCAAATCTGCCATTGTATTTGATATTAATCGTTTCTATTAAAATTGGAACATATTAGGCGCTATGTTCCTCTTGCGCTTCTTGTTTTTCAGCATGGTTCAAAAGTGCAGAAATAACGTTGCGTGCAGGAGACTGCAACAATCCGATGATTTCGCCAATCATCTCTTCTTTGCTCTTCAGAGCAACAAGAGTGTCTAACTGATCATCTCCAACGTATACGTCTTCACGAATAAGCGCACCTTTAAGGGCAGGCTTATTTGTACCTTTTCTGAAATCCTTAATCAAACGAGCTGGAACGTTTGCAACTTCTGCAATCATTACCGCTGTATTGCCTTTCAGCACAGGGTATAGACCAGAGAAGTCTGTTCCTTCAACACGCTCCATCGCTTTCTTCAACAAGGTGTTTTTCACCACGCGCATTTGCACGTTTAGTTTGAAGCATTCGCGACGAAGATTGCTGGTTGCCTCGGCGTTTAAGGAAACCGTGTCAGTGATATACAAAATGGGAGCATTGCTCAACATTTCCACTAACTCGGCGATTTCTGTGTTCTTTTGTTCTTTGTTCATAAAGTACAATCCTCCGATTTAACCAGCGATTAGCTCACTGATTTGGTTTCAACTTGAACACTTGGACTCATGGTTGAAGAAACATAGATGCTCTTCATATAAGTTCCTTTTGCAGCAGAAGGCTTTAATTTCACCAAAGTAGAAATTAATTCACTCGCATTTTCAGCCAATTGGGTAGCGTCGAAAGACACACGACCAATACTTGCATGAACGATACCAGCCTTATCAACTTTAAAGTCGATATTACCAGCCTTCTTTTCTGTAACAGCTTTTCCAACATCCATCGTAACTGTACCGGTTTTTGGGTTAGGCATTAATCCTCGTGGTCCGAGAATTCTACCTAAAGCACCAACCTGTCCCATTACGCTAGGTGTGGTAATAATAACGTCAACGTCGGTCCATCCGCCCTTAATCTTGTCGATGTATTCCGTTAATCCTACGTGGTCTGCGCCTGCTGCTTTAGCCTCTGCTTCCTTGTCAGGAGTACAAAGTACTAAAACGCGAACGTCTTTACCAGTTCCGTGAGGAAGTGATACAGTTCCACGAACCATTTGGTTGGATTTTTTCGGGTCTACTCCGAGGCGAACGGCAAGATCCACAGACGCGTCAAACTTTGTGCTTGTAATTTTCTTAACAAGCGACGCTGCTTCGGGCAACGAGTACGTTTTTGTGTTATCGTACTGTGCCACTGCGGCTTTCATTTTTTTGCTGAGGGTTCCCATTGCTTAATTACCTCTGATTAAAAAGGGCGTTCACCGGTTACTTGTATACCTAGACTACGTGCTGTACCAGCTACCATTTTCATGGCAGACTCAACGGTAAAACAGTTTAAGTCAGGCATTTTATCTTCTGCAATAGCTTTAACTTGTTCCCAAGTTACGCTACCCACTTTCTGACGGTTAGGTTCTGCAGCACCTTGCTTAGCTTTGGCGGCATCTAACAGTTGAACAGCGGCAGGAGCAGTCTTAATTACAAAGTCGAAGGATTTATCCTTGTACACAGTAATTAACACAGGGCACACTTTACCAGCTTTATCTTGGGTTCTAGCATTGAATTGCTTACAGAACTCCATGATGTTTACACCTTTAGAACCTAATGCAGGTCCTACTGGTGGTGCAGGGTTAGCGGCGCCTCCTTTGATTTGCAGCTTTACAAAACCAGCTACTTCTTTCGCCATATTACTTATTTTATTTATTTTGTTTCGGTGCTTAACGGGAAGCGAAGCGTAACCTTATAAGATTACGTTAAACACCAAAAGCGCGTTTATTCTTTTTCTACTTGCATATAGCTCAACTCCACAGGAGTCTTGCGTCCAAAAATCTTAACACTAACAGTTAATTTCTTCTTGTCTTCGTTAATCTCTTCCACAATAGCACTGAAGTTGTTGAACGGTCCGTCGATAACTTTCACGTTCTCTCCAACTACAAATGGAATGTTTAACTCTTCACCAGTTTCTGCTAACTCGTCTACTTTACCTAAGATACGATTCACCTCAGATAAACGAAGTGCGATTGGCTCACCTCTCTTCTCAGCACCTAAGAATCCGATCACGTTTGTAACGTTGCGAATAATGTGAGGTACTTCTCCGATTAGATTGGCTTCTATTAAGACATAACCCGGAAGGTAGCTACGCTCTTTGCTCACTTTCTTTCCATTGCGGATTTGGAAAACTTTCTCGGTAGGAATAAGAACTTGACTTACGTAATCTTGAAGACCACGGGCTTTTATTTCGCTCTCAATAAATTCCTTTACCTTTTTTTCCTTCCCGCTAATGGCGCGAACCACGTACCACTTTTTTTCAATGTCGCTCATTATTCCGAGTTGTTAAGTTAGGCAATAAAATCATAAATCATCTTAATGATACCCTTACCGAAGGCAAAGTCCATTAAGAAAATCAAAGCTCCCAATACAAGAATTGAAATGAATGTAAGAACTGTGCTTTCTTGTAATTCCTTCCAAGTAGGCCAAGTTACTTTGTTCATCAACTCATCGTATGATTCCTTCAAATATGTGATAATTGCTGCCATAACTTTTAATTTTCGCACGGGCGCCTGGACTCGAACCAAGATCAACGGTTTTGGAGACCGCTATTCTACCATTGAACTACGCCCGTAAGGTTGTTTCTATAAATGTCAAAAGTGAAGACAGAAACTTATGCAGTTTCCGTCTTCACTATGTGTAGTAAAAATTACTTAATGATATCAGTTACTTGTCCAGCACCAACGGTACGGCCACCTTCGCGGATAGCGAAGCGAAGACCTTTGTCCATTGCGATAGGAGCAATTAACTTAACTGTGATAGATACGTTATCTCCAGGAAGTACCATTTCGCGACCAGCATCTAGAGAAATCTCTCCAGTTACGTCAGTTGTACGGAAGTAGAACTGTGGACGGTATTTGTTATGGAATGGAGTGTGACGTCCACCTTCTTCTTTCTTCAATACGTAGATCTCAGCTTTGAATTCAGTGTGAGGGTTGATTGAACCAGGAGCACAGATAACCATACCACGACGGATATCGCTCTTTTCAATACCACGTAACAACAAACCAACGTTGTCACCAGCTTCTCCACGATCTAAGATCTTACGGAACATCTCAACTCCAGTACAAACTGACTTCAATTTTTCTTCATTGAAACCAATGATATCAACCTCGTTTCCTGTGTTGATTACACCGCGCTCGATACGTCCAGTTGCAACAGTACCACGACCAGTGATCGTAAATACGTCTTCAACTGACATCAAGAATGGTTTCTCAGTTTCACGAGGAGGAATTGGAATCCATGAGTCAACTGCAGCCATTAATTCTAATACTGTAGCAACCCATTTTGGATCTCCGTTCAATGCACCCAAAGCAGAACCTTGGATAACAGGAGTGTTGTCTCCATCGTATTCGTAGAATGAAAGTAATTCACGAATTTCCATTTCAACTAACTCTAACAATTCTGGATCATCTACCATGTCAACTTTGTTCATGAAAACCACGATACGTGGAACACCAACTTGACGACCTAATAGGATGTGCTCACGAGTTTGTGGCATTGGACCATCTGTAGCTGCAACAACTAAGATAGCACCGTCCATTTGTGCAGCACCAGTAACCATGTTCTTAACGTAGTCAGCGTGACCTGGACAGTCAACGTGAGCGTAGTGACGGTTTTCTGTAGCGTACTCAACGTGCGCAGTGTTAATAGTGATACCACGCTCTTTTTCTTCAGGAGCGTTGTCAATAGAAGCGAAGTCACGCTTCTCTGCTAAACCCGCACCAGCCAATACGTTAGTGATGGCAGCGGTTAACGTAGTTTTACCGTGGTCTACGTGACCAATAGTTCCAATGTTCACGTGGGGTTTGGAACGGTCAAATGCTTCTTTAGCCATTGGTTTGTTTTTTTTGTTGTTTTTTTATTGCTTTATTAAATAGCCTTTCTTATTTGTTCAATTGCAAGACTTAAATCACTTAGCACGTTTACGCTAAAATCTTCTTAAACTACTCTGTAGAGCCGTTGAGGGGATTTGAACCCCTGACCTCTTCCTTACCAAGGAAGTGCTCTACCCCTGAGCTACAACGGCTGATGGGGAAGTAGAGCGGGAGACGAGGCTCGAACTCGCGACATTTAGCTTGGAAGGCTAATGCTCTACCAACTGAGCTACTCCCGCTTTTAAGTGACCGACAGTCATTCCACCCTATTAGCCGCAAAGAGTGGGGAGAACAGGATTCGAACCTGTGAAGGTGTACACCAACAGATTTACAGTCTGTCCTCGTTGGCCGCTTGAGTATCTCCCCTTTGGAGCCGGTGGAGGGATTCGAACCCCCGACCAGCTGATTACAAATCAGCTGCTCTGGCCAGCTGAGCTACACCGGCGTAAAAACGTTTTTAGTGATTCAAAGAACTACAACAAAACACCCCTAATCCGTAAATTAGGGGTGCAAATGTAGTTATTATTTTTACATATCCAAACTCTAATGCAATTTTTTTTACTGCTTTTCCTTATTTTTTTCGATCTGACGCTTTAAAGCATCAATAGCTAAATCGGTAGCTTCTTCAAAGGACTTGCATTGCTTCTTTGCAAAGAGCTCTGTTCCAGGTACTTTTAATAAGATTTCCGCGATTTTATTCTCCTGGTCCGCATGCTTGTCCAATCTTAAAATAATTTCAGCTTTGTGAATTGCAGGATGAAAAACACCTAACTTTTTTGTTTTCTCTTCTACGAATTCGATCAACTTAATATCTGCGTCGAAATGAATGCTTTGTACTGTGATTTGCATAGCGATTAATTTTTAGGTGATTTGTTTTCTCTTGGATGCAAGTGAGCATGAATGCGCTTTAATCGATCCGTGCTCAGATGTGTATATACTTGTGTAGCGGCTAAATTAGCATGTCCGAGTATTTCTTTGATGTGATTCAAGTCAGCGCCATTGTTTAACATGTGTGTTGCAAAGCTGTGGCGTAACACGTGCGGACTCTTTTTCTTTTGAGTCGTAACTAGGGATAGGGAGGATTTTACTCTTCGGTAAAAGCTAGACCGACTAAGAGCTTGTCCCTTTTCATTTTGAAACAAGAAACTTTCAGCGCCGCTCGAATGCGATTCTGTCATATGCCGTTTCAACTTCTGCATCATATCATCGTTAACGGGCACGTAGCGCACTTTGTTTCGCTTCCCTAAAACTTTAATTTGCCCAATACCAAAATCAATGTCCCTGTGTTTTAACCCCATCATTTCAGATAGACGTATACCCGTTTCGTAAAACAATTGAATAAGCAAGGCGTTTTCTTTCTCTGAAGAAATTTCAGAGTCTTCGAGTCTGTATAAATCGAGTCCTTGTTGTTCTTGCAACGTTTCAGGAAGGCGAGAGGGGCGTTTAGGTTTAGTAACACCTTTAGTCGGATTAACACTGAGCTCTTTTCGTTTGAGTAAGAATCGAAACCAGGCGTTCAATGCCGAAAGTTTACGGTGAATGCTCCGTTCGGATATTTCTTGAATCATTAACTCGCTTATCCAGCTTCTTACGTGGGTAGAACTCACCGACGCAATTTCAGTAATTTCGAATTGAAGCAACATGAACTCTTCGAATTGACCAATGTCGCTGCGATAGGCAGAGACGGTGTGAACAGAGGATCTCTTTTCGCTGGTTAAATATTCGAAGAATGGAGTGGTGTTCACTTGGTGAAAATAAAAAAGGTCTTGGGATAACCCAAGACCTTTCGTAAATATTGTTCAATTCAATTAAGAATTCTCTTCACGCTTCATCGCAGCAATGTAAACAGCATGTTTGATCTCGTCACGACGACGAACACTTGGCTTAGTGAATTGTTGACGAGCACGTAATTCTTTAACAACACCAGTTCTTTCAAATTTCTTTTTGAACTTCTTAAGTGCTTTGTCGATGCTTTCGCCTTCTTTTACTGGAATAATTAACATGTCTTTTCTGTTTCTTTAATTGGGCGACAAAAGTAATGAACTTTTTTGATTATCCAAATCTTATTTAAGAATTTCTCTAGAAATTACTAATTTTTGAATTTCAGAGGTTCCTTCTCCGATGGTACAAAGCTTTGAATCGCGGTAGAATTTCTCAACCGGAAAGTCTTTCGTGTAGCCATATCCGCCAAAAATCTGGACCGCTTCTGTGGCTACGCGAACGGCTACTTCAGAGGCGTAATACTTAGCCATAGCCGATTCCTTTGTGAGTTTCTTTTTGCTGTTTTTTAAGTGGGCAGCTTGAAGAAGTAACAATTCAGCAGCTTCGATGTCTGTGCTCATGTCTGCAATCTTAAACGCGATGGCTTGGAATTGAGAAATAGGTTTTCCGAATTGTTCTCTTTCTTTTGAATATTGAACAGCTGCTTCGTATGCTCCTTTAGCAATACCAAGTGAAAGTGCGCCGATGCTGATTCTTCCTCCATCTAATATTTTCATAGCTTGAACAAATCCGTCGCCAACCTTTCCTAATATTTGACTTTCGTGAATGCGACAATCTTCGAAAATAAGTTCAGCTGTTTCCGAAGCACGCATTCCCAATTTATTTTCCTTCTTTCCTCCGCGGAACCCAGGCGTGTCTCTTTCTACGATGAACGCAGTAATACCATGAGAGTCGAGAAGGTCACCCGTGCGAACAAGGACAACTGCAACTTCGCCACTAATTCCATGAGTGATCCAGTTCTTAGTTCCGTTGATAACCCAGTGTTCGCCATCTTTAACAGCTGTGCACTTCATGCGCATAGCATCTGAACCCGTATTCGCTTCGGTTAATCCCCATGCACCAACCCATTCGCCAGAGGCTAATTTCGGAAGGTACTTTTGTTTTTGTTCTTCGTTTCCGAATTCTAAAATATGGTTCGTACAAAGTGAATTGTGAGCAGCAACGCTTAATCCAATTGAGCCACAAACTTTAGATATTTCAACGATACATGAAATGTATTCATAGTATCCTAATCCGGCCCCTCCGTAAGCTGAAGGAACAAGCACCCCCATAAGGCCGAGCTCACCCATCTTGTGGAATAATTCTTTTGGGAAAATTTGTTCTTCGTCCCAGTGCATGACATTCGGCCTGATTTCTTTTTCAGCGAAGTCACGAACCATTTGCGAGATCATTGCTTCGCTTTCTTCTTGTTTGAAGTTCATGGTGTAGTTATTCTAATTTTTAAAACTGTGCAAAAGTATGGATGTCGGCCTTATTCAAACCAATGATTTCTCTTCCATTTAGAAAATTTAATTCCATAAGGAAAGAAAATGCAACAAGTTTAGCACCTGTGCTATGAATAAGCTGCGCAGCTGCATTAGCCGTCCCGCCAGTAGCAAGAACATCGTCATGAAGAATCACGCGGTCGGCAGACGATAAGGCGGATTTTTGAATTTCAATCTCAGCGCTCCCGTATTCAAGGGAATAAGAAATGCCACTTACTTCACCAGGAAGCTTACCTTTTTTTCTGATGCAAACAAAAGGAATTTTAAGTTCCAAAGCCAAAGGCATTCCCAAAAGGAATCCTCGGCTTTCCATTGCGACTAAAGCGGTTGGATCGTGAGGACGAAGTTCCTTTGCCATTTCGAAAACGAGCTCTTTCACCAAATCGGATTGACGAAATAAAGGCAGAATATCTTTGAAAATGATTCCTTCAATGGGGAAATTCGGAGTGTCGATAATGAGTTCACGGACTCTTTCCTGTAGTGTTTGCATAAGATTGAAAATCCTTTGCAAGATAAGGCTTTAATCGCTCTTTTGTTTCTAGAGGGATTGCAATAATTTTCTCGAATTCGTCTTGGTTTTTTATCATACCATTGTTCTTGCGATATAGCGCTATAGCTTTCGCTTCCTTGTAGCTCAGATATGGATGCAGAGCCAGTTCTTCTTCTGATTTTGTGTTAATTCCGAGAGGTTGAATAAGCGATGAGTTCACTTGCAATAGTGAGTGGATTCGTTCGAAAATATTTTCAGGAAAATGATAAATTTCGAGTAGTTGAAAACTGTTTGAATATCCTCCGAGCTGTTCTCGGTAAACCAGTATTTTTGAAATTAAATATCCAGGAATCTTAAGTTTTGTAAAGTCGCTAGAATCGGCGCTATTTATTTCTAGCGAAGAGATAAGCTCGTGTCCTGAGTTTGTTTTTTGTTCAATAAACGATGAATCCGATTTTGCACTTATAGGCGCATCGTATTGAAAAACAATGCTACTTGTTGGATAATAAAAAGCGGCTATTTCTTTGTAGGTTAAGTACAAAGCCGCAAGTGATATCCAAATTAGAATACTCACTCTTTGGTCTCTTGAAAGTATCTGATTCTTCATGTGATTTTTATTTTCAAAGTTCATTTTATTACACGATCGTGTCAAAATGAACTTATTCTTTATTCACATAAAAATGACTTGCGATAAACAGATTAATGTGCTCTAGCGCTTAGGGAATCAATGCAGACGCTCCTGAGAAATCATATGCTGAAAACTCAAATAAATCGCGATGATCTATCTCGACATAACGATGTTGCCGTAAATGATTTCGTCGTCGCCAAATTTGGATTTATAGAGAATCTTGTACGCGTATACGCCGTTCGGTGCATAGTATTCGCCTCCAGAGATATTTCCTGTCCAAACAAAGTCTAGTTTGGTCCCTTCAAAGACCATTTTTCCCCAACGATCAAATACTGCAATTTTTATCTCGTCGAGCTGATCGAAAACAGGAAACCAAACATCATTTATACCGTCATTGTTTGGAGTGAAGCTGTTTGGAATGAAAAGGGTAAACTCACATTTTTCATAAAGGATTTCAACGTTTTCCGTTCGAGTTCCGCAGTAATTGGTAGCAATTAATGTATACGTTCCTGTAACGGGAGGTGTAATTGACGCGCTAGTTTCGCTAGTGCTCCAGCTAAAAGTCTCTGCCAGATTTTCGCCAGCATTGAGTGTTATTGGTAAATCAGAACAGTGGATAACAGAGTCAGGAAGAACGTCAATAGGCGCATAATCCATGTAGACGTTAATACTGTCTAGCGAAATACAGACACCATCATTGACAATGACACTATAATTTCCTGGAGCACTAATAGGCAAAAGCGTTGCGAGAATCCCTGTGTTCCATGTTCCTGGGGCACCCGCATCGAGCGTTAAAATAGTTCCGTCACAAATGGTTGTGTCATTTCCTAAAAAAACAATTGGAGGGGACTGAAAAGTTATGTTGACATCGTCTGTGCTAATGCATCCCAATGTGTTCAGACTTTGTGAATAGGTACCCGTAGAGGTTGTAGTAATTTGATTCGAGATGCCTCCAATGTTCCAAAGACCTGTATAATTCGAATTGATTGTTGCGGTTTCTCCAATACACAAGAACTGATCTTGTCCTAAGTAGAGATTAGGTGGAGAGACTTCGTAAGCAATTATGCTCTCTGCGATGGAACAAAAATCGTTGTATAAAAGTACGCTGTAGTTTCCTCCTGAATTAATTGGAAGAGTTGGAGAAGTTGAGCCGTCTATTGCCCATTCAAAGGCAGTTGCATTCGACTGAGGGTCGAGTATTATGCTTTCTCCAGTGCAGAAGTACACACTATCAGACCAAGTAGCAACAGGGTACAATAATTCTGAAACATTAACAATATCGCTCACGCTGCAATTTCCGTTATAGGCGGTGAATGTATATGCGCCCGCACCCGAGACCGATGGGGCAGTTGTTGTTTGACCACTAAGAAAGGCGCCTGTATTGGTTGTCCAAATCATGTTGGTATAGGCACCAGAAACTTGGGCGTTCAAAGTAAGAACGCTGTTGTCGCAAACAACAGGATCTGGAGGGACATTTATTGATGGATAGGGAAGGGTAGTGGCAATCACCGAGTATTGGTGGGGAATACCACACAAGTCAGAATAGGAAATTGTGAATGTGGTTTCAACTGTTAGAATAGCGTTTATGGTTGAAGCATTAGGATTGTCAATTATTCCAGCGGGTTCCCATTGTATGTTAGACGCCGCATTGGACGGGGCATTCATCGTTAGAATTCCACCCTCGCAGATTGGTTGAGGAGTAATGAGCGGATTAACATTACTCGGAAGGCAAACGGTTTGCAAATTGTTTAATCCGCCCGTGCTTCCTGCGAAACCGTAATACACAATCGGATTTCCTAAAAAAATTGAATTGACCATGTCAATTGTTGCGGACAAACGAAGGTTACAATCGAAATAACAACTGAAAGTCATGGAAGGAGCGTCCCAAACCATGCGTACTTGGTGACTCAAATTATCTTCAATGTTTGCATTTGTTGCGTTCGCTTGAACGGGTCCGGCAATGTTGTTTGCAGTCCCGTGGTTCACCACGCCGTTTTTCAAAAAAGCAATGTGATCATACCAAGGGTCGTTGTTCGGACTTCCATTGGTATATGAATCAAATTCTACAGCAAATCCAACAGGGATACCTTCGAAGCCCATTCCGCCACCCCCAATTCCTAGAACACTTGTACCAGTAGGTTGAAGAATAAAACAGTTTCCGTCGGCGCCGCCGTCGCTAGCACCAAAACTCATTGTGAAATTTAGGTCAAAACTCTGGGTTAAATCAATCGTAGAAGTTGCCCATACTGAACCAAGTTGAGTGTTTACTGGAGGAGTTAGCGTGAAGCAATTACCACCAGTAGCAAACGCGCTGCCGTTTGTGACAAATTGCCCGAATGATATTATAGTGAAAAGTACAAAAAGCAGTACAGCAAGCATTGTGCGCATTCTACGAAAGTACGACGCGATTGGCAATAAAAAAAGCCCTCTATTGAGGGCTTTTGAAGTGGGAATTACTGGGTTCGAACCAGTGACCCTCTGCTTGTAAGGCAGATGCTCTGAACCAGCTGAGCTAAACTCCCTTCCGTTTTCAGGAGTGCAAATATATAAAGTGAATTTGAATCTCCAAAAAAAATTATGCGTTTTCTTCCGATTCTTCTTCTGTGTTTTCTTCAGAAGCCTCGAAATCAAGCATATCGCGACTTTTTAATAGTCCGTACCAGCTAAATAATTTCTTAATATCACTATCATAAACGCGATCTTCATCGAAATCAGGAAGCACTTTTTTAAATTCCTCACGCAAAGCAGCTCCGGTTAAATTACTCGAAGGCCCTTCTTCTTCACCATAAACATTCTTCATGTTAGAAAGAACTTGTTTCAATGGAACATCTTCTTCATAAGTAAACATGCTAATATCAGCTAATGTACTCACACGTTGAGTGCTCAGGATAGGCTGACGCTTGCCGTCAACTAAAGATTCTGCAACTACAGCAACCTTTCCTGCTGACACCACTTTAAACAATCCAGATTTTCCGGATACTGAAATAATTTTTTCCAACTCTGTTGCCATACTTTTTTTTTTGAATGGTGGCAAATCTAATCAGTTCGAATAGAAAATTATCAATAAGTCGTATAATTTTTCTATCTAACTTGGTCGCATGAATGCAAACATTCTTATTCTATATGCTGGCGGAACCATTGGTATGTGGGAAGATCCTGCTACAGGAACGCTTATTCCTCTCGATTTAAAGGACCTCAATAAATACCTGCCTGAGATACAAGGACTCAATGTTAACTACGATGGCATTTCATTGAAGAAGCCAATTGACAGCGCTGAACTTACTCCAACAGTATGGACGGAATTGGTTGATATAATAGAGTCTCACTATTCAAAGTTTGATGGATTCGTTATTCTGCATGGCACAGATACGATGGCTTATACAGCATCTGCTTTGAGTTTCATGATTCAGGGATTGAACAAACCCATTATTCTTACGGGATCACAACTTCCATTAGGTAGACTGCGCACTGATGGAAGAGAAAATTTTATTACTGCCATTGAAATTGCATCGAAAAGAAAGAACAATGAGCCATTGGTTCAGGAAGTGGCTATTTGTTTCGGAGAACGTCTCATGCGCGGAAACCGAAGTTGGAAAGCGAATACAGAAATTTTTGATGCTTTCGACTCGCCAAATTTCGGCAATTTGGCAACAATTGGAACGCATATTATTTTCAACGAGCAACTTCTCTTCAGATCAAATAAACCATTGAAGTTTGTAAAAGAAATGACAGAAGGAGTTGGTGTCTTGAAGTTATATCCGGGCATTCTTCCGTCATCGATTTCATACGCTTTAGCACGTCCAAATATGAAAGTGTGTATCATCGAATCTTTTGGAGCAGGCAATGTGCCTCGAAATGAAGAGTTTTTAAATGTATTCAGAGCCGCTATAGAAAGAGGAGTTTCAATCATTAATATTTCTCAGTGCAAACGCGGAAGAGTAGACGAAAGGTTGTACAAAACAGGAAAAGCCTTTGCTGAAGCGGGCGCTATTTTCGGCTATGATTTAACTTTTGAAGCTGCAATTACAAAGAGTATGTATTTGTTGGCTCAGGGCCTACAAGGAGAAGATTTTCGTCATGCCTTGCTTGAAAACTTAGCGGGGGAATTGAGTGAAAATTAACTCAAGGCGAACAATTTCTTTGCGTTTTCGCTGGTTAGCGCAGCAGTTTCATCGAATGTCATTCCCAAAGATTTTGCAATGAATTCAACGGTGTGAGCAATGAATGAGGGCTCGTTTCGCTTTCCGCGATGTGGAACAGGCGATAAAAAGGGTGCGTCGGTTTCAACAACGAGTTTCTCAAGTGGGATTTTTTGAATACTTCCATCTTGATTCTTTTTGTAGGTCGAAGTTCCTCCGATTCCGAAATAGAAATTGTGGTAGGAAGAGATTTTTTTTATTTCATTCTCATTTCCAGTAAAACAATGAAAAACGCCACGCAATTCAGCACTGTCATGCTCATCGAGACATTCGAAAATTTCTTTAAACGATTCGCGTGCATGAATAATGAGAGGTAAATCGAATTCCTTCGCCCAATTGATTTGCTCTATGAATGATTTTTTTTGAACGTCTAGGTTGTCTTGTTTCCAATGAAGATCAATTCCCGTCTCACCAATTCCAACAGGCTTTACAACAGGTATCAACGCTTTCATTCGAGCGAGAACTTCTTCGAAATCGTCATTCACATCGCATGGATGCAAACCAATCATGCTGTAGAAAAAATTGGGATAGTCTTTACATAGCGCGAGCATAGGTTCAATGCTAGCTTCGTCGATGTTGGGAAGCAAAACTTTCCCTACTTCGAACGACTTCGCACGTTCAACAACTTCGGCTAAATCTTCCTTGAAAACATCTAAATAAACGTGGCTGTGCGTATCAATTATCATTTCGCAAAAGTAGGGAGTTCCTTTTGAATGTATCTTGCACCCGAAATGAATTCTAGGGCGAAAATTTTAGTGATTCGATTCAGCAGTATCGGAGATATTGTTCTGACCTCTCCTGTTTATCGAATTTTACAAGAGCAGCTGCCACATGGAGCAGAAGTGCATTTGCTTACTCAAAAGCGTTTTGCGTTTGTGAACGAAGCAAACCCTTTCGTCAATAAAATTTGGTCAGTAGATAAGAGTGGGATGGAGGTCTTCAATGAATTGAAGGAAGAAAACTTTGATTACATCATTGATTTGCAAAACAGCCTGCGTTCGCGAAGCACTCGCAAGAAACTAGGGGTGCTCTCATTTCATGTGAACAAGCAAAATTTCCGCAAATGGATTCAAGTAAATTTGGGTTTATGGAAAGGTCCAATAGAGCATATTGTAGATCGTTATATCGATACACTCAAAACATTTAAAATTGAGAATGACGGTAAGGCTTTGGAATACTTCATTCCTTCATCAACAACTTCAATTCATGATTTGCTTCCAAATGAATTTATTCAGGATGGATATACTGTAATAGCGGCGGGTGGCGCCCATGAAGGTAAACGTTGGAGTGAAGAAAATTGGAAGGAATTGTCAAATTGTTTTCATGAAGATCGCATTGTTTGGATAGGTGGGAAGGAAGATTCAATTGAATTGAAACATTCTCCAAAGCATTTAGATTTAATTGGAAAATGTAGCGTTCACGAAAGCGCTAGATTGATTGAAAGCGCCAGAGCGGTTATCTGCGGAGATACGGGAATGATGCATATTGCAGCGGCATTTAAGAAAGATATTATTGCATTGTGGGGGTGCACAACTCCGGATTTAGGAATGGGTGTTTATAGGCCCAAGCCGAAAGCTGGAGAGCATATGCATACTGTTTATTTGCAATCAAAACGAAAAGGACGACCATGCTCGAAATTGGGCAATCAATGTAAATATGGAATGCAGAACAAGTGCATCGATGTTATTCAAGTCAACCATGTGGAAGAGGCTTTTAATAAAATGAAAAACAAATGGGAATGAAACAGGTATCAGCAAAGGAAACATTAACGATAACAACGCACATCGTTCTTCCAGAAAATACGAATACGCTTGGAAACCTTATGGGTGGACAGCTACTGAATTGGTTAGACGTTGCGTCTGCTATTTCTGCACATCGCCTTTGTAAGCGCGTTGTTGTTACAGCAGCGGTGAACAATGTGTCGTTTCAACACCCGATAAAGTTGGGAGATATTGTAGTTATAGAAGCAAAAGTTTCAAGAAGCTTCGCGACTTCCATGGAAGTATTCATGGATATTTATGTTGAACACCACACGACCGGTGAGATGATTAAATGCAACGAAGCAATTTATACGTTTGTTGCGGTTGATCAAATGGGAAGCCCCATTCATGTTCCAGAATTGCTTCCTGAAACAAAAGAAGAAAAGAATCGCTTTGAAGGTGCATTAAGAAGAAGACAACTCCGATTGATTCTAGCTGGAAAAATGAAGCCGGAAGAAGCTACAGAACTCAAAGCCTTGTTTGTGTAATGGATACAATTAAAGCCCTTCATATCATTTTTGTAGTTACTTGGTTCGCAGGGTTATTTTACATCTTCAGACTTTTCGTTTATCATGCTGAAGCGCAAGAAACGAAAGAAGAATTGGAGCGTGAGATTTTGATTAAACAGTATAAAATCATGGAGTGGCGCCTTTGGTATATCATTACTTGGCCAAGCGCAATATTGACATTAATTTGGGGCGTATGGTTGTTGTATTTCAATCCAGGATATCTTTCACAACCGTGGATGTTATTGAAACTGTTTTTTGTATTCTGTTTGTTTGCCTACCAAATTTTAGGGCAGCGTATTTTTAAGAATCTATATGAAGACCGCAAGGCTTATAAGGCATATCATATGCGTATGCTGAATGAAGTAAGCACGTTGGTTTTAATTGCAGTAGTTTTCTTGGTTGTTAGAAAGGACGAGTTAAGCTGGGTATGGGGAGTGTTAAGTATAATTGGAATTGGATTGATTTTAACGTTCGCAATTCGAGCTTATGCGAACTTCAGAAAGCGAAGCAACTCATAATCTCACAAAAAGTATTTTCATATCTTTATAAAAATTCAAAAAAGAAATGTCACGATTATTCTTCTTATTCCTTATTGCATTTCAAACATTAACACTTGGTGTTTCGGCTCAGAAAAAAAGCTTGCCAGATTGGTTAACTGCTGAAAAGAAGAATGATAAGTTGGTTTATGTCAACGGCGTAACCATAGCCAATGATACCGACGCTGAAATGCCAACGCGCATAACAGTTGAGCTAATTGGAACAGAGTCGAAAAAAGCAACATTCGATACGTTCAGCGATAGAGGTAATTTTGAATTTTTCTTACGCCCAAACGGTCTTTATCACATCTCTTTTGAAAAAGATGGATACCTCACTAAAATGCTTGAAGTGGTAACAGACAACATTCCTGATAAAGATTGGAAAATTGGATTTGTTCTTGAGCTTCAGGTTTCAATGGAAATATCTGTGGAAGGATTTAGTGAAGAGCTGCAGTCGAATCCTTATGCACGTTGCATGTACAGTTCGAAGTCGAGAAAAATAGAATTCGATAAGGCATTTTCAAAGGAGTCTAAAGCGGCTTGGGAAAAAGAGCGGATTCGTTGTTTGAAGAAGTAAATCTAAAGGGCATAATGCCCTTTTATTTTTTCAAATAAAACATACGACAGTTTATAGTAGCTCTCGTTTGTCCACCCTGCAACGTGCGGTGAAAGCAATACGTTGGGGTAGGTAAGAAGCTTTTCGAAAAGCGGATTGTCATTCAAACCTTCTAAAGAAGATTTTTCAAACGGAAGAACGTCTAGTGCGGCATGGGTAACTATTCCCGAGTCAAGGGCATTCATCAGATCAAGCGCATTCACATGTCCGCCGCGTGAAGTGTTGATGAATACTATTTTCTTTTTAAATGAATGGAAGAAGGCAGCGTTTGCATAATCTTTTGTCTCTTCACTCAGGGGCAAGTGTAAACTCACAATATCGGCTGTGTCGAATATTTCTTGAAGCGAAACACGTTTGGCCATTGAACCGAATGAACGTTCGGTGTACTTGTCGTATTCAATAACTGAAGCTTCAAATCCGGATAGTTTTTTCGCAACGCTCTGCCCCATATGCCCAAACCCAATAAGAGCAATGGTTTTTCCTTTAATTTCGAAACCCCGATGTACTTCACGCAACCATTCTTTTCTTCTAACACTTGCATTGGCTAAATGAATGTTATTCGCTAATGCCAGCAGCATTCCAATCACATGTTCACCAACGGCATCGCTGTTTCCCTCAGGTGAAGAGAACACTTTTACGTTGTGTTTTTTGCAACTTTCAAGGTCAATGATTTCTAATCCAGACCCACTGCGGGCAATGAATTCCAAATTTATTCCTGCTTGAATAAGTTGTTCGTCGAAGGTGATTCGGCTTCGAAGTACAATTCCATTGTAAGATGAAATCACCTTCAGTAAATCTTCGCGAGAAACTTCATAATTGAATTCGCATTCAAAACCCAATTCAATGAGTTTTTCAGCAAGTACAGGATGAACCGTTTCTAAGAATAAGACTCTCTTTCCCATTAGAATAAACTATAGGGTAACGAGGTGAAATGGGTGAGGAAGTAATGTCCTACACTGAAATAGATAATTAGTCCTACTATATCATTCGCTGTTGTGACGAAGGGTCCAGTAGCCAAAGCAGGGTCGATCTTTAATTTGTCTAACATCAGCGGGAAAAAGGTTCCGCTGATACTTGCGAAAATGATTACGCAGAATAATGCCAGTGATACTGTAAGGCTTAACAATAATTCGAAATGAAACAGTTGACTTGCTAAGAAAATTAGGGCGCTACATACACTTGCGTTCAATAAGCCTACTCCAAATTCCTTCACTAATTTTTGCCAAACCGTTTCGTCAAATGCGCTTTGATTCGCAAGGGCGCGAACAACAAGTGCCGCAGACTGAACTCCAACATTCCCTCCAGTAGCCGCAATAAGAGGCATAAAAACAGCCATGGCTGGATATTCTGTTATGTCGAAAACGCCAATGATATAGGCTCCGCTCATTCCCCCAATCATTCCGATCAACAACCACGGAAGTCTTGCGCGAGTGAGCGTCCATATGCTATCGCTCGATTCAACGTCTTCAGAGATACCACTCGCCAATTGGTAATCGCGATTGGCTTCTTCTTGCATCAAATCGACCACGTCGTCAATGGTAATTCTTCCAACTAACTTTTGATCTTCATCGAGAACGGGAAGAACGACTAAGTCATATTTCTTCATGATGCGCATGACCTCATCGGCAGGCGTCTCAACTTCAACCGTTCTAACTTTTGATTCTTTGTATAATTCGCTCAGAGTTGTGCGCATGCTCGCAGAAGCGAAAATGAGCGCCTTCATGCTCAGTGTTCCAAGTAAATGATCTTCTTCGTCTACAACATAGATGGTGTAGATGTTATCGATGTCCTCCGCTTGTTTTCTCATTTCACGAATCGCCTGCGCAACGGTCCAGTATTGTTTTACTGTAACCATTTCCACAGCCATCAATGCCCCTGCCGTACCTTCGGCGTAGGTCATGAGGTCCATGATATCGCTCGCTTGCTCTTCGTCTTCAAGTAGGGCAATTACCTCTTCTTGTTTTTCTTCACTTAAGCCCGCGAGTACGTCCGCCGCGTCATCGGAGTCAATGTTCTCAATTAACTCTTCGGCAATTTCACGGCTGGTAAGATTTGATAAAAGGGTCTCTTGAATGTCTTCATCCAATTCAAGCATTACATCTGCGGCAGTCTCTTCATCGAGAATGCGGTAGAGGTATACACCTTCTTGGGTAGGAAGCTCGTTTATGATTTCAGCAACGTCTGCTGGGTGAAGATCTTTGGTAAATTCGTGTACAGCACTATCCTTCCCTTCGCCTATCCATTTGCGGAGGTCTGCCAACAACTCTTTTGTAAGTTCGAACTGCACGGGGAGGAATCCATTTAAAGGGTTAATTTTTTTACCACGGCAAAGGTAAGTTATTTTTAACGTAACCTGATTTATATTCGCCTATCTAAATTTTGAAAATGAAAAAGCATCTAGCATTGTTTGCAATTGTCCTTTCCGGAGTATTGGTACTTCCGGCATACGGAACGGTTGATCCTACTAAAAAGAAGAAAGAACCGGTAAAGAAAGAGGAGAAAAAGCCTGAAGATAAATTCGGTGATTTGGTTAAGAAGTGTAAAAAGAAGGAAGGTCTTCTAACTTTCTACACAGATACCGTAACGGGCAAAACGTATATTGAAATTCAGAAATCTCAGTTAAACCAAGAAATTATTTATTTCAATTATATTGAAAACGCACCGGTTGAAACCGGATATCACAAGGGCGCATTCGGCGATTCGAAGATTGTTGTTTTTAAAAAGAATTACGAGCGTTTAGAAATTGTTCAAGCGAACACAAATTTCTATTACGATCCTACAAACGCAATAAGCAAGGCTTCTTCTTCCAACATAAACAATCCGGTTTTAGCTTCAGAAAAAATTGAAGTGACAAGTCTAGATGGAAACAAGATGCTTATAGATGGTGACGCATTGTTACTCTCAGAGAAAATGCAACTTGTTAAAATGCCAGCACCACGCGGCGGAGACGCTCCCCTTGGAAGCTTGAGCAAGGAAAAGTCGAAGGTCAATTCCATTCGCACGTACAAAGAGAATTCTGAAATTGTGGTTTCGTATGTGTACGAAACCAATTCTCCAAACATAGGCGGAGAAGCAGTTGCAGATGGAAGAAACGTGACTGTTCAATACCAACATTCGTTCTTGTCAGTTCCACAAAACAACTTCAAGCCCCGTTTTGATGATCCTCGCATTGGCTATTTCACGACGCAAGTGAACGATATGACGGTAGCTTCAGCTACGCCATGGAGAGATGTAATTCATCGTTGGAATTTGGAAAAGAAAAATCCAAATGAAAGTTTGAGCGAGCCCATTCAACCTATAATATTTTGGATGGAAAACACTACTCCGGTAGAGCTTCGCCCAATTATTAAAGAAGCTGTAGAGCGTTGGAATGTGGCCTTTGAAGCAGCAGGATTCAAGAATGCTATTGTTTGTATGCAGCAGCCCGATGATGCAACTTGGGATGCCGGAGATATCCGATACAACGTTTTGCGTTGGACATCAACACCTGCGCCACCTTTTGGTGGATATGGACCAAGTTTCGTTAATCCGCGTACCGGTGAGATTTTAGGTGCAGATATTATGTTAGAATGGGTGGCGTTAACCAATCGTGTTTATGCCGATCGCACTTTCCGTTTGAGTAACTCATTAACCGAAGAGCAAGAACAATTATTGAAGGAAAAAGGTGCACGTAATCCATTCTTGTGTAACGCTGCAGCAATGAGCAACGAGCAATTAATTTTCGGGACAAGTGCCGCGAATGTTATGGGAGCTTCAGATTTGGAAAAGCAAGAAATTGTTCGTCAAATGCTTTACCGCTTAGTTCTTCATGAAGTTGGACATACCCTTGGTCTTACGCACAACATGCGCGCAAGTACGCTTCAATCTGTTGCAGATATCAAGAATGTCGAGAAGATTAATAAAGAAGGCTTAGCGAATTCTGTGATGGAATATCCAGCTTTCAACTATCAATTGAACCCTAAAGAACAAGCGCTTTATTGCGATGTGAAAGTTGGACCTTACGATAAATGGGTGATTGAATACGGATATAGCCAGGGGCTGCCAGATGAGCAAAAAGAAAAAGAGCGATTAGATAAAATTACAGCTAGAAGTACCGAACATCAGTTGGCATACGGAAACGATGCAGATGATATGCGCAGCGCTGGAAGAGGAATAGATCCCGATGTTAATATCTATGATTTATCGAATGATCCAGTTGCGTATGGTGTCGAGCGTTGCGAATTGGTGAAGGTGGTTCTGCCCAAGCTTAGAGAGCATTTGATTACTACGAATGAAAGCTACGCTGAATTGCTTCAGTCGTTTTTGATTGCAACAAAAGAGTATGGCATTCAAACCAATGTAATGACTCGTCAAATCGGAGGTGTTCATTACGATAGAGCCTATGCTGGACAAGGTTCTTCAGTTAGACCTTTGGAGCCAGTTTCCGAGGCAAGACAAAAAGAAGCCATGAATGCTCTTGCGAAATATGCCTTTGCTTCTGACGTTTGGAGCGAAGCGATTCCAACCTTCAATTACTTGCTTGATCAAAGAAGAGGCTTTGAACATTTCTCAAAAAGCGATGATCCGAAGATTCACGACCGCATTTTAGACATGCAATCTGAATGCTTGAATCACTTGATGCACCCACGTGTTCATCAAAGAATTATTGATAGCTATTTGTATGGAAATACATACTCGATTGATGAGGTGATGTTCGATTTAACACAAGCTATTTTTGAATCTGATTTGAAAGGTGAAGTCAATACGATTCGTCAAAACCTACAAATTGAATACATACTCAGATTGATCGATATGCGTGATGTGAAAAACAGATACGACAATGTTTCTCAGGGAATAGCGCTAGCGGAATTGAAACGCATTCAGAAAATGGAATCGGGTAATCTTGCAGGAAATGGACTAACGAAGGCGCACAGAGCCCATGTTGTTCAATTGATTGAAGACGCGCTAAGCGCGAAATAAGAGTTAAAGAATTCTGCGAATGAGGCGAAGGTTATGCGAATAACCTTCGCTTTTTTTATTGATACCTTGATGGTCTAGGACGTCAATTCGAAGTTCTCCGGATGCGTGAAGTATTTCGAAACTTCCATCGTTTTCTAGGATTATTCCAACGTGCGTAATTCTTCCGTCTGCATTGTCAAAGAAAGCAAGATCTCCTGTCTTTGCTTCCGTAAGTAACATTACATCGTTTCCTTCTGTGGCTTGCTGATAGGCGTCGCGTTTCAGCGCTCGACCAATGGTTTTGAAAAACGATTGCGTAAATCCGGAACAGTCATAACCAAAATTTGTCTTTCCTCCCCAAACATAAGGGACCCCGATGTATGTTTTGAATAATGCAAGCGCATCATTGAGTGATAAGATTTGACTTGGAAAATCCTCAGGGACAAAAGCCCCAATAGGCATGAGAATGTGTTTATTCTCGAATGATTGAAGCACACTTGGAAAAGCAAAAACACGCGTAGTTTCTACTTCGAAAACTTGCGGAGAGAATTGTTTTTTGTCTATCCAACCTCGGTATTGATCAAAGCTCGTTTCAATAAAGTACCATTTTTCATTTTCCTCTAATACTTCATAGGCCTCCCCAAAAATAAGTTGACTAACTTGTTCACTGCGATCAGATGCTTCTGCGCGCATGGGAATAAATGAAAGAAGACATTGTCCGTTTACCATGTCCCAAATTTGATAATAAAATACCCTTTTTTTATTTTAAATGATTGTCAATTATTCAATGTTGAATGTGAATGGTTGGAAGAAAAGTGTACATTTGGGAAAATTAAAGCACTATGTGGCGCGAATTGGACAATAAACTCGTTAGAGAATTTCGTTTCAAAGACTTCCAAGAAGCATTTACTTTCTTAACCAGAGTTGCATTCTTGGCGGAAAAACATGGTCATCATCCAGCATGGTTTAACGTTTACAATTATGTGCGTGTTGAATTAAGTACGCACGACGCTGGAGATGTAGTTACAGAAAGAGATCGCAGATTGGCTGTTGCCATTGATGAAATTCTTCAATAATAGCGGAACTTTCATAGTTAAGCGCTAAATTCGCGGCTGAAAGTAAATCTTTCAATAGGAAATCATTTTTTATGACTCAACAAAACAGCTCTGCAGAAATGTCTGCAGTTACCGAAAGAATGGCGTTGCATAACCACGAGCAAGTGGTCTTTTGTCAAGACAATGCAACCGGATTAAAAGCCATCGTAGCAATTCACAACACAACATTAGGACCTGCAGTCGGCGGAACGCGCATGTGGATGTATGCCTCTGAAGGCGATGCATTGACAGATGTTCTTCGTCTTTCTCGTGGAATGACCTACAAAAGTGCACTTGCCGGTTTGAACATCGGTGGAGGTAAAGCTGTGATTATCGCAGATTCTAAAAAAGATAAAAACGAAGCGCTCATGCGCAGCTTCGGAAAATTCGTAGACGGTTTAGGTGGAAGATACATTACCGCAGAAGATGTGGGTATCGGAACACGCGACATGGAATACGTGAAAATGGAAACTGATCACGTAGTTGGTTTGCCAGATTATATGGGCGGCGGCGGAGATCCAAGTCCTGTTACTGCTTACGGGGTTTACATGGGAATGAAGGCCAGTGTTAAAGATCAAACAGGAAGCGATTCGCTTGCGGGAAAGACCATCGTGGTTCAAGGTGTAGGTCACGTAGGTGAATACCTCGTTGAGTATTTGGTGAAAGAAAACGCTCACGTTATCATTACCGATATATACGAAGACAGAGTAAACGATGTAGTGAAAAAGTATGGTGTTAAAGCCATTCTTCCATCAGAAGTTTACACGACTCCAATGGACATCTACAGCCCTTGCGCACTTGGCGCAACCGTTAACAAAGAAACCTTGGAGCAATTGTCTTGTGGAATTATTTGCGGTGCAGCAAACAACCAATTGGCAATTGAAACGGAAGACGGTCAACGCGTTTTGGATAAAGGAATTTTATATGCTCCTGATTATTTGGTGAACGCAGGTGGAATCATCAACTGCTACTGGGAAATTGTAGGCTACAACCGTCAGGCTTCTCTTGCGCAGGCAGAGCAGATCTACGACACAACGCTTAAGATTTATTCAGCTTCTAAAGAAAAGGGAATTCCTTCTTACTTGGCGGCGAATCAAATGGCAGAGCAACGCATTCAATCGATTGCGAATATTAAAACTAGATATTGATTAGAGGGGAGAGATTATGCTAAACAGAAGACACATACGAATTAAAGTTTTACAGGTATTATTTGCCTATTACAATGACGAAGAGCCGAACGCGGCTTCTTACGAGAAAATGCTTTTTGAAAGCGTGAATCGTTTCAGAGATTTGTATGTAGCCTTCATTCAGTTAATGGTGGAAATGCATTCGCTTTCAATTGAGAAAATTGAAGCAGGAATGAATAAGAAACTTCCGAGCCACGAAGATCTTCACCCAAACACGAAGTTCGCGGCGAATGCGGTATTACGGATTTTGTCTCACAGCAAATCGTTGGAAAAAGCCATGAAGGATAACCACCTGAAGTGGACTGAAAATCGCGATTTGTTGAAGCAAATGTTCAAGGACATTCAGGATTGCGAAGAATACCAAGCCTACCTGGCGAGCGAGGAGCGTGGCTTTGAACACGACAAAGAGATTGTGGTGAAGTTGTTCAAACGTCACCTGGTGAACTTCGAGTTAATGCATGATTATCTTGAAGATCAAGGTATTTTTTGGAACGATGATTTAGACCTTACGGCAAGTATGGTTTTGCGTTCATTGAAGTCAATTAAAGAGACAGATACCGATATTGAATTTCTTCCTTTGTGGAAGGAAGGAGACGAGGAGGAAGAGTTTTGCAGACAGTTATTCCGCAAAACACTTGCAACAGGTTCAGACACAAAAGAACGTGTCTCTCTCGTTACCCCTAATTGGGAAACCGATCGTATTGCAATCATGGATTTAGTGTTGTTGAAAATGGCTATTGCAGAAGCAATCTATTTTGAAAGCATTCCAACGAAGGTTACCATGAACGAATACATTGAATTGGCGAAGTTCTATAGCACGCCAAAGTCTGCGACATTCATTAACGGTGTGTTGGATACCATTATGCCGAAAATGGTGGAAGAAGGGAAAATCAAAAAGATTGGAAGAGGATTGATTTAATCATCAATGAAAACGGTCATCGCTATTTCAGGACCTACGGGTGTAGGTAAAACAGCTTTAGCCATTTCATTAGCCAATCATTTTCAAACTGAAATTATTTCCTGCGACTCACGTCAATTTTACAAGGAAATGTCCATAGGTGTTGCTTGTCCTTCAATGGAAGAGCTGAATGCTGCACGACATCATTTTATTTCTTTTTTATCTGTTGAAGAAGAATACACCGCGGGTATGTTTTCACGCGATGCTAGGGCCAAAATTCAAGAGATGTTTCAATCGAATGAAGTTGTAGTCGTTGTTGGTGGAAGTATGCTTTATATGGACGCCTTGCTATACGGCTTGGATGAATTACCCGGAGACAAGGAAATTAGAAATGCGCTAAATCAACGATGTGAATTAGAAGGTCTTTTAGTTCTAGTGGAAGAACTAAAAGCGAAAGATCCCGATTTCGCAGCAAGTGTTGATTTAGAAAACGCACATCGTGTTATTCGTGCGTTGGAAGTCATTCAAATCACAGGCAAACCCTTCTCCGAATTACGCACGAAATCGAGCGAGGCTATTGACGCGAAAATTATTCACGTGTTTCTTTCTGGCGAACGTGAATGGGTTTATGATCGAATCAATAGGCGTGTAGATGGAATGGTGAAAGAGGGGTTGTTCGAAGAGGTGCAAGGGCTTCAATCCATGCAACATCTTCAATCTTTAAACACTGTAGGTTACAAGGAGATATTTAAATATATCGAAGGTTCTTGTTCGAAGGACGAGGCCATTGTTGAGATAAAGAAGAACACAAGAAATTACGCCAAGCGACAAATGACGTGGTATCGAAACAAGCCGCATGTGCTTCAATTCGATGTTCAGAAGGGAGATGTTTCCGCAAAGATTATTTCTTTGCTTTCGAACTAAAGGCTTTCTCCTTTGTAATCTCTAGTTTAAGAATTAATTTCGAACTGTATCGCTTCCAGGCAGGCGTTCCAATGTCTTTCACGAGTTCAATTCCAGCAATAATTTCATCATACAACTCGGGGTAGGACTTCGCTGCACGCATAACCCAATGAATCGCATGAAGCCTTTCTGCTGTCTCAACATCGAACGAACTCAGCGTGCAGAAGGCTCTTTCGAGCATTCTGCCGTCTTGCTCTTCCGTAAGTTCAAGGTTGTATAAAATGCCAAAAGACTCTCTGCGAACAGAAGAGTCTTTTGAGTGTGTAACCAAGTCATAGAAATAATCTCGAAGGGGCTGAACCGAAGCGGCATTCTTCTGCGAAAGATGATCAAGAATCCAAACGCCTTTGCGTTGCTGCGTTTGCGTCAACTCGTTGAATTCAGAAATAAATTGCTTTATTTCATTAGGCTTTGCATTCCACATTTCCACATAAACATCTACTTCATTTCGAAGCATGCCTGTGCGCAAATAGTCGAAGTGACTCACTGTTTATTTGTGAGGACTGTTAACGTCTTCGTATTCGGTTTCTTGAAACTTATTCGTCTCAACTTTTTCACCTTTGTACAAATTCTCTAGAAGTTGATCGAGTTGCTCAGCACCCAAAGATTTCGCGATGATCTTCATTTCTTTATCCATTAAGAAAACTTTAGGAGTGCTTGTCACGTCCCAAGTTGTGCGGTAATTCAAACTCTTCAATGTCGTCACACCGCTATAGATTAATTCGGTTGCTTTTTCCTGCTTCATGATTTCAGGAGTGTCACTAACGTTAATCCAATCGAGTTTGTGCTCGTTAATGAAATCAACCCATTTGTTGTTCTCGTAGTCGTTGCCTATCGCATAAACCACGAATCCTCTGTCTTTGTATTTGTGGTATAAGTCGAGTAGAAGAGGAACCTCTTTTTTGCAATGTCCGCATGAACTTTCCCACACAACCATGAGTGTATACTCTCCGCGTGATTTGTACATGGAAACCCAATTCTTTTCAGATGTGTCAGGTAGAATAATGTCTTGTGCTTTCTCACCGCAACGGCAATCACGTTTCTTGTCCGCCGCTTCCTTCATCTCTTTCAACTTATCTTCCTTCACCCAGTTGCACATTCCTTTTGAATAGTAATTGTCAATCATGAATACGAACAGTTCGTCCATACACATGATTTTCGAAGTCTCTCCAGTGTAAGTCGCAAAGTGAGTGATGTATTTGAAAGACTCTTCGTTACCAGAAGTAGCCTTGATTATTTTTTGAACTTCTGCGCAAACCGTATCGGGAATTTGAGGAAGTGTTTTGGTAATGTAATCCTCAACAAGTTTGTGGAAGGCTCCGTCGCGAACCATGCGCGGATCTTTCAAGTCGCAACGATCCCAGTAGTGATGGCGGTACCAGTAATATTGCCATTCTTGTTTTTTATCTTCTGCAATATTTTCAGGAGCATTTGGAATGTCTTCTTCCATGCCCATGCGCAAGTATTTGGCAAAAAGTGAGTTGTTGTTGTTTTTTATAAGATCTTTCTGATAATTGACAACCTCTTTGTTCAATTTGGTTAGCTCTTCAATACAAGGCTTTTTATCTGCTTCCGATTTTAATGAGTCATTGATGCAATTGTCAAGCGGAGTGCGAACAGTTCTTTTACCATTGATGTATCGGATGTAATCGAAGAAAAGTTTGTTTTCTTTTGATTGAACAACTTCAATCTTACTTAAATCAGCGTCAGCAGAGCAGTTGATGATGATTTGTTCGTCAGAGGCAATGAAGTCGAAATAGCGCGGCCCGGGCATTACCAAAGCATATTTTCCACACTCATTGAAGGGCTTGCCCGCGAATTCGTAGTTTCCTTTTGCGTCTACATGACAAGTGTCGTTGTAGTACAATTTGTTACCGTAGTAATTAGCTAGATAAATATCTACGTTTTGTAGTCCCTCAATTTTTCCTTTGATGGAATAAGGGAGTTTTGATTGTTTGTTTTGAGCAGATGCAAAAAAGCTTATAGAAATAAGCAGGAAGAATAAGGTTTTCGCTTTCATAAATTTCATAACTCTCTAATAGACGTTCAAAGTTAGGTATACGTTGCTTTTTAAAATTGAAAACTTTCGAATGATTCGAATTGGGAATTGCGTTTTTCAACTATTGGTCCAAAAATAAAAAGGAGCCAATAAATTGGCTCCTTTCTTCTCAGAAAAATGTTCTATTATTTCTTAACCAGTCTGTCAGTGAATTGAACAGTACCGTTATTCATGCGAATCAAATAAATGCCATCGTTTAAAGTTGAAACATCGATGCGCTTAATTGAGCTTTGTGTAACGCGATCTTTCAAAACAACTTTACCAGTTAGATCAATGATGCTGATTTCACCACCAACAAAGCTCTCCGGAATTTCAATACTGAAATTTGAATTAGTTGGGTTTGGATAAACCGATACTTTAGAGATCTTTTCAGAAGTCAAAGGCTTAACAGCAACGCCGGTAGATTCAATAACTTGAACATCGTCGATGTAGTAGTTCCCTGCCGTGCCAGCAGTGTTAGTTCCGTAAAAGTCAAAGGCAGCAAGCGCGTTAGCTCCTGCGTTGCCGTTAGCATTGTCAAGGCTCCATTGCCACTCGTTGGCAGCAACTCCATTGAAGTAAACTCTACCGAGGTCATTGTCTAGATCAGCGGTAATTTGAACATCGAACCAAGTGTCTGTTCCCACAGTAACTGCGCCCCCTTGAGTGCCGCCAGTTGTCCAAGTAGCAACGCCTGTTCCATCAAAGAAAACGTCGCAAGCCCATTGGTATGCAGTTGAGGTTCCTGACCAAGTGTGTAGCGCATTGAAATATCCACCAGCACCAGCAGGCAAGTACATTTTGAATTTGATGTCGTATTTGCCACTAGTAAATGGACCTAGAGGTAAAACCAAATCTGTTCCAGTACCGTTAATGTTAGCACTGTTCGCTCCGCTGCTAGCGAAATCTGAGCTTACCGTTGCGTCTGATGCAGTGCCGGTGCTCCAATATGCCCAATAAGCTGAATTTTGAGCAACAACGCCTGTTCCGGCAGTGTATGAATCGAAGTTGTCTTCGAATAAAACTGTTTGCGCAGATGCAGAAAGAATCGCGCTAAAAGCAAAAAGAGAGAGTAATTGTTTCTTCATAGTGAAAGAATTTGTTAAAACGAATATAGTATTCTTTTTCTTTGTTTCAAAATTATGAAGACTCATTTAAGAAAGATGCGGACTACATTGTCCGAGAGCGGGGAGGCGCAATACGTTCTTCCTATTTATGATAATTTGGAATTAAAGGGAGAGTTAAACCTGAATGAATGTGTGGGTAAACAAGTTCGACTGCATGCTACCGGCGACATCCGATGCATTCTACACGGAGAAAAATTGAATAAGACCTTTGGAGAGGGATTGTGTTGGAATGGATTCCAAGATTCATCCAATGCTTCTCCCTGCATTATACATCCAGAGTTGTGTCAGGCACATGAAGGAGTTGCTTTGCGAGGAGACATGGAGTGGGAGCGAGCGAACCATCTTATTCCACACATTGTATACCTCTCATTTACGTCTGGAATTAAAGTTGGAGTTACATCGGAACGAAACATGTTTTCAAGATGGATAGATCAAGGGGCTCGGCAAGGATTGGTTTTCGCTCGCGTTCCTTACAGGCAGTTGGCCGGAGAGTTTGAAGTCTTATTAAAGGAGCATGTTTCAGATAAGTCAAATTGGAAAGGAATGCTTCAGCCCACTTTCACAGAGAATAAGAGCTTGCTTGAAGCAAAAGAAAATTTGTTGTTTGAAATTCCAGATGCATTTCAGGACTTTATTGATGACGAGGACAAAGTTTGGGACATTCACTTTCCTTGCGAGGACAGACCGTTAAATCCAATAACATGGAAGGCTTTGCCGAATAATTTGTATGAAGGGAAGTTGAAGGGAATTGTAGGGCAATACTTAATCTTTGACAATCAGCAAGTGTTCAATGTGCGTTCGCACGCCGGGCTCGAAATGGATATCGAATTTTTAACGTAAGAAAAATGTTGTTTTTCTTGCAAGTGTGAAAAATTCGTCTATCTTTGTTAAAGCTTACTCCGAATTTAGATTTGTAATCTTCTTGAAGAGCACAACTACATGAAGGGTAAGCATTAATTAATTTTATTTTTTTTATGAACATTTTTGTTTCTGGACTGAACTACAGTCTAACGAGCGATGAGCTCCAAGCAATCTTCACTCAATATGGTGAAGTAGCTTCTGCTAAAGTGATTACTGACCGTGATACCGGTCGTTCACGCGGTTTTGGTTTTGTTGAAATGTCAGATGACGCTGAAGCGCGCAATGCAATTGACGCTTTAGACCAAGCTGAAATGAAAGGTCGCAAGATCAACGTTAAAGAAGCTGAAGACCGTCCACGTACCTCTAACCGTAGAGAAGGTGGATTCCGTCAAGGATATTGATTCAATACGCTTTTGACTTAATTTAAAAAGGGACTTCGGTCCCTTTTTTATTTTACATTAGCATTATGAAAATGGAACTGCTCGATTCATTCGGCGACATGAAGGCACCGCTTTATGCAATTGCTGATGGAACGCATGCAGATTCTTTTTTTACCGCTTCCGCGAATGGGTTGGTTTCCGAGTGGAATACGGAGTATGGCGTTTCTTCAGAGATTCAGGTTAAAGCAAGTGGTGCGGTTTTCTCCTTACTCTATGACGACGTGTCTAAATTTTTATGGGTTGGTTGTCAGCAGAACACACTCAGTGTAGTTGATATTCAAAACAAAAAAGAAATCAAAAATTACAATGTGCACCCAGGCGGTGTATTCGATATTAAGATTGTAGAAGATAAGATTTTAAGTGTTGGCGCAGATGGTAATGTGATTGAATGGAATAGATCAGATGCGAGTTATTCGCGAACCATTCCATTGTCTGATTCTAAAATCCGTCGGTTTGCTGTAAGTACTCACAAACCCGAATTGGCTTTTCCTATGTCAAATGGCGAAATGGAAATTGTAGATCCAATTTTCTTCAATTCGATAGAAAAGAAAAAGGTGAATGAGTTGGGTGTCGCTTCATGTGCTTTTCATCCGAAGAAAAGTGTGCTGCTTACAGGAGGAAGGGATGGCGTTATTCATTTATGGAATTCAAAGAAAGATTATGCACCTGTCTTGAACTTTACAGCGCACAAGGGAAATGTTTATGCCATTGCTTTTCATCCAAAGCGACACGTTTTTGTATCGGGAAGTCGCGATAAGGAAATTAAGGTCTGGGATGCGGAGACACTTGATTTTCTCTGTGGAGGTTCGCATACAAGAAGTGTGAATGCACTTCATTTTCTAAAGAATGGATTATTGCTTTCTGCCAGCGATGACGGCTCTATTCGTTTGTGGAAAATTCTTCGTTCGAATTAAGAGACCTTCGTGTATATTTGACACTAAGTATTTCCTTCAACATGAAAAATAATTTACTCGTTTTATTGGCATTTGCACTAGCAAGTTGCGGAGTGGCTAAGAATCAAGATTATACATCAGAGGCTAAGCAAATTGGCTATTCAGAGACTAAAGTTGTGCGTCACCCGAGCTGGTCGAAAAACGCAACCATATATGAAGTAAATGTTCGTCAGCATACTGCTGCTGGAACATTTGCTGCGTTGGAAAAGGATCTTCCTCGCATAGATTCATTGGGTGTTGATATTCTTTGGCTTATGCCAATTAATCCAATTGGTCAATTAAACAGAAAGGGAAGTTTGGGTAGTTACTACAGTGTAAAGAATTATACCGGAGTTAATCCAGAGTATGGAACCACAGAAGATTTCAAACGTTTGGTAAACAAGGCGCATGAGTTGGGAATGTATGTTATTCTTGATTGGGTTGCGAATCATACGGCTTGGGATCATCCGTGGGTTCTTCAGCATCCCGATTGGTACACGCATGACGCAAATGGAAACATTGTGCCTCCTGTACCAGACTGGTCTGATGTTGCCGATTTGAATTACGACAACCAGGAATTGCGCAAAGAAATGATACGAGCCATGGAATATTGGGTAAGAGATTGCGGAATTGATGGTTATCGTTGTGATGTAGCGATGAATGTTCCTACGGAATTTTGGAACGATGCGCGCGCAGCATTAGATGCTATTAAGCCGGTCTTTATGTTGGCGGAGGCAGAGCAAAAAGATCACCATTTGAAAGCATTTGACATGTCTTACAGTTGGGAATTAATGGGCATTATGAATGCCGTGGCAAAAGGAGAAAAGTCACTTTATGCTTTCGATGAGTATATGGCGAAATCAGATACAGCTTTTCAAAAGAGTGCTTATCGCATGGGATTCACTACCAATCACGATGAAAACACGTGGAATGGAACAGGAGGAGAGCGTTACGGTGTGAAACGTAAGTTATTCGACGTGCTGTCATTCACACTTCAGGGCATGCCGTTGGTATACACTTCTCAAGAAGGTGGCGAAGTAGATGCGAAAGGAAACGCGAAGCGTTTGAGATTCTTCGATAAAGACACTGCTTACTTTAATAACTATGTAAACAGCGACTTCTACAAGCGCTTGCTTGCGGTGCACCACGAAAATCCAGCTTTGTGGAACGGAGAGTTTGGCGGAACATTCAAAAAGATAAAGACATCCAACGATGATGTGTTGTACGCGTATGTTCGCACAAATGGCGATCGTCAGGTTGTTGTTCTTTTGAATTTCTCCGATAAGCCTCAAGTATTCAACTTTACAGATGATGTTCCAGACGGAGACTTCAGAAGCATTTTCAACAGTGAAACGTTTTCGCTTTACTCGAGAAATCAGCGCGCATTGGCTCCATACGGATATCAAGTTTTTTCTAAATAGAACTGCTGCTCGGAATTATCTTTGTGCTCTAAAATTAGTTTATGGAAGAGCCCGAAGGGAAAGAGATTTTCGAGACATCTGTTGAAATTCGTTTCGCGGATATTGATGCCATGGGGCATGTAAACAATGCTGTGTACTTCAGTTATTTCGAGCAAGCTCGTATGGCTTATTTCAAAGAGCGCGTAGCCCGAATTTGGAATTGGAATGAAGACGGAGTTATAGTGGCTCGAAATGAAATCGATTACCTCTATCCTGTTTTATTAAACGACCGAATGAACATTCGGTTGTGGGTTGAGCATGTTGGAAATAAAAGTTTTTCGGTGTGTTACCGCGTTGTTGTTGGAGAACGTTTATGCGCAACAGGAAAATCGGTTCTAGTTTGTTTCAATCACAAAGACCAGCGTACGCAGCCCATACCAGAGGCCTGGCGAGCGGTGTTTATAGCGAATTAATATGGCAAAGGATAAGTTAAAACGGTGGGCCGAGAACAAGACATTTCCACATGTATTCGAGCCGAACTTAATGCCGGTTATTCGCGAGAATGCGACGTTCATGAAAGGATTGTGGCGCGAAGAATTCTACAAGAACAACAATCCGCTTGTTGTAGAATTGGGCTGTGGGAAAGGGGAGTACGCGGTTGGACAAGCGCAGCGGAATTTAAATAAGAATTATTTAGGTGTAGATGTAAAGGGTCATCGTTTTCATAAGGGGGCAAAAGATTCTCTTGAAATGGGATTGACGAATGTGGCTTTTCTTCGAGCAAGAATTGAATTCATTGACGCGTTTTTTGATGACAATGAATTGGATGAAATCTGGCTGACGTTTTCAGATCCGATGCCGAATGATCACGATGGGAATAGAAGGATCACATCTGGCTTCTATATGAAGCGCTACGAGCGCATGCTGAAGTCAGAAGGAGTCGTTCACATTAAGCACGACAATCCAGCGCTGTACGAGCGCGCGTTGCGCGAAATTCCATTGATGGGAGCAGAGATAGTTTTACATGACGATAACATTTACGAATCAGGATTTTTAGAAACGATAGATGAGAAGCTGAAAGATGTTTTGGAGATTAGAACATTCTACGAGCAAATGTGGTTGAAGGAAGGAAGAAAAATTAAATACATTCAGGCAAGAATGCCGAAAAAATAATACCATGAGTGTTTCAAAAGCAGCAATTTTAGAGGCGTTAGCGAACGTGCAAGAACCAGATTTGAAGAAGGACATTGTGACCTTGAATCTAGTCAAGATTATTCGCGCAGAGGGGAATGAGATTGAGTTGGAAGTAAAAGTGAGTAATCCTGCAATGCATGCCAAACAACGCATGCGTGAGGCTTGTGTCTTCGCTATTCAACGCGTGTTGGGAAATGAATTCGAAGTAAAGGTTCATGTAGAAGCGATAGCAGGAGATGAAAGAAGCGGTGAATTGCGCAGAATTCTCCCAGGGGTAAAACACATTATTGCTGTTGCAAGTGGAAAGGGTGGCGTAGGTAAAAGCACGGTGTCTTCCAACTTGGCTGCGGGACTTGCAGCCTTGGGACACAAAGTAGGGTTGTTAGATGCCGACATCTATGGCCCATCTGCACCAACCATGTTCGATGTTGTGTTGGAAAAGCCAAGACTTATTGAAGTGGGCGGAAAGAAAGTGATGGCCCCTGTTGATGCGCATGGTGTTAAAGTGTTGAGCATCGGATTTTTTACAGAAGGTGATCAAGCTGTTGTTTGGCGCGGTCCTATGGCTACGAAAGCTTTGAATCAAATGATTACCGATGTTGAATGGGGAGAATTGGATTACATGATTGTTGATCTTCCTCCTGGAACGGGCGATGTTCATTTAAGTATTGTTCAAACGTTACCAATCTCTGCAGTTGTTGTGGTGAGTACACCACAAGAGGTTGCCTTAGTTGATGCGCGTAAGGGAATAGCGATGTTTCAATTGCCGGCAGTAAATATTCCAGTATTGGGATTGGTTGAGAATATGTCTTGGTTTACTCCCGCGGAGCTTCCAGAAAATAAGTATTTCATTTTTGGAGAAGGTGGAACGAAGCGCCTTGCAGAGAGTTTGAACCTTCCTGTTATCGGCGAAATCCCATTGATTCAAAGTATTCGTGAAGCCGGTGATGTTGGAAGGCCATCGGTTCTTCAAGACAATACGACTGCAGCGCGCTATTGGCAAGCATTTTTAATTAACTTTGAAAAGGAATTGCGCTTGCTGCCATTCCGTAAACATGCAACCCAAGAATAATATGTTACAAGATTCATTGTTTCAACGTGTGAACGAAGCGCTTAATTCCATTAGACCTTATTTGGAAGCAGACGGAGGAGGAATTGAGTTGAAGGAAGTGACTCCTGAAATGACAGTCTTAGTTGAATTGAAAGGCGCTTGCACGAGCTGCAACAAATCGCACATGACCATGAAGGCTGGTGTTGAAGCGGCGATCAAATCTGCAGTTCCTGAAATTAAAACCGTGGTTGCAATGTCTCAAGAAATTGAAGAACCAACTACGTTATAACCCGTAGTAATTCTTTCTTGTTTCTTTTACTTGGTCATTTGACAAATACTCGTCGTAAGACATTCTTTTATCGATTACTCCTTTCGGTGTAATTTCAATAATTCTATTTGCTACTGTTTCAGTAAACTCGTGGTCATGTGAAGTGAAAAGCGCATTGTGCTTCCAATCTTTCATGGCGTTGTTGAATGCAGTGATAGACTCGAGGTCTAAGTGATTTGTAGGTTCATCTAGCATTAGGCAGTTGCCATTAGCGAGCATCATGCGAGAGACCATGCAGCGTACTTTTTCTCCTCCAGAAAGAACAGAACATTTCTTCATTACTTCTTCGCCGCTGAACAACATTTTTCCTAAGAATCCGCGAACGTATGTTTCGTCTTTGTCAACTGAAAACTGGCGCAGCCAATCGATAAGATTGTCGTCAGATTTAAAGAAGTCTTCGTTGTTGTTCGGAAGGTATGCTGTGGTAATTGTGCTACCCCATTCAACCGTTCCTGTAGTTGGTTCTTCCAAGTTATTGATGATTTGAAAGAAGGAAGTGATAGCAGTGTGGTCCTTTGAAAGAATGGCTACTTTATCTCCTTTGATAAGCGTGAATTCAACATCTTTGAATTGCACACTTCCATCTGGATTTACTTTCGATAAATTCTCAACGCGTAAGATTTGATCTCCACAATCGCGTTCAGGTTTGAAGATAATACCTGGATATTTTCTTGTGCTGGGTTGAATGTTATCGATAACAAGCTTATCTAATAATTTCTTGCGGCTTGTTGCTTGTCTCGATTTGGAAGCATTCGCACTGAAGCGCTCAACGAAGTCTTGCAACTCTTTGCGCTTGTCTTCCATCTTCTTGTTTTGGTCGCTTCTTTGACGCGCAGCCAATTGACTACTCTCGTACCAGAACGAATAGTTACCTGTATACAGTTGAATCTTGCTGAAGTCGATGTCAACGATGTTTGTGCACACGGCATCTAAAAAGTGACGGTCATGCGATACAACAATAACTGTATTTTGAAAATCAGCTAAGAAGTTTTCCAACCAAGAAATGGTCTCAACGTCCAAGTCATTCGTAGGCTCATCGAGCAATAAGATTTCAGGATTCCCGAAAAGCGCTTGCGCTAGCAATACACGAACTTTTTCTTTACCGCTAAGGGTATGAACCAATTCGTTATGCAAGTGATCCGCAATGCCCAGATTACTGAGAAGTTGTGCAGCATCACTTTCTGCATTCCAGCCGTCCATTTCAGCAAAAATGTTTTCCAGCTCGGCAGCTTTCACACCGTCAGCATCAGAAAAATCTTCCTTTGCGTAGATGGCATCTTTTTCTTGCATCACATCCATAAGCTTGCGGTTTCCCATAAGCACGGTTTGCAACACAGGAACTTGGTCGAATTCAAAGTGGTTTTGTTTCAACACGCTCATACGCACACCAGCGTCCATGACAACCTTTCCGGTGGTAGGATCAATTTCTCCTGAAAGGATTTTCAGAAAAGTAGATTTCCCGGCACCGTTCGCGCCAATAACACCGTAGCAGTGCCCCGGTGTGAATTTGAGATTTACTTCTTCGAATAATGCTCGTTTTCCGTAACGAAGCGAAAGGTTGTTTACTGATAGCACGGCGTATAATTTTAGCGGTGCAAAGATAGTCTTATTTTCGGAGTGTTATTTTTTTAGTTTCTTCGGTTTGGAAGTCATTTCAAATTCGAGAACTCCGCCTTGAACTAAATCTAAATGTGAGATTTGAAGTCCGATTTCTTTGTTGTTCCACTTCACTGATTGCACATAAATGTTTTTTTCGTTCAGTTTGCTGGCTTTGATTAGTATAGTCTTTCCATTTTCCAACTGAACGATTGCCTCGTTTACCAGAGGAGAGCCGAGGTCGTAATTGACACTTCCCGGGCAGGTTGGATAAATACCGAGCGCAGAAAAGACATACCAGGCAGACATCTGACCCGCATCATCATTTCCACATAAACCATTCGTTTCGTTGGTGTAGAATTTATTCGCAATAGCATGCACACGTTCCTGCGTTTTCCATGGTGAAGAAGTGTAGTTGTACAAATAGGGCACGTGATGACTCGGCTCGTTTCCATGAACGTAGTTTCCCATAATTCCGTCGCGCGTAATGTCTTCGTTCTTTTCAATGTATTTGTCTTCCAAGTGCATCGTGAACAAGGAATCGAGATGCTCTTCAAATCTTTTCTTTCCACCCATTAATTCAATCATAGTTGGAATGGCATGTGGAATGTACAAACTGAAATTCCAAGAGTTTCCTTCGATGAAGCCTTGTCCATGTGTGTCGAGCGGATCAAACGGTTTCTTCCATTCCCCATTGCTGAGTTTCGGTTGTGTAAAACCAGTCTTTGAATTGAAAACATTCCGGTACGATTCTGATCGCATGAAGTATTTGGCGTAACCCATGGTCACTTCCGATTTGTTTGTGAGTGAAGAGAGTTGCGCAATGCACCAATCGTCGTAGGCGTATTCGAGCGTTTTGCTTACCGAAACTCCCGATTTGTCTTCAGGTACAAAACCAATTTCAATGTAGTCTTTCAACCCTTCAAAATAATCGACACTTGCCGTTTGATCGCACGCTTTGTATGCCTCTTTCAAATTGAAATTGCCAACTTGTTTCACAGCAGCATCAGCAATAACAGACACCGCATGATAGCCAGTCATGCACCAATTCTCATTGGCGTAATGACTCCAAACCGGTAACATGTGATGCACACTTTGTTTCTGATGTGCTAGCATGGAGTGAATCATGTGGTTGTTTCTTGTTGGCTGAATGAGGTTGAACAACGGATGCAGTGCGCGGTAGGTGTCCCAAAGCGAAAAGACGGTGTAATTTTCAAATCCTTCGGAATTGTGAATGTTCTGATCAAGCCCTTTGTAATTTCCGTCTACATCTTCATACAAAACAGGAGACAGGCAGGTGTGATATAGTGCAGTGTAGAAAACGGATTCTTTGTTTTTATCAGGAATTTGAATCGATATTTTTTCAAGTTCTTTTTCCCATTTCGCTTGCGTTTCTTTTTTCGTTAAATCGAAATTCCAATGTGGAATTTCCGCTCGAAGATTTTTCAAAGCGCCTTCTGTGCTGGTGTTCGAAAGGGCCCATTTGATTTGCAGTGGGTTTTCACTTTTTTCGAATTCCAATAACATTCGAATTTCTTTTCCTGCAGCTTCAGGAAAATTTTTCGATTGATTGAATTTGCGGTAGAAGCCTTTGTAGTCTTGCTCGCTGAGGTTTGCGGTTGTGTAATTTGAAATGGGTTGAGAAAAGGCAGCTGCAAAATAAACTGTTCGTGTTTTCGCCCAACCGCTTGTTATACGATACCCTGTGATGAGCGAATCATTTTCAACGCGAATGAAAGTCCAGACATTTTTCCCATCGTAATTGTAAATGTTGTAGGTGAAATCTAAAACGACTTCTGGATTTTCATTTTTTGGAAATGTGTATCTGTGAAATCCCACGCGATCAGAGGCTGTGAGCTCGGCAAGAATTTTATGATCATCGAGCATTACACTGTAAAAACCAGGAAGTGCTTTTTCATTTTTATGTTGAAAGGAAGACTGAAAGTTTTCTGCTTTCAAATCGACGTTTCCTGTTGTGGGCATCACAAGGAAGTCTCCTAAATCGGAATGTCCGGTTCCGGAAAAATGCGTGTGCGCAAATCCTTGTATAACTGAATCTTGGTATTGGTATCCCGCGCAGTAGTTATAGACTTCGCCGTTGTACTCGCGTTTCTCGTTGAAGAAATTAGCGCGTTTCGTTTCAGGAGAAAGTTGCACCATTCCAAAAGGTGCGGTTGCTCCCGGAAAGGTGTGGCCCATTTTATTGGTGCCAATAAACACATTGACTTTTTCAATCAGTTGGCCCGAACAAAAATTGGCGAAAGCAACCAATGATGCGAATGTTAAGAGGCGCATCTTTTTCATTTTATTTCAAGGAATAATTGTGTCCAACGTTTTTAAAGAAGAAGGTCCACTTGTCGGTTTGTTCTGCAATGATTTGTTCTGTGCTTTTTCCTGCACCATGTCCTGCGCTTGTTTCAATGCGAATAAGGGCAGGTCTTTCGTTCGTTGTGCATTCTTGGAGCATTGCAGCGAATTTGAAGCTGTGTGCTGGAACCACACGATCGTCGTGGTCTGCAGTCATGACCATGGTAGCGGGATAATTCGTGTTGGGTTTCAAGTTGTGATAAGGCGAATAGCCTTTCAGATAGTTGAACATTTGCTCCGATTCATCGGCGCTTCCGTATTCCGGAATCCAACCTTTTCCAACAGTGAAGTGATGGTAGCGAAGCATGTCTAAAACTCCAACAGCAGGAAAAGCAACAGCGAATTTTTCGGGATGTTGCGTCATGCAAGCGCCCACTAATAAACCTCCGTTTGAACCTCCTTCAATTCCTAATTTTTGTGTTGAAGAGTATTTGTTGTCGATGAGATAATCGGCGCAAGCCAAGAAATCGTCGAAGACGTTTTGCTTGTTGTAAAGCATTCCGCCTTTGTGCCAGTTCTCTCCAAACTCGCCGCCCCCGCGAAGATTCGCCATGGCGAATACGCCGCCTTGTTCGAGCAGTATTAAGCGTGAAGAAGAGAATGAAGGCGTTAATGAAATATTGAATCCACCGTATCCGTAGAGCAGTGTTGGATTATTTCCATCTAACACAAGTCCTTTTTTATGAACGAGAAAGAGAGGGACTTGTGTTCCGTCTTTCGACGTTACGAGCACTTGTTTGCTTTCGTAGTCGTTCATGTTGAAATCGACCGAAGGTCTGTGATATTCACCGTAGGTAAGATCTTCAACGTTGAATGAATAGATGACACCCGGATAGGTGAACGAAGTGAAGGTGAAGTAACACTTCTTGTCTTGACGCTTGCCTGAGAATCCGCTTGCAGTGCCGGTTCCATCGGGAAGCGTTATTTTCTTGATGTTCTTTCCTTCATAGTCACAGGCTTCAATTTCGGTGTTGGCCATGTTGAGGTAATGAAGGAATAATTTTCCACCGCAGGTGGAAACACCTTCCAACAAACGCTTGTCTTCGGGAATGATGGTCTTCCAATTTTTAGGATTCGGATCAGCCGGATTCACTTTTACCAATCGGTAGTTTGGCGCATCGACATCTGTATGAACAATGAGTTCGCCGTCAATAGCCACTTCCACCACGGAACTGTGATGACTTAAGTCTGTGAAGAGAGGAATGAAATTCATTCCGCCGTTTGCAATGTCTTTGTAATAGACAGCGTAGCCATCAGTTCCAGGAGCAGAAGTGATAAAGAGGTAGCGCTTGTCTTCGCTTAATCCTGCATTGTTGTAGTAGGTCGGATTGTTTTTGTCTTCGTAAACAAGTTTGTCAGAATCTTGATTTGTGCCTAGGATGTGATAATAGACCGCATGATTCATGTTGTTCCCACTTAGGACTTCTCCTGCAGCGGGGGCAGGATAGCGGCTGTAGAAGAATCCGTTTCCAAACCAGGAAGCGCCACTAAATTTCACCCATTCAATTGGGGCTTCAACCTCTTCTCCGGTTTCAATGTTGAAAATATGAATGTTGCTCCAATCGCTACCAGCCTTGCTAACCGCCACTGCCATTAAGGTGTGATCGTCGTTCGAGTCGAGTAAACTGTATGTTGTAAGTCCTTTCGGATCTAATGCATTCGGATCAATAAAAACTTTTTCAGCACCGCGCATACCTTTCTTCACATAGCAAACCGCTTGCGGTTGCAGCCCGGTATTCTTCCAGAAAAAATAATAATCGCCATGTTTATCGGGAGCACTTACTTTTTCAAAATTGAAAATGGAAGTGTAGCGCTCTCGAATCTCGTTGCGCATTTTTTCTCCGCTTAAATATTTTTCTGTAAGTGCTTGCTCATCATTCACCCATTGCAAGGTGCGTGCGCTTCCGTCGTCTTCAAGTCCGTAAAAAGGATCATTCACTTTGGTGCCAAAGAATCCGAAAGTGGTGTCTTGAATGTTTTTGTTTTGGGGTTTTTGAATTTGCATAATAGCGTTTTCTTGTTTGCACGCAACGAGAGAAGTGAGGCATGCAATTGCGATGATTTTTTTCATTTTATTCTTCAATGAAGTTGAGGTTTTTTCCGAATGTTTCCGGCAAGTAGGCGAGGGCTATTGCCGCAATTCCTATGGTCACCCCGCCAATGATTAAAGCACTGTTGATGACTCCGAAACTAGGCTCTATGTATTTGAATGTTAAAACAATTGGAACAGTAGATCCACGCACGAAGTTGGGAACAGTTGAGGCAACGGTGGAGCGGATGTTCGTTCCGAATTGTTCTGCTGCGTTCGAGACAAACAACACCCAGTATCCCGTTGTTGCGCCAAGCAGCGCGGCTAGCGCATAGAATGTGTTTACAGAATGGTGATGAACCAGAAGGAAGTAGAGGCTTATTATAACCGTTGTTCCAAGATAGAAGAAAATGATTTTTTTTCTGCTTTTGAGGAACTGACTAATGAATCCTGAAATGAGGTCTCCTCCAGAAAGACCGAGGTAACAAAAGATGATGCATGTTGTGGGATCAATAGTTCCTTCTACTTCTAATACCGTTGCGAATTTGTCAGAAAACTTAATTAGCAAACCAACGCAAAACCAAACGGGAAGACCGATAGCAATGCATGACAAATAGCGTAGCGCTCTTTCTTTCGTTTTGAAAAGCATGAAGAAATTCCCGCGTTGTACTTTTTGTTTCTCCACCTTGTCGAACATCTCACTTTCGAAAGTTTGAAAACGCATGAACAAAAGCAACAACCCAAGACATCCTCCAATGATATAGGAAACCTGCCAAGATTCCAATCCAAGCATGGTGAAATGTATTTTGTGAATGCCAACAGCAGCAACGGCACCAAGGGCCCCCATGGTTACAATGATCATGGTTCCGATGCCTCGTTTTTCCTTTGACATGGATTCGTTAATGAGGGTAACTGCTGCGCCTAATTCTCCTGCCAAACCTATTCCTGTTATAAAGCGAATAATGGAGTAGGCTTCAACATTGGTAACAAAGGCATTCGCAATGTTTGCCAATGAGTAGATGAGAATAGAACCGAAGAGTATTTTTTTTCTACCGCGTTTGTCGCCTAAGATTCCCCAAATAAGTCCGCCTAAAATGATACCTGACATTTGCCACAGGAATAAACTGTAGTCCAGTGTTTTGATTAGGTTCTCGTCGGTAATGCCAATTCCGCGAAGGCTTTCTTTGCTTACAATGTTGAAGAGTTGGAGGTCGTATATGTCAACGAAATAACCGAGAGAGGCAACGAGAATCGTAAGGCCTAATTTTTTATCGAATGATTTTGGCATAACTGCAAGACTTATTTGTCCTGCAAGATAGTATTGGATTGATTACGAAGTAATCTTTGATCTTCAAGAGGGAAGAAGAATTTCTCATTCCATCCTTGTGTTGTCCATTCCATCATAGAAACGGTTTCAATGGTCCATGTTTGAGCCAATGAAAGTTGAAGTGCATCTGATTTCGCTTTGTTGAATTCAGTTAAACTCCAATTGCTGCGAGCCAATGCCACCTCGGCTTTCGGGAATTCAAAAGAAACAGGAGAATGTGCGAAGTTGTTCCATTCCAGAAGTACGTCCACGATTTTGTTTTGAATTTCTTCGAGATGAGAACTAGGCTCGGGCTGAATGGCTATTTGTTTGAAAACAGAATTGAAGACAATGTTTTTTAGCAACAAGGTGAAGCTAGGCATGTTGTTCAATGTGTTTTGTAGGGCATTACCAAGTTCAAATATTCCGTCTTCATCGGTATTGAATTGAAATGATAATGGGAGATAAACAGGCTTAACAATAGACTCGAGGTTGTCGGGAGCAAGCAGATTTGCTTGAATCGCACGAGTTTCCAATTCTTCAGGAAGACTTGGCTTAAGAGCTATAAAGTAAAAATTACTTAGGGCCATCGTTACCCAAAGTTACAACCAAATAATTGTACAGACAATAAAAACAACGATTATCACTAAATAATACCAAACGTCTACAAACCAAGGGAAGTAGGCTTTATAAAATTCTTTGAATTTTGAAAACATCAATTAAAAACGAAAAGGTAAACGCTAACAATGGAAAGAGTAAGAAGAACCCATTTTTTAGTACGAATATCCATAGTGTTGTGATTAAGTGTTTTTCAAAAAGAAGGTATTATGGGATTGAATTAACAAATTTCTGGAATCGTTTTCAAGATAGAAGTGTTAATTCCTTGCGGAATTTTGTTCCTAATGATTTACATTTGCACTCGTGAGAAGCGCTATAGTAAATAAAATACATATCGGACTGTTGTTCGTCTTGACAAACCTGATGCTCATTGGGTGTTCAACTTATAAGGCTCAGCTTCAAGATGCTAAAGAATATGAAGAGGCACGCATGTATTCCAAAGCTTTAAGTCTATACTCTGAATTGCTTGTTCGCAAAGAAACTAAGGAGGCCCTCATTGGAAAGAAAAGGGTGATTGACGCCTATATTAAAGAAGATTTCGATAGCCCTATTCGGTTGCTTTGCATGCAAGAAAAATTCAGAGAGGCGGATGAATTGTTAGCCAAACTAAAAGATTTCGTAGAGAACAACAAGGATATGGATGTGAAAGAGCCATACGGTTTGAAAGAATTTGTTAAACAATCGAAACATAGCTATTGCGAAGGATTATACAAACAAGCAGAGTCTGAAGTTCTTGCTTCGAAGTATGATAAAGCCAAAGAAAAGTTGAATGTAATCCGAAGCTTAGTAAGCGATTTTCCAAATTTGAGATATTTAGAAGGGATGTGTGAACTCTATCCCAATTATTACCTTGCGACTAAAGCGTTGGAAGCTGGAAGTCTCCGAGAAGCCTATTCCGCTTTAAAAAAGATTGATGATATTGACCCCTCTTTTAAAGATGCCAAACAGTTGATGGAGAGTTGTTTGAAACAAGGGAGAATAACCGTTGCGTACGTTGTTGTCGATAAAACAAATGTGAAGAACGAAGTCGAGAAAGAAATGGGATCCCAAGTTGTTCAAGCCCTTTTAGAAAATAAAGATCCGTTTTTAACGATGTTGGATCGTGATTACACGAATAAAATTTTGGAAGAACAGAAAATGGCCATGTCAGGGCTATTTGATGAGCAAACAATAATTCAAGCGGGTCAATTAATGGGTGCTAAATACATTCTACTTGGTGAAGTTGTAGAGTATTCTGCAGATCAGAAATTGAATGATTACGGATTAAAAAAAGGATATTTAGGAAAAAAGATTAGTGATCAAAAAGTGAAGTATCGTCAGTACAACAAGAAGTTTACGACACAAATGAGGTTTAGAATTAACATGATTGACTCGGAGACTGGAGAGACCCTTTTTAACACCGTTTTCCCTTTGAATAAGGTTAAAGAAATAGATTGGGCAGAGTATACGGGCGATTATAAAATGGTCTATCCAGGAGCTTGGAATATGGAGTTGATTAGAACTTCTGAGGATCGCGTGGACGTTGCGGAATATGAAGCGCTTCAAAAGTTATTCGAACAAAAACCGTTGGGTAACGAAATGAACCAGTTCCGCACAGCCTGTTTGATGGAACTTGCGGGTATGGTTAAAAAAGGACTTGAGGAGAAAATTATTGAAGTCAATCCTTAAGAGATAAGCTTGCGGTGAATTTCTAGAATCTCACTTAAAATGTTCCTGTTTTCGTTGTTTTCAATTTGAAATTTTCTTTCGGAAGGAAAAGCTCCGTTTGTTTTTTGCAGCGAATCGCGTTTATTGAATTCTTCTTCTGTAAGTCGGCTGCGAAGTATAACGCGCTGAAGGCGCGTTTCTCTGTTTGCGTTTACTTCTATTAACCAATCACAGTTTTCAGGTTGAAACGAATCGGCTAGGGCCGCTTCGCGAATGATATATTTGGCGTTTTGCTTGGCTTTCCAGGAGATAAATTCGTTTTGGACAAAATTGTGAATGAGCTTTTCAAGGCGAAGCCTTTTTTCTACGTTCGAAAAAATGATGGAAGCGATTTTAGATTTCCAAGAGTCTTTCGAAAAGTCTAAATAGTCACCTTCCGAAGGACCTTCCTTCAGACCTTTCTGAGAACCTTCCCAAGGATCTTCTGCCGAACCTTTCGGAGAACCTAGAATTTCTATAACTTCATTTTGAATGGAAGGAATGGCGTATGCTTTCTTAGCTTCATCGTCGGAATTGAAAACAGGAATTCCGAGTGCAACGAAGGCCTTCGCAACCGTTGATTTTCCCGACCCGATATTTCCTGTTAATCCTACTACTACCATAGAAAAAATAATTCAAGCTAACAAAACGAAATGTATCTTTGTCGCATGTCAAAAGTAAACGAAGTTCTTATAGCTCCATCGGTTTTATCGGCTGATTTTGCAAATCTTCAGCGCGATATCGAAATGATTAATGCTTCTGCTGCGGATTGGTTTCATGTAGATGTAATGGATGGTGTTTTTGTTCCGAATATTTCTTTCGGAATGCCTGTGATTAAGGCCTTGAAGAAACACGCTACGAAACCGTTAGATGTACACTTGATGATTGTTCAACCCGAGCGTTACATCGCAGATTTCAAAGCAGTGGGAGCTGATATATTAACGGTACATGCAGAAGCGTGCACACATCTGCACAGAACCATTCAAGCAATTAAAGCTGAAGGGATGAAGGCAGGGGTGGCGTTGAATCCACACACACCGTTGAGTGCTATTGAAGAAGTGTTGGAAGATGTCGATTTAGTATTAATTATGTCAGTTAATCCAGGCTTTGGAGGTCAGCAGTTTATTGAAAACACCTATTCAAAGTTGGAGCGATTGAAGGCTATGTTAGCCAATACAAACAACAATCCGGCAGTCGAAGTGGATGGTGGAGTTAATGCTACGAATGCGCCGAAACTGAAGGCTGCTGGAGCGACAGCATTAGTCGCTGGAAACTTTGTGTTTTCAAGTTCGAATCCAACGAGTACAATTCAAGAATTAAAAATTTCTGTCAATGGCTAAGAAAAATAGTGGGGTGAATTTGTTCAAGTTCCGTGTAATCATGGATACTGAGCAAGATGTGTTTCGCGATATTGAAATAGAAACAGATTCGAATTTCGATTCTTTGCATAAGGCTGTCTTGGATGCTTTCGATTTTGAGCAAGGCGAAATGGCTAGCTTTTATTTAAGCGATGAAGAGTGGAGCAAAGGGTTAGAGATTTCGTTGATGGATATGGGTGGAGTAGACGAAGATTCGCTTTCAATGTCAACAACCATTCTGTCAGATATGGTTATGAAGCCAGGCGATAAAATTTTATATGTCTATGATTTCATGCGCATGTGGATTTTCTACATTGAATTGATGGAAGTGAAGAAGGATAAACCAAGCACAATTTATCCGAGAGTGGCTTTGGCATTCGGAGATGCGCCATCGCAAGACAGCAAGGAATTTCAAGATATGTTCGAAGCTGATGTTGT